>JAWXBI010000325.1:0-11482 GCA_034439915.1 Saprospiraceae bacterium | reverse complement strand
TCCCCCTTCGCCATTGTCTAATCGTTCTAGTAATAAAAGAAGGGAGCCAAGGTTGATCCAACCTTGCCCCAATTTTATTTTTCTGGAGTTTCTTTGGACAGTAAAACAATGAATATTCTTTAAAAAGATTGTGATATTGCGGCGCAGTACATAATATATTAAAATCACTTATTATCTTTTTTCTACAATTGTCACCCATTAAACTTAATAATTTACGATCCTCGTTCAACTTTGTAATAGCAACAGCAAATCCCAAATTGTCATCCATAGGAATACGAAAACCAATATCCGCATCTACTATTTCTCTGATACTTCCCTCCAAATCGGTGATAATCGGAACCAATCCAACGCTCATTGTTTCTATTAATGAAACCGGTGAACCTTCGAATTTAGTTGGTAATACAAAAACATCATGTTGGGAGGCAATCTCCAATACTTCTATATTTGATGTTGGATTTAAAAAAACTAAATTTGGTTCATCTTTCCATTGGTTTATTAGTTTTTGTTTTTCAGGACCGTTGCCTATACAGGTCCATTCAACCGATATATTATTTTCTCGAAGAAGACGACCTATTGCGGGAAGGTCAAATATTCCCTTTTTTTCATCAAGTCTTCCCAAAAACAATAATTTTAGTTTTTCATTATTTAAAATTTCATTTCTTTTCCGATAGAAAGGTGGAACTGCGACGCCATGTGGCAAATAGAATACTGCGAATTTTTTTGTTTTAAGTGATTTTATTAATTGATCATAGATGTATTTATTATGTGCTATAAATACATCTACCAAATGTTCAAATTTTATAGCTAAAGCAAGATTGTAATTATCATGTACTAACTGGTAAATTGTTTGACGCACCGGATAATGATCAAGCATTTCCATTTCTAATTCGTAATTTACCACTAATGCACCCGGTTCAGTTGGCAAAGATTTATACAATCGCTTAATGGTTGAATAGGTATTTTCTAATCCAGAATACTTAAAATGAATACTTTCCGCATTGGGGTATTTCAAATTAGCTCTCGCCTTACTAGATTCAAGGAAGTCGATATGTATGACCCATTGCTCATACGGTAGGTCTGGAGAGTGTGTAACCAGATTATAACACAAAGAGCTGACTCCTCCCATTTTATCATCGATAAAATAAATAACGCGCACGATATTATTTTATTTCAACTGCTGAAACCATTGTATATATTGTTTTACGCCTTCTTCCAGACGGATTGAAGGTCTAAATCCCAGTGATTTAATTTTGCTGATGTCAGCCCGCCAATTTAACGGGTCACCATTTCTGACTTCCTTTGAAAAATGTATTGACTTTTCACCTCCATAATAATTTTCAAAAATTTTCGCTATGTCCTGGATAGTAGTCTCAATACCGCTGGCAGCATTAAATACCTCTCCCTGAAAGGCAGAACATAACAAGATAACTTCAATCAATGCAGTCAGGTCACTAATATGAATAAAATCTCTCGATTCAAAACCGGTGCCAAGCAATTGGATAGTATCTGAAACCTCAAGTTTGCTGCAAATATCCCAGAATAGTTGCTTTTTTAATCCTTCCCCGTACACCGAAAAAGGGCGCACCACAGAAATTGAAACTCCAAATAAATCCTGGTATTCCTTGCAAACTTGCTCTGCCATGAGTTTATGCCAACCATAGGCCGAAACCGGGGTTGTAGGAAATGCTTCTGGTACTGGTAGGCGATCTGGGTTTCCATATACTGCTGCACTGGAAATGTGTAAATAACGGCAGTCTCGATTAATACGTCGAAGTACATCTAGTATTCTAACAGTATCAAAAGTATTCGCTTCAAAGTCCTGTACCGGGTGGCTCATTGAATAAGGGACATTTCCACTACCTGCTGCGTTTATACAAAAATTAAAAGAGGATCCAGAAAATAATTCTTCCCATTCAGGTGATAATCGAGATACTTTGTAATATTGGTAGTTCCTTCTTCTGGGCGTATCAAATAAATCACATCCTGAAACAGTATAACCTTCAGTTCGAAAATATCCAATTAAGTGGTTACCTATAAACCCTTCGGACCCAAGGATAAGAATATGTTTCATTCAGAATTAGATTAGAAACTGACTATTCTACCATTCAGTATCAATCAGTTCAGTTCAAATCATGCCGGTCTAAAAATCATACCCAAAGCCTTTCTTATCCTTTTAATCAAAGATACCCTCACTGGTTTCAAATAGTCCTGATCTTTTAATTCTCCGAAAATGTTATTAATAAAAATTGAAACATCATAAACATTTTGAAGGCCAAATTTTGATGCATCAATATAAATATGATAGCCATCCAATCCCACTTTGTCCTCAAGATTTATAATATTATAAGGCTTATAAATAGGCTTAACTTTAGCAATATATGCAATTAACCAATTATAAAGGATGCGGTCATTTTTAGAGCTTTCTACAGTAGCTTTTATTTTATTTTCATAATCGCTTTCACTACTGCCCTCCAGTGTATCAATTATTATTTTATAAATTTTCTTTTTAGTTATATATGTGCCCAATTCTGGAAAATATCTTGTTAATTGAACAAAAGGTTCTATAATTCCCAGATAGGACGTATATATTTCAGGTAAAATAACCGGCCATTTTATTTCTGATTTTTTTAATAACGTTAAATATTCGGTTTGTTTTAATTTATCATTATTAGCAAAAGCGGCTCCATTGCTTCTTGCCGAAACCCCATTTATGCTGAATGGATAATTAATGGTAATAAATTTTTTAACTAAATGTGCAAAAGCATAACCCGTATAAATATCTGGGCTCCAAGCATTAAAAACTCTTCCCGTTTGCTTTTTTAACAATTCAACTGTTTCCTTACTTACTGCAGAATTATAGAACATAGGAAGATATCTGTAATCAGCTTTCGAGCGAATAACTCGATTTATGTAATCTTTACTATTCAAAATACCAGTTTTACCTATATAAGGAATTATTGTTAAATTTGAATATTGAGTGGGTATTCTATCAGGCCAACTGTATTCAATTCTTGACCAGCTGATTAATTCTGCCTTCGTATTTTGAATAATCCTATTTATTTTACCTAATGAGTTTGCGACTAACCCATCATCATCTCCGAAGATTATTAGATAATTTCCAGTTGATTTTGAGACAGCAAATTCCCAATTATCACTCATAGAAAGGATTGAATTAGGACGATAATATTTAATTCTATCATCCAGCAAGTAATCTCTAATTATCTCAATTCGGTTGAGGTACTCTTCATCAGAATTATCTGAAATAATCAATTCAAATGATTTAAAATCTTGTACCAGGACAGTAAGGATTGCATACCTCAATGTTTCATATCTGTTACGCGTAGGAATAATGATGCTAAAAAATGGAGTATTCATACTTTTTATTTAATGCGTTTCAGGTATCCTTCGGGAGCACCTGTGATTAAAAGTTTGTTTTGAATGGAAAAATCAACCTCAAAATTCAATTTTGCTTTTAAAAATTCTCTTGCTGCAGACTTTGGTTATTTACTTTTCCCCATGGCCTACTTATATTTGCTTCTTGCGGTAAATCTTCCACCACCGTGTCAAAAACTACTAGATAACTTCCAAATGTTACAATTGAACTATACAATTTCATCTCCTCCAGAACATGGTTGAGTATGTGATTAGTTCTAGCAAAACCAATACTTTCTTCCTATCCCTATGATTCCTTTTTTACTAGTTGAATCACCTCATCTGAAATTGAGGACCCTTGAATTAATTTAATTCTCCTATTCATATCATGAGATTCAATTGCTAATCTGTTGTGAGCCCTTATATCAATATCAATTCCTAAAACTTCACCGTTATCTATTAGTTCTAAAATCGAAGCATAAAAAATTATATATCCACCATGTGATACTCCAGTTTCAATAACCAAATCGGACTTGATTTACCAAATTATTTCCTGCAGAGCCACCATATCTTGCGGATAGTGAATAATGGGCCTTCCTAGCCATGTAAAATTGTATTGAGGAGGTATCCACATCGTAGTCCGATACATTCCAATTTCACTCAATCCATTTGCTACCGGGTCAGCACTGGCGAAGATATGGTCTCCCTGTTGATTAAATAAATAAAGGTTGGGTATAGGTATAAACCCAGTTTTTAAAACTTCGTAAGAATATTGGATTCCCCCACCTTTATAAAAATCGATAGCATCAATTTCATTTCCTTCTCCATTGACCAGTCGCAACTGGTATATTTTGGCTACATCATCTCCTGGTCTTATTGCTTCGTTCCAGGTTTTCCTGGTTGTAGTTTCCGATCCTGAACTCAAGTACGTATTAATCACATCTTTTGTATCTCCGAACTTTAAATTTTTTCCATGATTTAAATAAAGAATCGAATTACTTAATAAGTTCATAGCGGTCATATTGTGGCTTACAAACAAAACCGTCCTTTCCTCATTTACACTCACGTTTTTCATCTTTCCCAGGCATTTTTTCTGAAACTCTGCGTCCCCAACTGCTAAAACTTCATCAATAATGAGTATCTCCGGTTCCAGATGCGCAGCAACCGCAAACGCCAGCCTCACATACATCCCGCTACTTACCGTTTGACCGGAGTATCGATGTATCCTTCCACACTGGCAAAATCGACGATATCGTCACATTTTCGTTTGATCTCGGAGCGGGTCATTCCGAGGATGGCTCCATTGAGATAAATGTTTTCACGCCCGGTGAGTTCGAGATGAAAACCGGTGCCGACTTCCAATAAACTGGCGACCCTGCCTTTTATTTTTATTTGTCCGGTGGTGGGGGCCGTAGTCCGGCTGAGGATCTTTAATAAGATACTTTTGCCCACCCCATTACGCCCGATGATACCCAATACTTCACCTTGTTGTACTTCAAAATTGATATCTCTCAGCGCCCAGGTATAGTCACTATTGCTGTTTTTAGTGCGATCGTTTTCTTCCCCTATTTTTAAAAACGGATCTTCTTTGCCGCGAATACGATGCCACCAACGGTTGAGATCGTGGGAGATCGTACCGATACCACCTGGCCGAGGCGGTATTGTTTGGAGATGTTGGTTACCTGGATGATGGGGGACATTCGCTTACTGTAGGTTTCACGCAAAGGCGCAAAGTCGCAAAGAATTTATTTATGTTTAAATTTTACCGACTTTGGCTATTAATTCTAAAAATATTTTTCACGGTCGAAGTCAAGCTTCTCCTCAACAAAAAGCGTTAAAGGGTTGCATGCCAATTAATCCATTTATCTGATTCAAACCTGCTTAATATTTTCCAAAGTCGGAGTTCAACTCCTCCACAACAGCACGCTTCGCCTGTGGTTCAAATTTTAATAAAAGTTAGCTTTTTTGAGGCTGGAGATGTCTCAGCTTCTAATCACTTAGTGGTTTCATTAGCTGAATACGAACAACGACTTGATCAAGACTCATTTAATCTTTCCTCTTTAAATACCCGTTTGGCGCCACACTGATCATTAATTTATTATCCATATTAAAGTCATTCATAAAGTTTTTATTCCGGGACAAAAATTCAAAGACTGCTGTCTTAGGATTATTGCCAATTCCCCAAGGCCGGTCCTGGTAAAAATCTCCCGGTAAATCTTCTATAATAGTATCCAACACAATCAGGTAACTGTCTTTGGTGACGAAGGGGGCATATGCTTTAAGTTCCTCTACTACGTGCTCATGGGTGTGATTGGAATCCAAAATAACCATTACGCTGCTCTTGCCTTTGACCTTTTCTTTCACGGAGTTAATTACGTCGGGTGCAACAGATGAACCCTGAATCATGGAAATCCGATTTATCATCCGGTGGTTGAGAATTTCTGTTTTATTATGCTCCCGGATATCAATATCAATACCCAACACTTCTCCTTTACCGATCAGCTCACAAATAGAGGCATGCAAAATCAACGAGCCTCCATGAGCGATCCCTGTTTCAATGATTAAATCGGGTTGCACCCGGTAAATGATTTCCTGGATAGCCAGGATATCCTGGGGATATTGGATAATAGGCCGGCCGAGCCAGGTAAAGTTGTAGGAATATCGTGAGCGGACAGATGCTTCCATAAAAGCCGCCCCTGCATTCTTAAGAACTGCATTATTTCCCTGGGCCGCAATATTTTCTTCTACTTCTTTTTTGAAGTTTAATATCTCATTCATAGTCTCTGGTATTCGTATTTATAATTTTATTAAGCTTGGTCACATCGCCCCAAAATTCCATTGGTTCATAATCCGGATATGGATAATAACCCAGGTTGAGCGAAATCTTCTTGTTATTTTCTGTCAGGTAATTTTCCACCAATTTTTTAACGGTGACCGGTTGACCACTGCAACAATTTATTATTCCGGTTACCTCCTTTTGGACCGCTATCTCCACCAGGTATTCAGCCATAGTTTCTACAGTTAAAAAATCCCTTTTTTGTTCCCCGCCACTCATATTAAACACCTCATCGCCCTGCCGAAGGGCTTTTTCCAGTTGAGAAAGCAAGGAATTGGGGTTTTGCCCCGCACCGTACATATAAAACAGGCGTACCCATTTCAACTGAAATTCCTTTTGTTGACGGAGCCTGTCGAGTTCTATCCGCAGCTTGTCTTTGGCCAGGGCATAGGGATTCACCGGTGATGATGGCATTCCTTCATTTAGAGGACCTTCCTTCATCCCATATTCTAAACAGGTTCCGGCAACCGAAATATCGTCAAGGCCATGCCTTATCATATTGTCCAGAAATGCTATGTGCCTGGGCAGATTGGTTTCCAGGTGGAAGGACGATTTATAATTAGGGAGGCCCTCCCAGGCCAAGTGAATTAGGGCATCCGGTCTACCAAAAAAATTAAAATAATCGGTGTGGGAATCCAAAGATCCGAAATCAAAAGGCAGGTATTCTACCTCTGTAAACCAGGAATACTGTTTTGCTTTGTTTTCAGAAACGGAGGTGGCGATAACCGAATAGTTTCGCTTCAATAATTCCTGGACGACATAGTTGCCAATAAATCCGGTGACGCCTGTGACCAATAATTTCAATGCTCCTGATCTATTTTTAAGGAAGGGATGGGTAAGACAAATTTCCCCCCCCATTGATGGATGTATTCAAGCTGATGCATGATTTCTTCCTTTAGGTTCCAGGGAAGAATGATCACATAATCTGATTTTTCATTCTTCAAATGGTTTTCATCCATCACCGGTATATGGCTCGCCGGTAAGAATTTGTTTTGTTTATTGGGATTGGCATCCACGACAAAATCAATCAAGTCACTTTTAACGCCGCAGAAATTGAGCAGGGTATTTCCTTTAGCAGCTGCACCATAGGCTGCTACTTTTTTCCCGGCGGCTTTTTGTTTGATCAAAAAATCAAGCAATTCCAGTTTAGTTTTCAAAGTCGTTTGCTGAAACCCGGTATAATATTCCAGTGAAGTGATGCCTTTTTGCATTTCCAGCTCTTCCATCTCTCCGACCCGGGGCGAAATCTTTAGCTCTGTATGGCCGGCATGCCGTGCAAATATCCGCAGGGAACCTCCATGGGTAGTTAGTTCTTCCACGTCAAATATTTCAAGTAGTTGTGCCGCAAATATCCTCTTTACCGTGTAAAAAGAGAGGTAGGAATAATGTTCGTGATAAATAGTATCAAACTGGTTGCCATCGATCAGCCGGACAAGGTGCGGAAATTCCAGGGTGATAATTCCTCCTGGTTTTAAAACAATTTTCATGCCTGCCACAAAGTCTACGATGTCGGGGACATGGGCCAGCACATTATTACCCACCAGTAAATCCGCCTGCCGGTCTTCGGTCACCAACTGTGCAGCAAGTCGGGTTCCAAAAAAATCGACAATGGTCGGAATTCCCTTACCCAATGCTATTTCAGCGGTGTTCTTTGTCGGTTCAATGCCGGTAACCGGGATATTTTTTTCGGCGAAATACTGTAAAAGATAACCGTCATTGGATGCGATTTCCATTACGGAAGACTGTGTCCCCAAGGCAAACCGTTGTGTCATCATCTCGGTATAATGCCGGGCATGGTTGAGCCAGCTGGTGGAATACGAAGAAAAATAAACATATTCATCATTAAAAATACTGGCGGATGACTGGTATTCATCAATCTGCACGAGGAAACATTGATGGCAAACAAATACTTTGAGGGGATAATAAACTTCGGGTGTGTTTAACTGGGCCGTCGTCAAAAATGAGTTGGAGGCCGGGGCATGGCCTAAATTAATGAATTCGTGTTGTAGAGTAGTTTTACAAAACCTGCAATTCATGCTATACTATTTAATATCGGTAAACTGATTTGACAAATAAGCATGTTGTTTGTCCCTTTCGGATAGATTGGACGGTGGCAAAGGCCAGGTGATGCTGATCAGGGGATCATCCCATCGGATGCCGCTTTCAGACCCTTTCACATAAAAAGCACTGTGGTGATAAATCAATTCACAATCGTCAGTTAGTGTTTGAAAGCCGTGCGCAAAACCTTGTGGAATATAAAGCATACGATTGTTTGTTGCTGAAAGTTCGATTCCCGTCCATTGCAGGAAAGTAGGAGATGAGTTTCTAATATCTATTATGACATCTAAAATCCGGCCGGCGATACATTTAACCATTTTAATTTCAGCATAAGGTGGAAGTTGAAAATGCATTCCACGAATGGTACCCTGATTCCTGGTTTTAGAATGATTTAACTGAACCCAATGTCCGGAGTGTCCGATCTGTTTGAATTCATTCTCGCAATAATAGCGGTAAAATGAACCTCTGTCATCCTGAAATATCTCCGGTTCAATAAGATACGCACCATCCAATGGTAATTGCGTAAAGATCATTGGATATTGTTATCAAACCTCGTCATTTGCTCATACTGTTCTATAAATTCAAAAATATTTTCTTCGATAAGTTTGTAAGCATTATTCAAGTCAAATTGCTGGTACCAGGATATCGTTTTAGTAATTGCTTCCAAAGATGTATAAACTGGTCTCCAACCTAAATCTGAATTAGCGCGACTGATATCAAGTTTGAGCAAGCCAGCTTCGTGTGGGTTTTTATCACTATTCACAATTTTGTAGCTTCCACCATGCCAGATTTTTATTGCATGCTTGACCATCTGCTCTACCGTTAAAGAATCATAAGGGTAAGGCCCAAAGTTATATTCAGTATGATACTTATCCGGGTCTTCAGTTACTTTTTGACCCAATAATAAATATGCATGTAAGGGTTCCAGGATGTGCTGCCATGGCCTGATAGCAAATGGGTTCCGCAGAATTACCTCTTCGTGATTTTCAAAAGCACGAATAAGATCTGGTACGATTCTATCCATAGCCCAATCTCCTCCACCAATTACATTACCTGCCCTAGTCGTAACAATTGATTTATTATGAACTTTAAGGTTGCTTCGATTAAAATAAGAAGCCCTAAAAGAAGAAGTAACAAATTCAGCACAAGCTTTACTCGAACTATATGGATCGAATCCACCCAATTGATCTTCTTCCCGATATGGATAGGGCCATTCGCGGTTATGATACACCTTGTCCGTGGTGATTACCAGGGTTACGCAGGGTTTGGAAAGTTTTCTGAGTGTATTTAATAAATTGGCAGTCCCAATAACATTGACATTGAAAGTTTCCAATGGGTGTTCATAAGAATATCGAACTAAAGGTTGTGCAGCCAGATGAAATATATAATCAGGTTGAAACTCCAATAAGTTTGATTCCAATTCCTGATAATTAAGAATATCGTGAAAAGTCGACTCGCAAAGAGTTTCACCATTTAAATATTTAAAAAGTTTATGTTCTGGTTTTGGAGCTAATGCATATCCTTTGACTTTTGCACCAAGCAAATGAAGCCAGGACAACAACCAACTGCCTTTAAATCCAGTATGACCAGATATAAATACTTTCTTCCCCTGATAGATATTATTAAAATGCATTTTTTACCAAACTTTCCATTTTGCTTTCCCCGATTGCCACAATGCTTCCAATTCAATTTTATCGCGCATAGCATCCATACACTTCCAAAAACCGTGATGTTGATATGCCATCAATTGTCCATTTTTACTAAGTGATTCCAATGGACCTTCTTCCCACATGATTTGATCAGCTTGAGGAATCAGGTAATCAAAAACTCCTGGGGACAACACAAAATATCCACCATTGATCCATTGACCATCTCCTGTAGGTTTTTCCTTAAATATGCGAACTTCATGGTCTGCTTGGAATTCCATGCCTCCAAACCTTGCTTCAGGTTGAATAGCACTTACTGTCGCTAGCTTTCCATGCTCAGTATGAAATTTGACTAATTCATTAATATTAATATCACAAACACCATCGCCATAAGTAAGCATAAATGGCTCCTGCCCTACGTATGACTTAATTCGTTGTAAACGACCAGCGGTTTTTGTATTTAATCCTGTATCAATTAATGTCACCTTAAATGATTCAGTTTGAGTATAATGAATATTCACTGTATTGTTTTGCAGTTCAATGGTCATATCTGAATTATGGATAAAATAATTCATAAAATATTCTTTGATTAAAAATCCTTTGTATCCAAGACAAATAATAAAATCATTGAACCCATAGTGACTATATGTTTTCATTATATGCCAGAGTATGGGTTTTCCTCCAATCTCCACCATTGGCTTTGGCCTGGATTCAGTTTCTTCAGCCAACCGGGTACCTAATCCCCCGGCAAAAATGACCACTTTCATATCATGCTTATAAATAAATATCACTAATTTTGTCTGGCCCAAAAATCACAGGTACTGACAAATTTTTAACTTTTCTTTGTATTTGACTCTATAATCCAATAATGCTTTAAACCATTTTTCATTCTCCTACACCATAATAAAATCTTACAGATAACAATACTCATTTTGCCAAATATGGATTGCCCAACTGGCATATTATTATTCTCAACAGCTTTTATCAGAAATTTCAACATCTCAGACTTATTAATTTGATCCGGTATTTTATTATTATTAAAAATCGGAGCATTTACTATTTCTAAGGCCAGCAAATCATCATTATCAATTGCGATAATTTCTTGTATTACATCGTTAATACTATCATAACTATGCACGTTTATTATCCGTCCTAAATTAATATCTTTTTCTATTAAAGGATTACCCCAGTAAATTGGAATAGAATTTATCATTAACGGTTCAATAATTTTTTCAGTAGTATAACCCGGATATGATGAATTCTCAAAAGAAATTACAAACTTATAGTTTCTAATAAAATTCAATTTATCTATATGAGACGGACCGATTTCTACGTTATTATTCCACTTCCCCCCTGAATCTATCGTCTTATATTTAGATAATTCTGTATAAAATTCAATTCTTTCTTTCGCATTTGGGTTAGAAACAACAATACAACAAAACTTATTTTTTAATTTCCATTCATATAACGAAATTTTCTTTTCGGTATTTATTATTAACTCATCAGGATTGCAATATAAACCAAAAAGCGGAAATCTAAAATGTCTGGGGTCTTCTATAAAATCAAATGT
>JAWXBI010000324.1:0-2639 GCA_034439915.1 Saprospiraceae bacterium | reverse complement strand
TGGCTGGCTGGTCAAATTAAACAAGGTTACGGATTTGGACTACTTGGCAATATCATCGTCGGTATTGTTGGAGGTTTCCTGGGATACTGGCTACTCGGTTCATTAGGAGTATCCATGGGAGGTGGCTTACTGGGTGTGATTATTACCAGTGTAATTGGTGCGATAGTATTATTAGCACTACTTGGATTAATTCGAAGAGCTTAAAAACAGGAATAGTTGGGCCGTAACTGGTCCAACTATTCTTCTCATTTGATTTTCCCGGTATAAAATTAATTAAGAGGTAGCCGGGAAGCATTTTTTGCCAACCATTCTTCAAAGTTTTGGAGATCTGGATTTAATTCTTTTGCAACTTTTATGTCGCGGGCATTGGTAAATGCCTCATCAAATTCCTGGTAAAACTGGAACATATTGCCGAGGTCATCTGCGCCTGGAAAACCAAAGTTTCGGTATTGTGCAGGAGTCACGATATTGTATCTCACTTCTTCACCCAATGCCTTGGTCAGGGCTTTTGCCATATCGGCACAGGTGATGTGTTCCCCCGCGATCCCAACTGCCTGTCCTGCCAGGGAATCACCTTTCTTAAATATACCGTAAGCCACTTTACCGATATCTTCCGCGGCTATACCTGAAAGCCTTTTATCTGCCATAGGATAAGTGATGGCCAGCACTCCATCATCTCCCCTTTTGGGACCTATTCCAAAATAAATCAGGTTGTCCCAATAAAACGTAGTCAACAAAAATGTAGTGGGGACTCCGGCATCCGTAAAAAAATGATCGGATTCTCCCTTTCCATCAAAATGGGGCACCGAATATTTGCCCCCAAGGGTTGGCATACGGTCATCATCAATGGGAATATATATCCTGGTGTCTTCTAGGGTAGACCAGATCACGTGTTTTAATCCGGTTGCTTTCGCAGCTGCCGCCATGGCCTGTGCTTCAGCGGATTCCCGCTCCGGCGAAAAGTGTTGCCAGAAGAAAGTAACACAAAATGCCCCATAGGCACCTTCCATTGCTTTTTGGATCGTCTCGGGATGCTCCAGGTCAGCATATACCACCTCAGCTCCTCGGGCTGCCAATGCTTTGGCCTTTTCGGAATTGATATCCCTGGAGACAGCTCGCACCGAAAACTCACCGTTTGGATCGTCCAATATAGCATTAGCTAATCCCCCACCCTGGGCACCCGTCGCACCGAACACGGTAATTATTTTTTTTGCTGACAAGTAGTTTAGATTTATAAAGAATTTAAACGCATTAAGGAAAACTTAGTTCATTCAATTTTAAAAAATATTTAAAAAAAAATCATGGTGATGAATCGGTACGTTGAAAGTATTTATACCAGTCCACACAACAGATCCGGTTTCATTTTTAGGATTTCCTTCCCCCATATTCATGGTTAAAAGGACTCTTTAATGATAAATTTATCGTGAATATCCAGCTCACCTAATATCTTTTCGATAGATTTCATCATAGGTGGAGGGCCACAAACATAAACATAGCTGGTATCAGGATTGATAATGGGTTCCAGGATATTCCTGGTAATGAATCCATGTGCGTAACCGGGGATTTCCTGCTCCGACAACACGTTGATAAATTTTTCTCCCAGCAGGTTGGCCAACTCTTCTTCATGGATGATGTCAGCCTGGGTTTTATTGGCAAAGATGAGTTTGTTGTTCCCTACCGTATCCTGTTCTCGGAGGTAACGAAAGATAGAAAGGAATGGCGTGACACCGGCACCACCTGCAATAAAAACCCCCTCATCCTGATAGTTGATATCCCCAAACACATCATGCAGGATCAATTCATCTTCTTTTCGAAGGCTGAGCAATTGATTCGTAACCCCTTTATGGTTCGGATAGGTTTTAATGGTAAATTCCAGAAAATCGTTATTGGGAATGGAAGTAATGGTAAATGATCTTTTTTCATCTATCCAGTCTTCGCGGTTGATAGATACATCGGTCGCCTGCCCGGGTGTAAATTGAAAATCAGCTGGTTTTTCTACTATAAACTGGAGCACATCAGGAGTTAAGTGGGTGATGGCCAAAATTTTTACAATATGTTTCATGCTATGATTTTTGGGTTATGAGGTCATGCCATAATATTCATTAAAGTTAGGCTAATTGGACAGGTATAGTTTGAATTTACCCCCCACCCGCTTGGCACAACACTACAATAAAGTGGAAATGATACCCTTTAAATAATAATAAACAAACCTAATCGTCCAATCAGAAAAGCACCATGGTTCGATGCGTATTATAAAACCTCCACGAAGTTTTGTGGTCACGTTTGATGTTGTGGCTGATCAATATCACACGCAGCATTTCTCACCCTCTGCATTTGCGCTTTCATGACCTACCCGGTCGACCATGAAATCGATACAAAGTTGTGGGGTCCATTTTCCCAGGTGGTAATTCAGTGAAAACATGATCCGTGCGCATCGGTGCATGTACCAAAACATCTACTTAATATGGAATCCCCCATTCTATCACCGTCTAAACGGCCGTAGATAAATATTAGTAAGGCCGGGCCTACCCAAGTAAACTTTATTAGTAGCCCCGAAGGGAATCCCAGTCCGACCGGTTTAGTAAAAATTTAATGAACTTGAACGGATGGGTCCGACCGCTCGGCTCAACCAAACTTAT
>JAWXBI010000323.1:0-2559 GCA_034439915.1 Saprospiraceae bacterium | reverse complement strand
GGGTTACAACCTCAACCGATTAACATCTTATTTTACTTTTAACCTGGAGTGGTCCAGGATTTTTGACTACCTTTGCGCGCCTTTCCAAACAAAATCAGACGCTTATGGACATTCGAAACATTGCTATCATTGCACACGTTGATCACGGAAAAACTACCTTGGTCGACAGAATTCTTCAATTGTCCAAAGTGTTTAGGGACAACCAGGATACCGGAGATCTGATCATGGATTCCAACGAACTGGAGCGGGAAAGAGGCATCACCATATTTAGCAAGAATGCCTCGGTCATGTACAAAACGACCAAAATTAATGTGATTGATACCCCAGGTCACTCAGACTTTGGAGGAGAGGTGGAAAGGGTATTAAAAATGGCTGACGGTGTGTTGCTCCTGGTGGATGCCTTTGAAGGTACTATGCCCCAGACCCGATTTGTACTCCAGAAAGCATTACAACTCAACCTGCACCCTATTGTCGTCATCAATAAAGTGGATAAACCGAATTGCAGACCCGCCGAAGTACACGATCAGATTTTTGAATTATTCTTTAACCTGGGTGCCACTGAAAAACAACTGGACTTTCCGACATTTTACGGTTCAGGTAAACACGGTTGGTTTAGTGATTCATTGACCCCCGGGACGGATATTATCCCACTGATGGAAGGCATTCTGAAATATGTGCCTCCTCCAAAAATAGAAGAAGGCAATCTTCAAATGCAGTTGACTTCTATAGATTATTCCTCTTATCATGGAAGAATAGGGATTGGCAAAGTAAGCCGGGGCAGCATCAAAGAAAATCAGCAAGTCAGCCTGGTCCAGGCCAATGGCATCGTTAAAACAAGAATTAAAGAGTTATTTACATTCGAAGGCCTGGGCAAGAAAAAAATAGCTGAGGTATTTGCCGGCGATATTTGTGCCGTTGTGGGTCTGGATTCCTTTAATATCGGCGATACTATTGCTCCTATTGATTCACCAGAAGGACTTCCTACCATTACCGTTGATGAACCGACGATGCACATGTCCTTTGGTATAAATAATTCCCCGTTTTATGGCAGGGATGGAAAATATGTGACGTCACGACACCTCAAAGAACGGTTGTCCAAAGAGACCGAAAAAAACCTGGCACTTAAAGTAGAAGAAACCGATAGTGCGGATACCATGTTGGTATACGGCCGGGGTATTCTTCATTTGGGAATTTTAGTTGAAACGATGCGGAGGGAAGGGTATGAACTTTCAGTAGGCCAACCCAAAGTCATCATCAAAATGATAGACGGGCAGAAATGCGAGCCCTTTGAAATCCTGGTAGTAGATGTTTTGACCGAATACAGCGGTAAAGTAATTGACCTGGTGACTTCACGCAAAGGAGAAATGCACGTCATGGAGACGAGGAATGATATCCAACACCTCGAGTTTGACATACCATCCAGGGGACTTATTGGATTGCGATCCCGTATCCTGGTACAAACTGCCGGGGAAGCCATCATGTCCCATCGGTTTAGCGAATATAAACCATGGAAAGGCACCATTAGCGGAAGAAATAATGGAGTCCTGATTGCCAAATCAATCGGTTCGGCGACAGCCTATTCTATCGATAAATTACAGGACAGGGGTTCGTTTTTTATTGAACCCGGAGATGAAGTTTACGCCGGCCAGATCATCGGTGAAAATACCAAACCCGGAGATTTAGTAATCAATGCCTGCGAACCAAAAAAATTGAGCAACGTGCGTGCTTCCGGTTCTGACGATGCCGCCAGGATATTCCCAAAGGTCGATATGACCCTCGAAGAATGTATGGAATATATCGAAGGGGATGAGTGCATTGAAGTAACCCCTAAAAATGTCCGTTTGAGAAAGGTAGTACTTGGTGAAGAAGACCGTAAAAAGTCTCAAAAATCCAGTCAGATCGTGATGGCTTAGAGAGCATCAGGTGTCAGCAGTCAAGGTGTCAGGTTGAGCAGTCAGGTGTCAGCGTGAGGTCGAGAGGTTTGAGCAACTTTCTTTTGTTCAAACAGTATTTGGAGCATTTTGGCTGCAAAATAACCCTCTGATTATTGATGCCTCCCGCCCCTATCTACTATCTTCTATCCCCTATCTCCTATCTTCTATCCCCTAGCTCCTAACTTCCATCCCCTACCCCCTAACTTCAAACATACCCTTTGATCCTATAAACAATGGTACCCACCCATTCTTTAATAATAGCCTGCCATTCGCTAAAGCAGGAAAGATCAGGAATTAAATAATCACCCGGGCTTAGACGATTCCTTTGCAGGTAATCAGCAGGATAAGAAATAATTTCTATTCCTTGTTTGACAAAACAGCCCTTTGCCCTGGGCATATGCAAAGCAGAAGTAATCAACAATATTGGTTCTGATACCCGAAGTGAGTCCAGAATATCCTTTACATTTCTGGCATTTTCAAAGGTATTCCGGGAATTTGGTTCAACAATTAAAATTGAATCCGGCCATTGGTTTTCCAACAAAAACGTTTTTATATTTTGAGATTCGACTTGTTTTTTTGCAATTAAACTACCATCGCCCCCACTGATAATGAGCTTCTTTAATTT
>JAWXBI010000322.1:0-5434 GCA_034439915.1 Saprospiraceae bacterium | reverse complement strand
GAAAATCTCACATTTCACAAGTAATTGAAACTTTAATAAAATAAAATAAACTTTTAAATTAAACTCTTTAGATCAGCGGGTATTTTCGCTATTTATTCAGGTGAAAACCTCGATTTTTATGACCTTAGTACAAGTTTTGAATTTCAGTAACCAGCGTAAATCTGGAATGCTTGTTAACAAATTTGGTCAAACCCCTATTGAATAATTCAGGTTGCTCCAGGTTGGAAAGGTGACCTGCATTGGGGATAGGGTATATTTCTGAGCCTGCAATGCCCTGGTGCAGGGCTTCAGATTTTTCCATCGGGGTAAGCATGTCCTGCTCACCGCAAATAATTAAGGTCGGTAGCTCGATATGCTGCAAGGAGGAACACATCTCCCTTCTGTTTTTAAGTGCATTCAGGGCACCGGTAATAGTTTCAGAAGGCGTGGAAAGTATAATTTGTTTTACCTGCGAATAAAGTTCTGAGGTCGGCGTGACGGTTTCCGGGTCAAATAATTTTGACATAAACTGATCGGCAAACTCAGCCAACCGGCCACTCATGACCTGCCGGATGGATATATTCCGTTTTTCTTTTGTTTCAGCGGTATCCTCCATACATTGGGTATCGCATAACACGATAGCGACAAATCGATCTGGAAACCGCTGTACGGCATTGAGTAAAATGTAACCACCCATAGAAAGCCCGCAGAGTAATGCTTTTTGAATTCCCAACTGATCCATAAACCGAATCAGGTCATCGGCATACCGGTCCATATCGGGGATATCCAGGTTGATACTGGATTTTCCAAAACCACGGATATCATAAGCAATCACCCGGTGATCGGATTTTAATGCCTTCATTTGCGGGTGCCAGCAGGATTTATCAAATGGAAATCCATGAATAAACAGGACTGGCAGAATGCCTTGCCCCCAATCATCATAACAAAGACTGGTTCCGTTTACCGTAAGATATAAATTTGATCCCGTACCTGACATAAGTAAAAGTAATAAATGATATAAAAGTTACCTACTGAATATAATTCTCCTGTTTGTTTTCTTCTTTATCTCCATCAAAATAATCCCTGACAAAAGCATGTGCCTGGGGTTCTGTCATTCGGTCTGCTGATTTTACTTCGATCTGGATGTTGGAAAATTTGTGGTCAGCCTTCAACAAATTAACCAACTCTTGTTTTGCCTGCGTAGGGCCAAAGATTAATACCATTTTATAGTTTCGGATGGCTTCACCTACCTTTTTATAATACTCCGCATGCATTTGTTGTTCCTGATTATGCATGAGGTGCTCACTTTTACCTAGACTATTACCTTTCTCCTGGCTGGTAAACCTGGAGGTAATGACATTCGTTTTTATCGGTCCCGAACTGAATTCCATTAAATGGGCGGATGCATGATCCATCCAAATCCCCAACTTCTTTATCGTATCCATAGTATACTAGATATTAACTGGCTAGAAAAACCAGGAAAGACCGATATACCCGGAATAAACTTTAATCTTTGTCCGGTCCAGGATATAATAAGCATCTCCCTGAATCGTCGAACTCTGATCACTGATGTCAATCAAACCATAGACTCCCCGGAATCCGATACCCAGGATAAAGTTATGTGATGGATTTAATCCGAAATCCAAACCAGCACCATAAGCAAATCCCAGATCACCTTTTTTTACCGAAAGAATAGGATCGCCGACACCACCGTTGCTACTCAATAATTTACTGCCTACATTTAGCCCGATCTGCGGACCTGCGACCAAGCCCAAATTTATGGCTTTGCCTTTGCCGGTATTTAAAGCCAGCAGCAGGGGTATATTGATATAGCTTAAATTAATATTACGGTCCACATTGGACTCTTTAAATTTTTGAGCGAATGAACTGTAGATCAATTCTCCCTGTATGCCGACGTTTTTAGAAAAATGGAATCCTAATAATGCTCCAACACCATAACCCAGGTCAACGTCACCGGTGACCCTGTTACCATTGGAGGTATTAATATCAAACTTGGTAAATGCCGGCATAAACCGCAATCCAAATTCTACACTTTGTGCAGTGGATGGCAGCGATATACTTAATAAAAGGGTACACAGGGTGAAACACCCCAGAATCTTTTTGCGAAATGATTTCATAATTGTATTTATAAGGTATAAAAATAGTTAGACCGCAAAGATCATTGCGAATCCAACAAAACCTTTTACACAATATGCTTAAAGAGTTACATCAATCACATATATTTTTTAATAACACGATCACCTTATATCCGGCCTGATCATCACACCTGCCAATTATCTGGACATCGAATCAAAGGCAGTGATTTATATAACTTTTAAAACGAAATATGTAAGAATTTAAAATCCCGTTCAATGCATCTTTGTTCTGAGGATTTAAATCTTCAACGTTATGAGAAACTTATTTTGTTTAATCATTTTTATTTCTTCAGGGTTGGCCCACGAGTTCTCTGGATTATCCAACCGGAGAAATGATGCAGGAGACGATGCTCCTGGTCTTCCTGATCAAAATAGAATGAGACCGCAATCTAATTTAAACAACCGACAAATAGTTTTAGTCCCACTATACGTGAACCTTTGGTTTACAAAGGTAAGTAGTCATTTAAAGGTTCAGTAATTATCGGGGTCCTTAAGGATCCCGATAAATTTTGAGTGGTCCGCCGGGATTAAAATTATATAATAAATTATTAAAATCGTGTAAGGATTAAATATACAGCAGTGTTCATCTTTACAGTATTAAAAGTAAATGAAAATCAAGTGAAATATTGTCCGATGCAGACTGGTTAAAACCGGCCTGGAGAAACTTCGGAATAAACATTAAATCACTCCTTAAAATAATATAGATTGGCAAGACAATTGTAGTCCACGCATTTTAAGCAAAGGTTTAGAAATGCAAGTAGTTCTTTTAAGGTTCAGAAAAAGTATCGTGGCCCTTCGGGGCCCCGGTATTTTTTATTTTCAGACCCATCCTCAATTCAACATTTCAGTCCCTCGTCCAAAAGGTGTCAGCCTGATGAACAGAATCCTATCCCAATAAATAGCACCTGTACTCAATTATAGTTTTAAAACAAAACTGAAACACAACAAGTCCATGTTACCGGACAGGTTATTCTTACCTCCGCTACTTTCCAGGTACATTTCAACCTTCTTAAAATTAATTCTCTGTACCCACGTGAAAGGAATATCTTAACTAGAAAGGGGTCAAAATTTCCGATTTTTTATCCCAGCCTTTTCATTTCAAATGAAGTAATTACAAGTCTGTGTATCTCCAGGCAAAGGCGCCATACTCAATTGATATCCTCTTTGAGAATTTTGCCGAATCTAGTGCTATGTTAAGTTCAATTTGTCCAATTTCACATCAGACCCAAAGGGCGGCCCTTCGGGCAGATTTTGCAGTCAACTGCAAAATCTGGGTTGCAAACGAAATGTATAGAAATATTCCAGAATAACAAAAGCCGGCACACACACCTAAAAGGTATGCACCGGCCAGAGCTGATACTAAACTATTTGCTGATGGTTGGAATTTGTCGCTTTAAACTAAATTTTTTGTTTTGCGACTGCAACAGCTTCTTCCGCTTTGGAAAGGCCTTCTTCCACTTTATGTTTTCCATTCTCCGTGATCCGGGCAACATTTTGTTTCGCTGACCAAAATTTGTTGGTAATTCTGTCCATTAAGTCGTTATACTTTGTTTCCAGTTCACCGACATAATCATCGCTTTTCTGAGCTATTTTTTTCCTCAGGGCGGAACCTTTAGCGGGAGCGTACAAGGTTCCAATGGCTGCACCAATAGCAACTCCCGCTAGTACACCAAAAGCTAATCTTACTTTATTCATGATAATATGTTTTTTAAATTGACGAAAAAATAATTATTTCGGAATTGTTTCCACGGATCCTTAGGCGTGTTCAACCGCCTGATCACGCAGGTTTCTTACTGCATCATGGTCTGCCTTGAGCTGACTGTATTGCGTTGAAACCAACTTTTGTTGTGCATCCGACAAATCTGCGTAATGGTCTTCCACGGTGTCTTTGTAGGTATCCACCGCTACATCTTCTCCATATTCGCAGGATTGCAGGACTGTTTTACGGTCTTTTCCGGTTAAAGCAGCCTTAACTTCCATCCAGGCACGGTATATTTTTCCACTTGCCCTGGTCCCTTCTTCCGGTGTACCGCCCATCCGGGTAACCTCAGCAACCAACTCGGTTTTAAACCTCCGACTGTTTGAAATATACCGGGTAAACAATGACCTTAAATCGGCTTCGTTGGTTTCGTTTAATGCTGTTTCGTAACCTTCTATCCTGTCGTTGTTAATTTCGATCAGGTTGTTTAACACCTTAATTGATTTTTCATTTTCCATTTTTAATCATTTTTTAAATTATATAAATCAAGTTTAAATTATGTATTCTGCCAAAAAAGACTTGTTCAGGTCGTAAATGCTGACCACAGCGTAAGGCACTTATCCTTTGCCTGAAATTTAGATTTAAAACTAATTGAACTGCTCTGATTGAATCATTTTACAAGTATCATTCAATTCTGTATTCAAAGTTACGTGAGCCACACGGCAAAGGTTTTACACAATTGCATAATAATATTATACAATTCACTTACATAAGTTAAACTCAAGTTAGAAGACCCATGCCTGGTGGTTCCCGACCAACCTGATCTGAATGCAGCCGAATGCAATAGAGGATTGCCTTTTAAATTAAGTTAATATTAGTATTGATGTGGCGATTTCTTAAGAGACGAGGAACAAGGAAAAAAGGGTTGGGTACTATGAACCGTGTCGTGACCAGGAAAAACATTGTCTTACGAGCTGATCTTTTGTTTGTTATCAAATTGATGACCGATTTTTACCGATAGCACCATGACCTCCTTAATCCTAATTGGGAAGAAAGACATCAAAAGTCGCTCCAACTTCCGGAATACCCTGGGCACTAATATAACCTCCATGATTCTCCACGATTTTCTTACAAATGGAAAGACCGATTCCCGATCCCGGGTATTCATTTTTCAAGTGCAAGCGGTGAAACAGGATAAAGATATTTTCGGCATACTGCTGATCAAATCCCATGCCATTGTCCTGGATTGAAATGCGGGTGTAATTTTTTGCGGTGCTTACTAAATCCGGTTTGTTATTCTTGTGTACCAACTGGTCACAGGTTATGCGGATTACCGGGTCTCTGCCAGCTTTGCAGAATTTTAGGGAGTTGCCAATAAGGTTGATAAACAATTGCTGGATCTGAAAAGGGATTACATTCATTTGGGGAAGGGGGTCTGCATGAATGACGGCATTTTTGTCTTCAATGGTTTGGACCAATTCTGCTTTTGCGTTTTCTAACAAGTTATTTAAATCAACCAATTCAAAATTGCGTTCACCTCTGTTGGTGCGCGAATACAACAACAGGTCATTGATCAATATTCTGATCCGTTCAATCGACG
>JAWXBI010000321.1:0-6388 GCA_034439915.1 Saprospiraceae bacterium | reverse complement strand
CCCATATTATTGTGACCACCCACTACCGCCCCTGGCGTGACCGCTACCGGCAACAAGGGGACATACACCTGATCGAATTGCTTCCCTGGACGCCGGAAGGCGGGATTCGGTATTGACCTGAAGAAGCATGGCATCGCCACTACGCCGAAATTGCTCAGCCCAAAAGCCGAGCATGCACTCCGCATTCGGCTGGGACTCCCGCCCTTGCCGGGGTTCGATGCGTCCGATGGGACACATTGGGACGGATTGGGACACATTGGCACGACTCCATATCAAAAGGAGTAGGTACTTTTGTATTGTCATTATTCAAGTCGCTGTCAGCGGATACGCTAATAGCAAATACAAAAAATGATACGGTAAATGCTGTGTCTTAAATGCTTGGCATTTCTGGATACCCTTGTAGTTTTTTCTATGAAAATTGAAAATAACACACTTTACGAAGTGTAATATATTCCGTATATCGGGGACTTTTAACATCTCCATTAACTTTTACTACAATCGATGAAAAAAAATCATTCTTTTACTGTTTTATTTCCCAGAGTCTACACTTGTTTTTTTTATTCTTTTTTGGCCTTCCTTGTCCTTGGAATCGAAACTCAATGCCAAGGGCAAGTTGGGGAACCATCTGCAAATGATAAGGTAGTCGTACTGGATAGTACTTTGATCGAGAAGATTCGCCCCTCGAAAATAGTGAAAACAGTGCGAAAGACACCAGATGATATATATGAGTTTATCAATCCTTTGAACAACGAGGTCGTAAAACGATTGTCTCAGGAACAACTGGCTTCTGAAGACCCTATGTGGAATGCGTCTTATCCGTTGGTTTCTTCCAATAATAATAAAGGATCCCGATATAAGTTTTTCGATCTGAGTCAACTGCCTATACGAAAACGTCAAAGTCTCGTTAAAAAAGTAAAGAAAAACCCTTCCTTAGAGGATAGTGCGGAGACATCTGAAATAAACTATATAAATTTAATGTCTAACTTTGTTTATCCATTCCAAAATGGCATAATTGTAAAACACGTTACTCCATATTGTCAATATGAGCATTGCGAAATTCCAGTAGGCTATCAAACAAGGTTCATTCGTTATGATAGTGCAGGATTAAAGAATGCCACCTGGATGGATTCGCTTCAATATTATGGGGTGGATTTATCACATGATGGTAGATTTATTTTAACTAACTCCACATTCAGTGCAGGAGAAGATAAGGAGATTTTCGGCGACTGGGCTTTAGTTGATATGAATACTGAACGAAAACTTCCAATACCATATATGCTTAAAGCAGCTTCTGGTTATGAAATTACTAGAGGAATCCTAGTAAGAGGGAAATACTTTATCCTGCCAATGAGTAGTGAGAGTAGTGTATTATGGCTAATAATTGATCCCTATGAACGACTTTATTATACCAGGATATTTGAAGCACTCACAGAAAAAGATTTTAAATATTATTCACAAAATCTATATGATGAAGTCTTTTTCAATGGAATAAGCCGAACTCAGGTGAATTTTTCCGGTTTTGTTAAACATCTTTTTTGATATATTACAGTTTAAATTTTTGTTAATAAAATGAAATTTTTATATCTTATGGTTACTTTCCTTAGTAGCCCCATGCTTTTAGTAGCCCAAACTAATTCAGGACTTTGGACAAATATTGGTCTGTCTGTAAAATACCAAAAATGTAATGGTTGTGGTATTGCAAATGATCATAGCTCATTATCTCTATTCACTTATGACATTCCAGATATATTACATACTGAGCATGTAACCAGTGACTTTGGAATACGAAATGTTACTGGAGGCACACGTTTTCATCAAGGTATTGATATGCGTCCTAGATCAAGCATCTATGGGGATGCAATATTAGCAATAGAATCAGCGAAAATAAAATACATATCCATTGCAAATGAATCGTATAAAAGAGTAATTACAAAAGGGAATAACCAGTTTGTTTATTTGCACTTTTCCGCCGCGGCAGGTCTTCCCCCTCTACTCATTTACTCAAGCCCCCCGCCGCGGCAGTGTCTTTTTCGACCTGCCGCAAAGGTAGAGCAGGATGCGTCCTTCACAGGAAACACTTTGTCAATCAATTGAATCTTCGATATTTACAGGTAAAAAGCAGGAGGCCAAAGATGGCGGGTTTTTATGGATGACCGTGCTATACGGTGGCAGCAGGTCGGAGACACTGCTGCGGCTCCGGGCTTGGGCTTTGCGGAAGGGTTGGAATACCCGGCGAGGCACAAAAATTCTTGGGGGTTGTAAGCGACCCAAAACCGTGCTTTTCTTGCTGCTCAATCTTCATTAAATTCCCGCAGCCACTCCGCCAATTTTATCCATCACTTAATTTTTTAAAAATCGGTTGCAGCCGCTCCACAATCATGGACATCACCTGTTTAAAGTCTAATGAATCAACTACAATATATCTGTTCATTTTTTTCAAAAACGCTTGCCATTCCACATGCCGTTTTGGATTGGAACCAAATTCTTCTTCGAAGACCACATGGTTTTTCTGAAATAGTGTTTCACGTTGGGCGAAGGTGTTTTGAATGGCCTCGGCCAAGACTTCTTCTTGGAGGTGTTTATTTTGCAAAAGCCAAAAAACGTCGTAAAAATCCTTCATTCTCGAATTTTGTGCTGCCAAACTGATCATTGCTTCAAATTTTTCGGCAATCACGGTTTCTATCGAATACGCCAGAATTTTGGGTTCTGGCAATGGCAACAAGGTCGGATAGGTCATTTCAACAGGAGCCGGGGTCACGACATCCCCAAAACCAATATCTATTTGAGACATCTGCCGGATATTGCCCAGCCGTCCGTCAATTTTGAGCCGAACACCCGAGTACCTGCCCTCTTTGCGGATTTCACTTGTCACAATGGATTCGTACAAAAATAAGATGCCGTCTTCTTGGCAGTCAATTTGGCAAATCTCCTGGAAAACAGCCCTCAATTGCGTGTGGTCGTTGGAAATACGTAAGCCGAGCAAATCCAAATCCATGGTCGGGCGGCTGGACTCTCGTTCATAGGCATATAATAAGGCGCCACCTTTCAGGCAAAAATGCTTTTTATATGACGAAACAGATAGTCTGTATATCAGCCGCTCTGTGAAATAGCGGATTAGCAGGATTTGGAAAGCCTTTTTCTCTTTTTTTGCAATGTTTTTCAACCGCGCTTGAATGGAGGGTATCGAATTTTTCATAGTAAAACCTTGATCAGTTCATCTACTTTGTTGAATATATTGAGTGCCTTGGAATATTCGTGCAGGCGATGGAGGTTGCGGTCTTTTCTGTCCAAATAATTTTTTAAAATCTCTTTCAAAACCTCAAAACCAAGTTTGTTGCGGTGCCGGATTACGTCACAAACTGTTTTTTCCAAATCATAGATTTTTATCTGACCGCCCGCTACCTCGACGGTAGTTATTCCCAAAGCATAAGGTGTTTTGTTCCAATAATAGCGTTTTATCGGTGGATAATCGGGCAAGGCGACCTTTTGCTCGTCAGGAATGGCAAGGTGGTGCTCGGCAGGAATAGAGGTGGTCAAACCGTGATGAAAAGCAGCAGACAATAAACAAAACACCCCCTTGGGAACAATCCGGGCCACTTCTGCCAACTCGTTCGTTTCGGACGCCGCCCATTTATACACGCCTCTTTTGAGTTTGACGATGACCGCATCTGCCAAAAGCTGGTTCAAGTGGTAATAGGACAAGCCATGTTGCAACAACTCCTGCACACCTACGATGCCATTGTGTTCCTCGAATAATTGCGCTGCCACAGAAAATTTTTCATCCATATGTGATTTTGAGGCAAAGATACCATTTTTTACAAAGTAACTGCTTTTTGATTTGATAAGCAGTTGTTTTGTATATTTTTTATTCTCCCCGCTTTTTCATACCTGCTCCAATTCCCCATCCGCACTTTCCGCCGCGGCAGGTCTTGCCCCTCTACTCATTTACTCACGCCCCCCGCCGCGGCAGTGTCTTTTTCGACCTGCCGCAAAGGTAGAGCAGGATGCATCCTTCACAGGAAACACTTTGTCAATCAATTGAATCTTTGCCTCGCCAGGTGTTCAGCCCTCCCTTTCAACCGCCACCACGCGCGGCGCTGGGGCGGCGGTTGAAAGAGAGAGCTGAACACCTGCCGAGGCGGAGAGGCCGCCTCTTACGCTACATCCGAATACGAGCGGAGCGCCTACGTATTCTTGCCATTCATATAGTTTCGCTAGATTGACTTCTTTGAAATACGCTGAATAGATATATTTGTGCAACCTCACACAAACATCATCACTTCAGTTATGCGACCTCAATTCAAAACAAAACGCCAGTTCATCAGCGAACTCGGCCTCTCCAAATCCTCTTTTTACCGCCTCCTGAAGAAGCATGGCATCGCCACTACGCCGAAATTGCTCAGCCCAAAAGCCGAGCATGCACTCCGCATTCGGCTGGGGTTCCCGCCCTTGCCGGGGTTCGATGCATCCGATGGGACACATTGGGACGGATTGGGACACATTGGCACGGCTCCATATCAAAAGGAGTAGGTACTTTTGTTCTGTCATTATTCAGATGGTTGTCAGCGGATACGCTAATAGCAAATACAAAAAATGATACGTTTATCACAAAAGCCACTCACCGCAACAAGCCTGATAATATGAAAAATTTTTCGAATAAGGGTATACATCGCCTTCTGTTTTTTAGTATCTTAATATTGATACAAACATCTTCTAAATGTCGGGCACAAGAAGCCGAAAACAACAAGGAAAAGGACCCGCCAACTTCCACCATAACTATGGATGTATATATGGGTGGAGCATTTATTGAATACACTTTTTATGATGATTCAGGGAGCGTAGTTAAAAAACTCAGGGATGATCAGTTTGAATCCCGGCATCCAATGCATAAACTTAATGCACTAAATGATACAGTGACCGACGCATTTCATACATTGGAGCGACTACCAACAGCTAAACCCGGAACAAAAGGGCTTCAACCCAAGGTAATTGCCGAACTTAATTCATTGAAAAAATTGGGAATAATTGTAAAATCCCCTGAAAGGGCAGATGTGATAATTGGTCCGGTATCTGATACGCGGCCATTTATTTCGATGCCTAAAAGAAAGTATTTAATTCATATTGAAACGGCCAGGGTACTTGATTATTCCGCCGAAGAGACGGATGGATATGGTAATGCTTTGTTAGATTGTTCTTATATTACCATTTATAATTATATGGGGGCCATTTATAAAGAAATACTTTTTCCCGATAAAATTATAGATTATGCTACTGTTTCCGATGACGGGAATTTCCTGATGTGCTCTTATTCATATACCTATCTTTGGGATGAAGGGCATAATAACGTACCGGATGGCGTTGCTATTGCTGATTTGCGATCGGGGAAAATAGATTATATTTCAACGTATGAACCGAAGAACGATTTCTTTCCAGGAAGCGTTTTATTTGCGGACGGCTATTTTCAGGCGACCATAGGAAGCCCTTGGGCCTCAATTTGTATCCGCCTGTATGTAGATCCATACGATAGAAAATATTACACAAAATTATATAAGAAAGACAGGGAAAATAGCAGGAAAGCAATTTTTCCTGTTCGCTCCTTTCTTCAATTTGAAGGTGTTCTGGAAAATCCTAAGCAATTCGAAAGTTTTTCTTACTAGGTTAATCTGTAGTTTTCAACTTTATTTTCACCAATTTTCTATTCGCAGAAAACCTAAATCGAGTTTATACTCGAAGGTCATTTCTATGCCATTAACCTTAATAACTATGAAAAGCATCCTTTTTACTATTTGTCTGATATCTATACTAGGCGTAATAAATATTAATGCTCAAAACTTCATGTGGGGTAGGTTTCAGAACAATACATTTAATAATATTACTGCCGCAACCGCTTCTGACGTTACCAGTAACTATGGAACTCGAAATGCACCAGGAGGTACAAGATTTCACAGGGGGGTTGATATTTCCCCGATAGGCGCTACCAACGTAATTTTAGCAGCACCGACCGGTGGGACTATAGTGAGGATTGTCAATCCAAGTTTAGAATCAATTGGGATTCTTGAAATTGAATTGGATGCTTTACCTGATCCGAATAACCCAAGCCAAAATTTACCTCAAACGAGGCTTAGTTTTCTTCATATTTTCTCAAATGGGAATTTGCCTCGGGTAAATAGTGGATTTCGCTTAGATGAAGTTTCATTAAATGGTAATACCTACTTAGTTATTATTGACCTCGTGAATTGTCGCGCATTTTCAACTACAACTGGTATTTCGGTAACCTGTAATGGACAACCGATGAACGTGTCGAACCCAGTATAGTACGTATCGAAAATACCTACACGCTGGCGGCCAGTGTCAATGTGGGCGGCGGGCTCAACCCACAAGATGTAGT
>JAWXBI010000320.1:0-26898 GCA_034439915.1 Saprospiraceae bacterium | reverse complement strand
TCAACAATTCAGCCCCCTTCATGCCTTGAGTTCTTCCTCGATCCGTTCTTTCTCAATTCGTGCTTCTTCTTCCTCCTCCTCTTTTTTGGCTCCTCCCACAAACCATGAAGCCACGAATCCGGAGATTGTCCCAAACAAACCCACGCCGACTATCATCAGAGCCATAGCTATCAACCGTCCTTCAGTCGTCACCGGATACCGGTCACCGTAACCTACTGTGGTGATCGTGACTACAGCCCACCACAGGGCATCTTCGGCACTTTTGATATTGCTGTTTGGATCAGTTTCAACCTGTAAGATGGCAATGGCAGAAAATATCAGCATCAGGACGGCGACAATCAATACCGTAGAAAATGCACCTTGTGACCTGGATTTGAAGATATGGGATACTAGGTGCTTGGTGGATCGATAGGCCCTTAATATGCGGAGCAGACGAAATAAACGTAATGCTCGTCCCGCTCTGAAATAATCTATGGTCGGTATACTGGAAATGAGATCTATCCAGCCCCATTTCATGAATTGCAGCTTGTGTTCTGCCCGGTAAAACCGGATACTGAAATCATATAAAAACACCACACAAATTCCATTGTCAATCATATCCAGCAGATTGGATATCTCGGGAGGTAATTTGAATACCGTGGAGATAAACAATACCACCAGCACATAAATGGATAAAGCCAGAATCACCAGGTTTAAGGGGCCGAGTTTTTCTTTGACTTTTGATTCAACTTCTATCATATACTTTTAAATCAAACCAAAGGTAGTAAGAGGAATGAACAATGAACAATGAACAATGAACAATGAACAATGAACAATGAACAATGAAGAATGAACAATGAAGAATGAACAATGAAGAATGAACAATGAAGAATGAAGAATGAACAATGATCAATGAACAATGAACAATGATCAATGAAGAATGAAGAATGAAGATCCGAAGCATCGGATGAAGAATGAGGAACAACTATAATTTTTCTATTACCTCTTTAACACTGCTGACCAGTTCGTTCCATTTCATTCCAGTAGGCTGCCCTGCATAGATCGATAACTCGAATTCTTTAAATAAATTTTTAATGGAAGCCTTTAATTCCGGGGATTCCGGCTGTTGATCGATTATGTTTTGCCATTCCTTAAGCGTAAACGGATGATCGCCCAGGTCCCAATAAATGCGTAAAAACCCTGAAAGAATAGTATTGATTTCGTCAATGTGATGAGCAGGCAGGGCTTCATTATTTTTTATCAGCGTTCCTTCCAGCACATGGAGGGCTTTGGATTTGCCCTGTTTTTTAATCCGTGCTGACCTTCCGAGTAAGTCTTTTCGCTGCACTTGTTTTTGATAAATATATTGTCCGATTAATAATAGCCCCGGGAACAACAACAAAAGATAAAACCAGGTGGATCCGATAAAGGGATGAGTACTGCCCAGTCTGGGATTGATGATCAAAGGCAGAATTTCAGAGGCACTGAGATTTTGATTGTTCTCTTTGGACAAGACAGCTGCTTTGCCGGTGACAGTGACATGGTATACTTCAGAGGACAGGGTCAGGTAGGTATTGCTGTCAATATCAAAATAATTAAATGCGGGGATGATTTTATGAGATCCGGGTACCAGCGCCACAAGGGGATAATTAAATTCCCGCATTCCAATAAAACCAGACGTCTGATAGTCCGTATTTTCTTTTGTGATCTTAGGCTCGTATACCTGGAATACTGAAGAATCCAGTTGCAGATAGGGTTTCCCCACCCGGTTAAGATCACCGTCTCCTTCCAGGTAAACAGAAATCGACGCGGCTTCATTGGTTTTCAAAGCCAATTGATCTATTTCCGATACCATTTTAAATTTTCCCACTGCGCCTGAAAAATGCGGTGGTTGGGGTTGCGGAAGGGTTTTAACCAAAATGGTCAGCGGGTTGCTGATGATATTGACCCCTTTGGTATTGGGTAATAGAAAAAAGGAGTTGGAATTGCCACCTTCATCTACCACTACACTGACTTGTGTATGCATGGGATCTATGTTAAACGTTCCGCTTTGAATAGGATAAATGGAAAATGCCTGTATCACTTTGGTGACATAGGTCCGGCCATTTATTGTTTCCCGGTTGGTGGGAAAATTAAATTTAGGAATAGGGCTGGAATGAAATCCTTTAAACTCCGGGGAATAACTGATATTATAATTCTCGACATCCAGGGTGGTGTAAAGTTTGTATTCGATGTGAATTTGTTGGCCTACGAATGCTTGTTCCGGATTGGCTTTCACCGACACAAACAAATCCAGTTTACTCAGGGCTTTAGGGTCTCCGGCTACGTTTTGTCTCCCGGCTTTTAGCACCTTGATGTTGATGGGAGCCGAAGTGTAGGTCTTGCCTGCCACCTCGACATTGGCTGATCCGATGATCAGCGTTCCAATAGATTTAGGTGACAGCGTGTAGATATAAGATAAACTGGAACTTCGTGCTCTATTTATGATGCTGACCTGAGACGAGGTACTCGGACCGCTGATCACTGCCCATCCCTGGAAATTGGGGGGCAGGAAGGTTTTAGCTTGAGCATTCTCGAGAACGAATTCAACCTCGACATATTGGTCCAAAGCAATTTCAGCGTGGTCAGCCCTGGCCGTAAATCTTACCTGTTGTCCCCAGGCGGACGTATTAATCCACAAGCCAATAAAAAGGAGGAAAAACAACCTCATATTTTCTTCGTTTTCCGACTGGGGTTAACGTTTTTATTGATGAGAATATCTTTGTTTTTCCATTCGTTATCCTCTTCGGGGTCTTCCTCCAGATTGGAAGGATTTTCCTTTACATAGACTTCAATGGATGGTACTTCAACATCTCCGGAAGAACTTTTTATGGTAGTGGCAGGAATAGTAAACCGGCCGGCATGAGCAGGCTGGATCAGGTATCGTTGAGATGATATGGCCTTCATTTGTCCATCTACAAATGAAGTATTGTTCATCATACTTTGACCCAGGATGGTGCCATCCTGGATATCCGGTGCTTTAAAAAGGGCCTCTTTTAATTCAAAGGTATAGATAAGGTAAAAAGCATTGCCCAGTAATACGGTATCCCGGCTGATGGCAATTTTTACAGTTCCATTTTGTGCCCTGACGGCGAACGTGATCAAAAACAAAAGTGGAGCAAGTATAAACTTCATGTTAATTCGTTTAGGATTTCATTGACGTACAAAATTAATCCAAAAGCGCATTCAGGTAATCCTTAAAAAGAATAGTCTAACCGGAAATTCTATCATTTTCACCCGTCCCGCTACCTTCCCACCCATCACCAATCTTTTTTTGGCTTTGCGGTTTTGCTCTCTTTGTTCCGCAATTTTGCTTGCACCTTTTGATCCTCCCGTTCGGTATATTGAAGCAGTTGTTCCGCTTCCTCTTTAGACATTTGCTGGGGTTGAGATGGACTTTCTTTTTTCTGTTCCTGCTGACCTTTTTGGTCTTCCCCGGATGAAGGTTGCTGCTGCTGGTCCTGATTATTCTGGTCCTTAGGGGGGTCCTGATTTTGTTGTTGCTGTTGTTGTTTTAACAATTGTTTTTTAGCCAGCACCAGGTTTTTTTTGGTGTCGAGGTCGTCTGGGCTGATTTTGAGGGATTCTTTATAGGCTTTAATGCTGTTTTCATACTCTTTTTTCAGGTACAGTGCATTGCCGAGGTTGTGCCAGGCTTTTGATTTTAAGGACTGATCATTTTGTTTTTTGGTGGCGTCTTCATAAAAAGTCACTGCTTCGTCGGGCCTGTTTTGTTCCATGATCGCATTGCCCAGGTTATATTTGGTGGTTTCAGTGGATTTTTGTTCCAGGGCTTTGCGGTAATTTTCTTCGGCTTTGGTAAAGTCCTGCTTGATATAGGATTGATCCGCTTTTTTCAGTAATCCGTGGTTCGTTTGGCCCTGACCAGGAACAGTAAAAAATACAAATAAGCACCACGCAGTGATTCTTAAACATGGCTGATTTGACCATACCTGAGTGATGGTGGGGGACTTGAGATTCATACGGCCACTTTTTTAAATCGTTTAAACCATCGGATGGCCAAAAGGAATTCAATCAGGAGCAGCATCAGGCCAGGAATTAATAAATACTGGAAATAACTTTCAAATTCAGAATATGACCGCTCGGCGATTCGCTGTTTTTCCATATTGGCCAACTCTAATTTAATTTCACTAAGCACTGCATCTCCATCCTGTAAAGAATAATATTTCCCATTCGTCAACCTGGAAAGATTTTGCAGGGTGCGCACATTAAGTTTTGTCACTACAGGTTTACCGGTTTCATCTCTTTTGTATTCTTCCATACGGTTGGGTGTAACCATCGGAATCAGCCCACCAGCAGTGGTACCGGCGCCAACCGTAAATATGGCGACGTTTTTTTCTTTTGCCTTATACGCTGCAGCTATGGCCTGAGGAGCGCTTTCTTCAGCCGTGGTATTGTCTTCACCATCGGATAAAATGAAGAGTACCCGCTGAACATCTTTTTCATTGGAAAAATTTTCAAGGGCTGTTGATATGGCTTCTTCCAGATTAGTACCCTGGGTGGTAATTAATTCAGGATGGGCACTCCGGATAAACATGGTCACCGATCCATAGTCCGTCGTAAGAGGCGATTGTAAAAAAGCATTCCCGGCAAAAAGTATGGTACCTACGCGGTCGCTGGCCAGGTTTTTTATCAGGGATTCAGCCCAAAGTTTAGCTCTTTCAAGCCTGTTGGGTTTGATGTCTTCGCAGAGCATGCTATTGGAAATATCCATAGCGATGTAGATATCAGTGGATTTAATTTCTACTTTTTCTTTGCGTATACCCCATTGAGGATTGCTCATAGAGAGCATGAGCAGGGTCATTCCACTGAGCCAAAGTACGGATCGCCAGGCCAGTTTCTTTGGATCATATCCGGGGATCAGGTTTGACCATAAAGATTTCCCGGCCAATTTGTTTATAACCTTTAGTCGTTTGTGCTTAATCAGAAACTCCAGCAAAATCAATAGCACCGCAAGGCCTAAGCCATAATAGAGAAAGACGGGATGTTCGAATCTAAACATATCAATCCAATAATTGCCTGAGTACAAAATTGCGCACTAAATATTCAAGGAACAATAAGCTGATGGCTGCTCCCAGAAAATAGTGAAAAATCTCAGTATACCGGGTAAAACGGGTAACCTCTACTTCCGTTTTCTCCAATTTATTGATCTCGTCGTAAATTTTCTGGAGTGCGGCTTCATCGGTAGCCCGGTAATATTTTCCCTGGGTCATCTCACTCACTGCGGTCATGAGTTGTTCATCAATTTCGACCCTGGCCATGGCAAACACATATTGTCCGTCACCCCGGCGGGTTACCGGAGTCAGGGCTTCTCCCATACTACCGACACCGACCGTGTATATCTTAATTTGAAATTCTTTTGCTATCTGTGCAGCAGTGAGCGGATCGATATATCCCGAATTATTGACCCCATCTGTCAGGAGAATGATGATCTTACTTTTCGACGTGCTGGATTTGAGCCGATTGACGGCGGCCGACAAACCCATGCCTATAGCTGTGCCATCTTCCAGTTTACCCACACTGAGTTCATTTAAAAATTTTATCACCACATCATGATCTGTGGTCAAAGGGCAACGGGTATAACTTTCGCCGGCAAATACGGAAAGGCCAAGACGGTCAAATGTTCTTTTATTGACAAAATTTTGAGCCACCTGCTTGCTTACGGTTAACCGATCGGGTTGAAAATCCTGAGCCAGCATAGAGCTCGACAGATCCATCACCATGAAAATATCAATTGCATTGGCTTTTAATTTTAGTTCTTTCCAGATGAGCTGAGGCCTGGAGGCTGCCAGGATGATAGCAATCATAGCCATCAGTTTCACCCACGGCAACAAATAATGCACCGTACTTTTCCAGTTTCTCAAAAAGCCTCTGGAAATATGGCCGAAATGAAAAGATTGTGAATCTTTTAGTTTGGTTTGGCGATAGAGATAAAAGACGAAGGTAACCAGCACAAATAGGCCTGCGATCCATATCCAGGGATAAACCAACCTATAATTTGAAAACATTTCCATCTATGAAGTTGTTTCTATTGCTGATGAAGAATTATTGCCTGGGATCGTCATGGTCACCAGGTCAATGGCCTGATCCAATGCCACACTATTGGCATTTTCTTCCGGCTGGCCTTTTGCAAATTTGACCCAATCGGCGACATGGAGTAAATTATGTACCTGGTTGATCTGGACAGTATTAAGCCCCAGCGTCTGAATGGCCTTTTCTATTTCGTTAGTGGTGGATTCCAGGGCCGGGAAATTAAAACGGCCTTCGAGGTATTCTCGCAGGATATAAGTCAACTGTACATGAAATTCTTTTACTTCATCGTGTTCCCATAAGCGGCTTTCTTTTAAGCCCTGGAGTTTTTGAAGGGCCAGTTCATGCGGTAATAAAACGATCTCGGGAGTTTCTGTTTTTTTCCTTAGTTTATCTGCCTGTACTTTTTTATAATAGAGGTAGATCAAGTAACCTAACAAAAGTACTCCTGCTCCAATGATCCAGGCCAGGTAATCTGTCCAGGATGGTTTTTCAAGTATTATGCCTTTGATTGGCATCAGGCCTGTGCTGTCCGGTTCTATCCCGCTCACATCGATGGATATAGGATAGGTCCAAAAAGTATCATTTCTATGTAAGGCAAAACATGCCGGGATAACAAAATGGCCTTCATCGAATATGCCAAACCTGATACTTTTCTCCTGGAGGATAAGTTGATCTCCTTCAGACCGGGACCAGTTGGATTGATTAATGATTTCCAGGAATTTACAGGTGTCTAGAAATTCGGTGTGGATATCTGAGGGGTTGATGCCGGCAGGAGAGGTAATATTGAATAACAGAGTTTGCTGATCTCCAATCATCATATTTAAACTATCCACCCTGGCTGTAAACTGGGCTTGTCCATTGGCGGAACAGCACCATAAGCAAAAACAGAATGTTGTTATTTTCTCCATGCTCCTTTCGTTCTGTTTTTGAAAAAAGCCATCAGGGCTTCAATATAGGAATGGTCGGTCCGGAGTTGGATCAGATCCGAAGCACTTTTGGTAAATAATTCCCTGGTGGTTTGGAGGTGTTGTTGAAATCTGGCCGCATACTGAGCCCTTAAAGCAGCGCTTGAAGTATCCAGCCAACGATAACTTTTCCGCTCTTTATCGAAAGTCCGGATAAATCCAAGATCCGGCAGGCTTTCCTCGGCAGGATCGTATAGTTGAATACCAATCAGATCATGTTTGTTTCCCAGGATACGCAATGGAATTTCAAATTGGTGGTCCCAGAAGTCGGATAAAATAAATCCAATGCTCCTTTTCTTAATGATATTACTGAAAAACTGAAGGGCATCACCCAATTTCGTCCCAAGGCCTTTCGGTTCAGCATTGATGAGTTCCCTCAAAATCCTTAGGATATGTTGTTTGCCTTTTTTAGGGGGTATGAACAACTCGATCTGGTCGGAAAAAAGGATTAACCCCACCTTATCATTGTTGCTGATGGCTGAAAAAGCAAGCACGGCGCAGATTTCCGTAGCCCATTCTTTTTTTAATTGCTGGTAGGTCCCGAAATAAGAAGAGGGGCTAATATCGACCAGCAACATCAGCGTCAGTTCCCTTTCTTCTTCAAAAATTTTTACAAAGGCCTCATTTGTCCGGGCGGTCACGTTCCAGTCGATGTTGCGGATATCATCACCGTATTGATAAGGCCTCACTTCACTGAAGGACATACCCCTGCCTTTAAAAGTGCTGTGGTATTCACCAGTAAACAGGTGTTTGCTTATACTCCTGGTCTTAATTTCGATTTTGCGTACTTTTTGCAACAGCTCCGTGGTATCCATATTCAAAATTAAAGAGGGAAATATTTAGGATTCAAGTAGGGCTTTAATTCTTTATACGGGATGATCACCGGCCTGAAACCATAAAGGATACTGAAAGGGGATGAATAAACTAACCCTTCTTTTTTCAGGGTGACATATTTAAAATCTTCTACGGACAGCATTTCATAATCCAACGCTGACTCCGTTTTGAGTTTTTTTAGTTCTTTTTCAATCAGCCCGGATTTTATTGCTTGGAATTCGGTGACATCCTGAAACAAATCCGTTTCTTCGAGTTTTATTCCCCTTCGCAGGTCAAAAATAAAGGCTTCAGTCATCAACTCGTCGTCCCAGGAAGATTTTACATGGATCATTCCTGAAATACATTGTTCATTGAGAAAATCGATCTGCGGCCAGATGCTCAGCCGGAAAGCAAGCCTGGTTTCAGGTCCGGTTTCATGTTGTTCGAAAATGATGGCCTTTTTGGTTTGAATCAATACCTGGAATGAATCTATAAATTTTCTAAACCATTGATTGATGGCATTTTTATCGGTTTCAGGATATACAAAATCCACGGCCATCCAATGATCGGTATAGGTCTCCTGGACCATTTTAAACTCTTGGGATAGATCCAGGGTTTTGGAATATTCCATACTTCCCAGTTTAAATAAAACATCCAGTTTTTTTTCGCGGAATTGCCAGGTACTTAATTTGCCTGCTTCGCGATGCAGGTAATCGGTGAGTAAAGTCACCTGGTAATCATTGACGGCGTCTCTTACCATACAGGTGCCCTCCAGGGTTTTATTCAACGTTTGAAAGTAGAATCGCGTCTTAATCTGGTCATTGAATTCTTTTTGTTGAATAATGGTAGCTTCGGCCGGATCATTTTTGAGGGTATAAGATCGCACCCAATAATCCAGGGGCAGGTTCAGGTTGCCTTCCAGAAAATTCATCCTTACATTAAAATTCCGGGTGGCATTATACCAGGTGCCCATCATACCTTCCGGAGCAAGCTGGAGTATCAGGTACCCGGTAATATTGCCATGCAGATCCTGTTCCTCTAATTTGAGGTTGTTATTCAAGATGGGACCTGAAACGACAAAACTGTTTTTGCCTTCGCCAAAATAAAAATAACCGCTGCAGGTAGAGCCGTCAGATGCCAATTCTAGTTTAACCGGTATCACATCATCCCAGACGCCTTGATACGTTTTTTCCCAAAGGACAGTTTTGTTTCTGAAGAATAAATCAGACAACCTCCCGGCAGGGATTTGACCCGATATCCAGGCGGGCAATAACTGAATGATGACTAGGAATTTAATCAAGGTACTTCGACTTTGGCTAAAATCTCCGATATAATTTGATCTGAATTTTTATTTTCCGCTTCTGCTTCGTAAGTCAGTCCGACCCGGTGGCGAAGGACATCTTTGGCAATATACCGGACATCATCCGGAATGACGAAACCGCGGTTTTGAATAAAGGCAACTGCTTTGGCAGCGAGCGCCAGGTTGATACTCGCCCGGGGAGAAGCTCCATATTGGATAAAATGTTTTATATGATCCAGTTTATATTCCACCGGTTGTCGGGTGGCAAATACAATATCCAGGATATATTTTTCTATTTTTTCATCCATATAAATGGCATTTAATACTTCCCGGGCTCTTAATATATCGGCAGGCTGCACCACAGGATGGATGATTCGTGAAGCTTCATCCCCCAGGTTCATTCGGATGATCTGCCTTTCTTCTTCTATGGTTGGATAACCTATGATAACTTTCAGCATAAACCGGTCAACCTGTGCTTCCGGTAATGGGTAGGTGCCCTCCTGTTCAATCGGGTTTTGTGTGGCCAGGACTAAAAAAGGCTCCTGCAAGTGGTAGGTTTCCTTACCAATAGTGACTTGTTTTTCCTGCATAGCCTCCAGCAAAGCACTTTGGACTTTAGCAGGGGCGCGGTTGATTTCGTCGGCAAGTATAAAATTGGCAAAAATAGGGCCCTTTCTTACGTGGAAGTCATTGGCTCCGGGATTGTAAATCATAGTCCCGATAATATCCGCCGGCAGGAGGTCCGGTGTAAATTGAATGCGCTGAAAACTGGCATTGATGGCACTGGCCAACGATTTGATTGCCAGTGTTTTTGCCAGGCCGGGAAGGCCTTCCAGTAAAATATGGCCTTTACACAACAAACCGATCAACAGGCGTTCGACCATGATATCCTGACCTATGATGGTATGGGCGAGCTGTTCTTTAATCTTGTCGACAAATCCTGATTCCTGCTGGATACGGGCTGTGATACTCTGCAAGTCGATATAACTGTTCATAATATTGGGTTGAAAGCGGGGCAAATTTCGTCAAAATTTAGTGTAAGTGGGCGAATGGGTTCAATAAATTATGGAGGTTTAACCTCTTATTAACCCTGGATTGACCTGGTGATTTAGGATCGATTTCGCTGTTATTTTGACAAAGATTGTGATATTTGTTGATGGTAGAAATGACCGTATTGTGGGTGACCAGAACGGACGACGCTAAGGATTCATGCAATCACTCTTATCTTTTTAAATCCCATTTTTTGCAACATTGGCGGCAATTTTTTCCGCTGATCTCCTTGTAATAATATCAACCCCTGGTCAATGCTGCCTCCAATACCACATTGAGTTTTGAGTTTTTTTGCCATCGATTCCAGCTCCAGCGCTGTCAGTTCAAATCCCTCTAACAACGTTACTTCTTTGCCTGCCCGGTGTTTACGATCAAGACTGATCCTTATAGTTTGTTTAGGGTAAGGGGTACCTGCAGCAGGTTGGTCCGGTTCGCGTTCCTGTGGCGAAATGGCCTCTGGGTCAGTTGAAAAAACCATCTTCAGTTCAGACAGGTCGTTCAGGGTTTTCTTTTTCATTTTCTTTTCCAGTTTTGGTTCATCATGTTCAATATACTCAGGCCCAGGGGGTCGGTGCCGTAGGCTGAATTGGAAAGGATGATCACGGCCGTCCCGGTTTCCGGCAACAAACCTACAAAACTATGATGTCCTTCCGTCCGTCCTGTATGCGCATACACAAATCGGTTTTTAGGAACCGGTAAAACCTGCCAGCCCAGCCCTACCCAGCCTTTATTTTTGCCAATACGCATAGGGATTCGCTGCAGCAATGGTTTAAACAGAGGTTGTTTATTGAGTGTCAATCGGCAAAAAAGGATAAGGTCTGCGAGACTGGTTTTGATACCGATGGAACCGGAATAGGCCAGGGATGTCCAGCTTGGTTTTTTTTTAATATCATAACCATATCCCGGTACTGTAGGTTGCATTTCAGTGGAAGCAATGAGGAGGAAGGGTTGAAGAAATTGCCGCAGGTGATCTTCATAAGGCAGACCTGTTATTTTATTCAGGATCCATTGCAGGACGACAAAATTAAGATGACTGTAGAGGTATTCCTGTTTTGAATTAACCGGGTGGTGGTATCCATTTAAAAATGTTTCTAATTCTTTTAAGGCGAAGTGTGCAAAGGGATTGTTCGCTTCTTTTTCAAAATCACCCCAGTTGGCTGGAAATTTGGGAAGTCCTGAGGTATGGGTCAACAGGCGCAATATGGTACAAGAATCCAGGGCAGGATTGGGGGTATCCATAAAATGAGGGACAGATTGATTAAGATCCAGTCGCCCCTGGTCAATTAATTCCATGACAATGAGGGCAGTATATAATTTGGTAAGGCCTCCAACCTCAAACAGGTCATTTTGGTTTATTGGCAGCGAGTCTTCCAGGGATCGACGCCCAAATGAAAAGATAAAAGTGGTGTCTTTTTCCAGCATGGCAATTATAAATCCAGGAGTACGGTCATATCGGATATTGGTTTCATACCGGATCAGTTTTTGGATTTCACGTCTCACCGGGTCTTCCTGGGCGGATAAAACCACGGCTAAAAAATTAACCAGACAAAAGAAGGTCGTTTTAAAATTCAAGTCGGATGTGTTTAGTGGTTTTTATATCCTTCAGATTGCTTTGGTACCCTGGAGCGCTTTACCGATATTGATGTCCAGCATACGGTGGGCAATGGGTGCACTGAACTGGTTGAGTTCTTCAATGAACTTAATTATAGCATCTTTATTGTTGGTGGTGCGGGCTGATTTTATGTTATCGGCCTTTTTTGTCAATTCTTCGATTTCGAGGCTGGAAAGGTGAACAGAATTTTGATTGATAAAACGTTCAGTGGCTAATAGGATCATGTTGGCTTCATTGATGGCATCGAGTAAAGCCTTGGCTTGCATATCTTGCCGGGCATATTTTACAGATTCCAATAACATCCTTGCCATTTCCTCTTCGGACAAACCATATTGAGATTTGACTTCGATCGCTGTACTTACACCTGACCTCAATTCCCTGGCTTTTACGGTAAGGATGCCGTCAGCATTGATTAAAAACTGGATTTCAATTTTAGGTAATCCGGCCGGCATAGGAGGGATTCCCGACAATATAAATTCCCCTAATTTTCTATTGTGAGCCACCAATTCCCTTTCACCCTGAAATACGCTGATTTTGAGTTTTACCTGGCCATCGACGGAGGTGGTATATTGTCGTCCTGCTTTAGAAGGTATCTTGGAATTGCGGGCAATAATGACATCCATAAGCCCTCCCATGGTCTCAATTCCAAGGGATAAAGGGGTAACGTCGATCAGCAAAAATTTCTGGTCCTTGCCGGAAAGTATATTGGCCTGCACTGCAGCGCCAAGGGCCACTACCTCGTCCGGATTAAGATCATCATATAGTTTATCCCCAAAAAACAACTTTATCGCATTTTTTACAGCAGGAACACGGGTTGATCCTCCCACCAATACCACTTTTTCAATTTGGTCTATCTGTAGTTTGGCGTCTTTCATAGCCTGGAAACAGGAGTCGATAGTTCGTTGTATGAGGGGCTCAATCAATTTTTCAAAACTGGTTTTGTCGATTTTAAGCAAGTATCCATTCCAGGTTAATTCAACCCAATCCTGTCCTGAAAGTGTTTTTTTGGCGTGTTCTGCCAATAGACGCAACGCCTGGGATTGGCTTTTATCCATCAATACAGTAGCCTGGTCCAGCTGAAGTTGTGCCATCCAATATTCCATAATAGCCCGGTCAAAATCATCTCCGCCTAAAAAGGTATCTCCATGGGTAGACAATACTTCAAACACTCCATCCTGGATATGGAGGATAGAAATATCAAAGGTACCTCCGCCAAGGTCGTAGACTGCGATGATTTCTTCAGACCCTTCTTTCATGCCCAGACCATAAGCCATGGCGGCTGCAGTAGGTTCATTGATAATACGCAGGACATCCAGGCCAGCCAGTCTGCCGGCATCACGGGTAGCTTGCCGTTGTGCATCGTTAAAATAAGCTGGAACAGTGATCACAGCCTGGGTCACATTTTTTTTAAGGTGGTTGACTGCCATGGTCTTCAGTTGCTTCAGGATTTCGGCACTCAACTCAATCGGGGTAAAATAACGCTCGCCTATTCGGATGCGCACCAAAGCATCCGGTTCGTCCAGTTTGAGGTCAAATCCAAAAAACGATTGAACCCCGGTTATATCCTGCACACTTTTGCCCATCAGCCTTTTTACAGAATACACGGTTTGCACCGGATTGGAAATCAACCGTTGTTTGGCGGCTTCTCCAACATACACTTTTTCTCCTTCAATGCTCAGGATCGATGGGACCAGAGCCTGTTGGTAATGATCTGTCGTGATGGTCGTTGCTTTTCCATCCTCCATGTAAGCCACCAGGCTGTTGGTGGTGCCCAGATCGATACCGATGATGGTGTTTTCTTCGTGCACCACATTACCTTCTTTCATATTGATCTGGACTTTGGCCATGCTGTCTAATTTTTACAAAGATCGAGTTTATCTTTATAACCATAAGGGTAAATAGGGCTATAGGTCATTGGATAAATAAGGCTAAGGTATTTTTAAAACCCAAAGAGCTGTGCGAGCCATTAATTTGGCGTTACATCGAGTTGAAGATCAATAATAAATGTTGTAAATGCACTTTGGATAGCAGGTGCACGAGCTTTAAAAACACGATTAACCTTGATGTTTTTTACGAGGTCCCGGGTGGCGATTTGTAAAGGCGGCTTTTCATAGGTTTCAGGGTTGGTTTTAAACCAATTTTAATGTTTTTCCGTGCGGGGTATGAATTCCATACCTCAGATGATGTGATTGTCCACACCATTTATTTCAGGAATTGCCTTTTTATTCTTTCCTTCGGTTTTGTAAATAAATAATCTATTGTATTTTCGGACACTGTGGCTCTCTTCATATGCAATAATTCATACCGGCTTTTTCTGGTATTAGCTGGCTTTTTTATAACGAACGCTTTGACGGCAGAATTTATCGGCGTCAGGGTATTTTCATTTGAAAAAACACTGGACATCCAACCTTTTAACCTCAATTTTTTTGGAATGGATGGTTTATCCTTTAATAGGTCATCCCGGGTTTTATTGCGGCCATTTGTTTTTGTAATCGTGTGGATTATGATACCAGTCCTGGTCGTGGTCCACCTCTTGATAGATTGCAACCTCGGTAAATCCCTATCCATTCAACAGAAGAAAGAATCAAGACCCCTTTGAGATGAAAAAAGAAAACCAACTCACGGATAAGCTCCTCATGATCCGCCCCGCTGCGTTCGGCCATAATACAGATACTGCAGATACTAATGCTTTTCAAAAAGTCGGTAATATGGAGGAAAATTCAGTAATCCATCAACAAGCTGTAAAAGAATTTGATACCTTGTTGGGAGTGATCCGTAATGCCGGGATCGAAGTCCTGGTGTACCCTGACACCTTGCAGCCCGTCAAACCGGACGCGGTCTTCCCCAACAATTGGATCACCACCCATGCTGACGGCAGCCTGATCACCTTTCCGATGCTTGCACCCAGCAGGAGAAGTGAACGGCGCGAAGATATTATTCAGGACCTGGCCACTAAATTCAGGGTCCATCATCGTTATTCGTTTGAGACTTATGAAGAGGAAGGATTGATCCTTGAAGGTACAGGCAGCATGGTGTTGGACCGAGTCAATCATATAGTCTATGCCTGTCTCAGCCCACGTACCCATATTGAATTACTTGAAAAATTTGCTTTGCTAAAACAATACCGCAAAGTGGTTTTCCATGCCACTGACCCCCTGGGACATCCGGTTTACCATACAAATGTCATCCTGGCGATGGGCAGGCAAAGCGCTGCAATTTGTTTGGATTGTATTGATGATGAAGAAGAGAAGGATCAGATCCTGTCAACTTTCCAGGCTACCCATAAAAAAGTAGTAGAACTTCAATGGGAACAAATCATTGAGTTTGCCGGCAACATGCTGCAGGTGGTTACAAAAGATGGAAGGCCTGCGTGGTTGATGTCCGAAGCGGCAAAAAGAAGTCTTACGGAAGCACAAAAAATCATTCTGGAAGAAGATGGGATTATCATCAGCAGCCCGATTCCGACTATTGAAAAATACGGCGGTGGTAGTGTGCGTTGTATGCTGGCAGAATTATTTTTGCCTGAAAAGAAAAAATGACTATAATGACTTAGAAACTGGTGGTTTCCACCCGCTTAATCGCAATCAGTGTACCAACAGAAATAATAGATCCCACAACCAAAGCTCCAATAACGGGAACATACGACAAGGTAAGACCGGCGGCACCCATAAGTAGCGCAATCCCGGAATAATAATTCAAAGAGTGTTTGATGCTTGCTTTAAAGGACCAACCTCTGACTTCATGTAAACCATCAATGATAACAGCCCCAAAGAAAAAGCTTTGGATCATAAATTTGAATACAGGCTGAAACCAACCGATACCAAAAGAAGATAACAAGCCCTGGGCGACCCCGGAGATCGTACTTTCCAATATATAACATACAAATACCAAGATGAAAGATCTCAGCTGAGAATGGATAAATGTTTTAAAGGTTGGGCGATATGGCACACGGTATAGTATCTCCAGCGTCCGGCCACCAAAATGAAAGACCAGGGACATGGAAAAAAACAAAAAAAGGTATTTGTACATATCGGAATCAAAAAAAGTAAAATCCGACTTGAGAAATCCTCCGGTAAAACCTAATTGGACCTGATCCATGTGTCCTGTGACCAAATTGCCCAGATTAGAAAAGGCAGCTCCGATTAATCCAAACATTTTGATGCCGAAAAAAATGGCAAACAGTACTGAAGCATAATGGATCCACTTCATCGATCTCCAATTTTCCCACAAACGGTGACGAACTATAAAATCTTTGCCGATCCGCAAAGCGCTGATGGCAATAATAATCTGCTTTAGCATAACATTAAATATATCAGTTAAACCCTCTAAACCGGGCACTTAATTCCCTGTCATGAAGGAAATTCGATCAAGCAATAGAAAACCCGGACTAAATTTCTGGACAATCAGAGGAGTAGGGAGGGATCCATATGGTCGACGATCTCTAAATCAAATGCTTTGAGACCGACCCGTCGTTTGGGTTGGGAGGTGATCAACCTGATTTTATGAATACCGAGATCCTTCAAAATCTGGGCACCAACCCCAATATCCTTCTGATTTTCATTAAACTCAACCGAGTTCGTTTTGGGTTTTTCCTGATGCATCAGAGTTTCCAGCAGGGTAAGTTTTTTTTCACCATGAAACAGATTAAGGAAGACTCCTTTACCCTGCTTTTGCATATATTCCATGGTTTTCTCGATTTCGCGGGCATAACCTTTAAATAAAACACTGTAGATGTCGACGGATTCCGACGAAGAATGTACTCGTACCGGCACTATTTCATCCCCGTTAAAATATCCTTTGACCACTGCCAGATGCTCATCCCCGTTGGCTTGACGATAAACCATTGCCCTGAAATCACCGCAGGGGGTCTGAATATCCCGTTCAAATATCCTTTCCACCAGTCGTTCTGTTTTTAACCGATAGGCAACCAGGTCTTGTATCGTGATAATTTTGAGTTGGTGCAATTTGGCGATTTCGATGAGTTCAGACAAACGTGCCATCGAGCCATCCTGATTTAATATTTCTACGAGAACACCGGCAGGGTAGAGGCCTGCCAATTTAGCCAGATCAACTGCGGCTTCTGTATGACCATTTCTACGCAGGACACCTCCGGATTTAGCCCGAAGCGGGAAAATATGTCCGGGTCGCGCAAAATCAGTGGATTTGGCATTGGGGTCGGTAAGTGCTTTGATACAGGAAGCCCGGTCATGGGCTGAAATCCCGGTCGTACAACCATGTCCGATTAAATCAATGGATACGGTAAAAGCAGTTTCATGATAAGCGGTGTTGGATGAAACCATCAGATCCAGATTAAGTTCATCCGCCCTTTGTTCGTCTATAGGTGCACAAATTAATCCCCTGCCGTGCGTTGCCATAAAATTGATGATCTCCGGTGTTATGCTTTCGGCGGCACATATAAAATCACCTTCATTTTCTCGGTCTTCGTTGTCTACAACGATCAGGACCTTTCCCTGCCGGATATCGTCCAGGGCAGATTCAATAGTATTTAATTGGATATTAGTTGGGCTCATTTACGTTACAAAGGTAAACATATCAAGGGGCTTGCAGGTTTATAACCATCCTTCAAATCAGGTCAATAAAACTAGGTATTTAGGTGGGTGTTTTTCTCTGGGATGGTTCCAGCTATCAACTTTTCTAAAATTTGAGTGTTTTTTTCCCAGGAAAAGTATTTACGGATGTAATCCTGGGCTTGCCGTGATTGGGAGATGAAGGCTTCCGGGTTAGTGAGTATCTGATCTATCTCCCAGGCAAAACCTTCAGCCGTTTGCTGGACGTGGATCAATTCAGGGGTCCGTATTCCCAGGGCAGCCTGTACATCCGGGGTACATAACACGATGCAATTACTGGCGATGGCTTCCAGGATCTTATTTTGCTGGCCGGTACCTGCAAAAATGGGAGCTACAAATAATTTGGCCCTTTGATAAATCTGCCTTGTGTCTACGGGGTTTTCCATCAATTCCATTTGAGGATAACGTGCAATCAATTTTTTCATCCAATCTGGTGGCTGTGCCCCGGCAATTGCGATTTTTCTCGACTTATTCTTATCTAATTTTGGCAGGATCTCCCGGACCAGAAAAAGTACGGCAGCGATATTGGAAAAATAACTGAGGTTGCCCAAAAAAAGCACATCTATATTACGTATAGGAGTTGGCTGGATTTCAAAATAATAGGATTCATTCAATCCATTCGGTACCAGCGTCATAGGTTTTGAAACACCCAGCCCCATGGATTGACGATCTACGGGCGAAATAATAGTGTGATTATTAAAATAGCGGTATATAGAGGCTTCATATCTCCTTACTGCCCGGCTTTCCAGGTTCCAAAGCAACTGTCTCCATCCCCTGATGTGCTGGGCTCTTTTGAACGTGCTGATGTGAAAACAATCCATGTAATCCAGGGTTTTGGACATGGTAAAGTGTTTGCCATATTCCGAGGTTCTGATGAGTTGACAATACAGATGATCGGGCTTTTCTTCCCCGACTATCTTTGAGATCTGGCGGTCAATGCTGTTTTGATAAAAATAGGATACCTGTGCCGGCAAACCCCGGAGCACTCCTTTTACGATATTCCATAGGATACCTGTTTTGGAAATGTAAAATGTATAAATTTTATGGCAATAAGCCTCTAATGCGGCCTGCTCTTCTGACGATATTTTAGATTCAGTCAGACTGATTAATACAATTTGATGGTGGGCGGAAAGTATACGGATTTGATGATACAACCTGAGTTTATCTCCTTTATCCAGCGGATAAGGGAAGCGGGAACTAATGATGACAATTTTCACGCTTCAACCATCCATCTATTTATATCCCGTATCGATGAGGGATTGGTATTTATGCAAAAGTCCTGCAGCTATTTTATAGGTATCATACCTTTCGGATACGAACTGAACAGCCCGGTGACCCATTTGAATCATTTCTTCCGGATGGGAATAAATGTATTCAAAACTGGTTATAAATTCTTCCGGGGTATCAGCTATCATAATATGTTCTTTATGGATAGCAGGTATACCTTCCAGGCCAAGAGACGTGGTAATAATAAGTTTTCCCAGTGCCATGCCTTCCAGGATCTTAACGCGCATTCCACTTCCGGAAAGTAAGGGTACGACCATGACGGGGTGTTGACTGATAAATGAATTGGAGTTCTCCACTTCACCGTGCATGATCACTCCGGGCAGTCTGAGGTTTTTTAAATTTTCCGGGCAATTGCGGCCAGCTACGTGAAGTTCAAATTCTGAGTGCAGCATGCGCAACCTGTTCCATACTTTATGAAGAAACCAGTTTAAGGCCTCAGAATTGGGCATCCAGTCGAGAGCTCCAATAAATGTCACGGACAATGGTTTTGGGGGTGAAACGGATGCTTTGTATTGATTGAGTTCGATACCGATCGGGGAGGTGATGGCGCCATTATGGTACCCGAGTTTCCGGAATTTTCCCAGATCACGGTCGGTAAAGGCAATCAATAAATCATATTTTTCAAACTGATCGAGTTCGTACTTTTTTAGCTGCTTGGTCAGGTGTTTGAGGTACCATCTCCGGAGGTTATTGGGATGGTGGTCGATGATCCTTTCCCAGATCTCATGTTCAATATTGTGCGCCCGCAGGGCAATGATCGCGTTGGTGTATTTTTGGATGGTAGGGATATAAGGGGCCAGATACAGGGTCTCCAGCTGGATCACATCAAATACATTGTCTTTAAGGAGCTCGATGAGTTTTTGATTAAATTCATCGGAAATGAAGCGGGTTACATGATACGAGGTACCCTTGATGAGGTTTACAAATGCATCCCAGTTATTGAGGGAAATATTGACATCAACCGAGTGGATCTGCTTAAAATAATTATAATCCAGGGGGAGCTGTTTAGTATCAAAATGATGTTTGTTGGTGTTCATCGAGAGCAGCATCAATTCGCACCCCATTTGGTGCAAGGCTTTACTCAGATGTGTTACGGCGATGGATTCGCCATCCTTCAATGGGTAGGGAAACTTTTTACAAAGCTGTAATATGCGCATATATTGTTCTAGCGACTCGCAAATATGGTTAAAAAAATCGAATTGGTTGCTTATTTCATAACATGTGGCATTGAATTACCTTAAACTTACCCTTCTGGGAAAAATCGTGGGGCTCAAGGTCCATCTTGTTAATTTAAACGTAAATACCTACCAGAATGGTGGATGAGTATTCAAAAAAATACCGAATTCCTTCATTTATTTTCCTGCACTGTTAAAAAAGAAGAGATTTGCATTCGATGGGTGAGGAAATATTAAAGGCGAAACATATCGATAAATCCTTTGAAGGCAGAATCGTGTTAAATGACCTCGACCTGACCGTCAATCAGGGAGATTTGATTGCTATTATGGGTAAATCCGGTTCCGGAAAAAGTACGTTGTTGCATATCCTGGGCACCCTGGATGCTGCAGATCAGGGTGAGCTTTTGATCGCAGGTCAAAATCCTGCGAAAATGACTAAAAATCAATTGTCAGACTTTCGCAATCAAAGGATAGGATTTGTGTTTCAGTTTCATCATTTATTGCCTGAATTTGACTTACTCGAAAATGTGCTCATGCCTGGTTATATTGCCAAAACGGAAAAACAAACCTTATTGAGAAGGGGCATGGAACTGATCGATTATTTTGGGTTGGGCGGAGTTTTACATCAAAAGCCCGGGCAACTTTCGGGAGGGGAGCAGCAACGAGCTGCCATCTGTCGGGCTTTAATCAATCAACCTGGGCTGATCCTGGCGGATGAGCCTACCGGTAACCTGGATCAGGAGGCTTCTGAAGAACTCCATCGAATGTTCGGTAAGTTAAGATCGACGTTTAATCAATCATTTGTAATAGTTACCCATCAACAAGATCTGGCATCCTTTTGTGATAAAACCTATATCCTGCACGAAGGAAAACTGCACCTGAAAGTTTAAAGGATGGCTATGGTTTGATAAAACGGGCATTAAAAATTTTATCCTTTTCAACCAGTTTGATCAGGTAAACCCCTGGTGTCAGGCCCTCTATTGTAATTTCGGGATTGCGACCATAGATTTGTTGCTTCTGAAGGACCAGTTGTCCCCGCGTATTATAAATCTCTAACCGCGCAGGATTCTGAAAAAAATAATCAATATAAAATGCCTGATCGACCAGCGTTGGATAAATCTTTATTCCGGTCACCTGATGGGTGGACAAAACAGGTGTGGTAGCCTGATCAAACCGGGTACCTGAATTTATGATTTCTTTATTGGTGTAGTTTTGCACGAGGGCCAGCGCGTAGATTTCTTCCGGTTTCCAACCAGCAGTGTCTTTAAAGTTGAACGTAAAATTTTGTTCCCCTGCCTGGGTTATCGAGATTTTTTGACCACCTGCCGGGGTAAGGTATTTACGCATCACATTGTAATGGTCCAGTTCCCCGTTTGATGCTGTAAAACGCAAGTTGCGCTCTGCCAGTAAAACGATTAAACGGAGATCACCTGCGATCGAAGCACTGGCTTTAAGTTTAATAGTAGCAGACCGGTTATTCCCTTGGCCGCTTTCAGCGACCAACACGGATAAAGGGCTGGTACGGGCTATCTCTTTGGTAATCTGGTCCTTGGTGACCAGCGGCGAACCACCCATAAGGTTTCCCCCGTTCAGGATTACGGTTGGCGTGCCGATGACCCCGTAAAAGCCTGTTCTTTCCTGATTATCAGTTTTATTAAATTGGTAAAGAGGGCACCCGCTGTATGGTATGGGCGGATGGAAAGATACATGATGTACATTTTTAGGGTATTGTTGAATCAAAGAAAATAAAGAAGGATTGCGACTGGCACAAATAGGGCACCAGGTGTTGGTAAAATGTTCAATCAGGACATATCGTGGCACTTCCTGGCCTTTAACTACGAGGCATCCGAAAAGGAAAATCATGGAACGAAGGAATCTTAACATAAATCTCATTTTTTACGAGCGTCAAAAATATAACGAATAATAGTACCCTGTTGATTCAAATCGCTGGATTTTAATATTTGGTGTTGCCGGGGATGAAAATCAGGCATAATCCAACAGGGTTGGAAGGATTGATGCTTATGTTTGCATTTCTATTTATTTTTAGCCCCTAAATACGTTTAATGCATTTTCCTGATTTAAGTTCTGGTGATTTTTGGGTCAGTTTGCTCACGCTCACATTTCTCGAAGTCATATTGGGTATTGATAATATCATTTTTATTTCAATCGTATCCTCGCGATTGGCTAAAGAAAACCAAAAAAAGGCCAGAAACCTGGGTTTGATTATCGCTATGGCATTCCGGATATTGTTGTTATTCGGGATCACGGCCTTCATGTCCATGCAAAAAGCCATCCTGACCATAAATGGTGATTTGTTCTCGGCCGCTTTTTCCATTCAAAGCATCATTCTGATTGTGGGAGGGTTGTTTTTATTATATAAAGCGGCCTCTGAAATATTTGAAAAGCTGGAAGGGATTGAGTCAACGAGTTCCCATATCCCGGGTAAAAAGCAGACGATGAGCAATGCGATCATTCAGATTTCAATTATCAATCTCGTCTTCTCTTTTGATTCCATTCTCACTGCGGTAGGCTTGACCAAAGATTTGACTATCATGATCCTGGCTGTAGTCATATCCATCCTTATTATGATGGCTTTTGCCGGTCCGGTTGGCAATTTTGTCAATCAGCATCCCAGTATTCAGATGCTTGGACTTTCATTCCTTATCCTCATCGGCTTTATGTTGATTGCTGAAGGAGCTCATGAGGCAGACCTTCAGATATTTCATTCGGAGGTGGGTAGCATTCCGAGAGGTTACCTTTATTTCGCCATAGCTTTTTCCCTGTTCGTGGAAGTGCTCAACCTTAAAATGAGACAACGAAAAAAACCGATCCAACTGCACGGAGTAAGCAATGAAGCGATCAAGGCCGGTTTGATGGATAAGGTTACTGACAAAATGGATGGAAATGAATAAGTCAGCAACATCATTAATGTTCATGGATAGTTAAACTGTGAAAAAGACCTTACTTGTTCTGAAAGGATTTTTAGCGCTGTTCATTTGTGCTTCAGTCCTGTATTCTTTTGACTTCCAATGGCATAGATATAAATGAATTTAAAATTTTGTTTTTTGATTTGGTTGTTCGTCCCGTTAATATGGGGTGCTTGCCTTGCCCCGGGCAAACCGCTTGTCTATTACCAGGGTTCTACTATGGGTACCACATACCAGGTCAGGATTTATCCAGAGGTGACAGACCGGGAACTTGAATTTAATCTTAAACAAGCGACAGATTCACTATTGCACAGGATCAATCAGGGCATTTCCACCTATGATAAAAATTCGGTCATCAGTATATTTAATCAAACGTTTAAATCCGCTATTGTATTTCCGGAAGCGGACTCGGTACAAGCAGCCCTGCCACACTTTTTTAATAACCTCCGGGTAGCCAAACAAATATATACCCTGAGCCAGGGATTATTTGATCCGACAGTAATGCCGTTGGTTAATTATTGGGGTTTTGGATATTCCGGGAGACATCAGGTCACTAAGCCGGACACCAATATGATCTACGGTTTATTAAAAAGGGTTGGTTTGAATAAGATCACCTTTTCATACGATAGTCTTACCCGGGGATATCAATTATTCAAATCGGATTCGACCATGGAGCTTGATTTTGGAGGTATCGGGCAGGGGTATGGTGCAGATGAGATTGCGAAGTTGCTGGATACCTATCATTTTGGTCATTACCTGGTTGAATTAGGAGGGGAATTAGTCGCCAGGGGGAATAAACCCGATGGGAGCCCCTGGATTGTTGGCCTTAATACTCCCCTGGAACAAGCAGGCACCCAGGATGTTTTTTCTAAAGTCCGGCTAAAAGACCGAGCTTTGACCACTTCAGGTAATTACAGAAACTTCTATAAGTCAGGTGAAAACACCTATTCACATACGATCAACCCAACCACGGGATTTCCGGAGCGGTCTAATTTATTAAGTGTGAGCCTGATCGGCCCTGACTGCACCACTATTGATGCTATGGCAACAGCCTGTATGATCATGGGGATGGCCTCTTCCCGGGAAATAGTAGAAGCCCAGGGGATGGAAGCTTATTTTATCTATCGGGATGCGGATAGCTTGCTGGTCGATATGACCCCTGGATTTAAAGCCTATTTATCAAAATGATAACCCTTGATTTTATAAAAAATGACCTGGTTTTCCTGGATATTGAAGCGACTGGGGCTAATTTCCTGAAGGATCGTATTATTCAGCTGGCCATGATAAAATACAAACCCGGAACGGATGAACCGGAGGAATGGAATGAACTCATCAATCCTGGTATTCCCATCAGTGCGGAAGCCTATGGGATCCACCAGATCGATGCCCAAGCTTTGGCCAGGAAGCCAAGTTTTGGCCAGTTAGCTGAAAAGATTATAAAATTTATCGGGGGTGCTGACCTGGCAGCTTACAATTCGTATAAGCTGGACATCCCTATATTGATGGAAGAATTTGATCGGGCGGGTATCCAGTGGGAGATCAAAAACAGGAAAATCATTGATATCCAGCGGATCTTTCATAAAATGGAACCCCGGACCTTAAAGGCCGCCTTAAAATTTTATTGTAACAAGGACCTGGAATCAGCTCATAATGCACTGGCCGACACGCGGGCAATTGTAGATATATTTAAAGGTCAGATCAAACGGTATGAAAATGCCATCCTGGAAGACGAAGACGGAAAAGAAATCCCTGCTCCTATACAACGGGATATTAAAATGTTGCATGAGTTTACCAATGACCAAAACATGGTCGATATAACACACCGCCTGAAGTATAATGCGGAGGGTGCCATGGTTTTTAATTTTGGTAAATACAATGGCCAGCCGGTGATTGAGGTGTTCAAGCGGGACCGCCATTTTTACCATTGGATCCAAAGCAAGGAATTTTCTGTTCAGGTTAAATCGATCCTTCGCAAAGTATACCAGGAGAATATTGATCCCAAAGGTTAGTCCGCCTTTTTTTACCGTAACTTTGTAGGATGACAACGTCCTATGATAAAATATTCCCGGTTACTAAACGTTCTGCATTCATGGATTTCACGATAAAGAGTTTGTCTTTTCTGGCTATGGTTTTTATGGTTAGCGGATGTGATAAACCGGAGACAACGACGGAAAGCAGTCAATTGAACCTTAGTTTTTCAGGGCGGTATGGAACCGTCCCTTTCCAGACTTTACAGCCGCTTCCAATTGGAACAGTAAAATCTATTAAAATTAGCAAACTCGATTTTTATCTGACCGGGTTTACTTTATTGTCCCCAACAGGAAATATTGAATTGACTGATGCAGCTCTGGTGGATATCACGGGCAACAGTGATCAGGACAGGACGGTGATTTTAAAGGGTTTAAAGAGGGGGGATTATTCCGGGATTCGATTTCAGGTTGGGGTAAAGCCTGATCTCAACAAAAAACTTCCTAAAGATTTTAAAAGCAATCATCCGCTATCCTCTACCAGCCATTATTGGGAAGCCTGGAATTCTTATATCTTTTCCAAGATAGAAGGGGTCCTGGATCCCAAAGGCGATAAAGTATATGACCTTGGTTTTGCAGTACATACGGGCACGGATGTTTGTCTGGAATCAGTACAAATTGACAAATCATTTACCTTAACTGATCATCAAACATTCTCCCTGAATCTTGACCTGGATGTTGAAAAAATATTTTTACAAGGCGGGCAATATTTTGATCTGGAATCCAGCCCGTTGAACCACAATCCCTCCAATATCCCCACACTTAAATTGTTTGCCACGTCGCTGGCTGGAGCGATTCAATTAAAAAACTGAAATGGGTCAATGGAGGAGCCTGGCCATTGGGTGTTTGACGGCACTTATCCTGTTTATTGCAGGTTGTGATTTTGATCCCAGTGAGCCGATTGAAGGGGACCTCCTGCATATTCCTTATCAGCCCGAATCCGTCACCCTGACTGCTCCCGAAACTTATCCTGAGCTTGAAATACCCGGTGACAATCCTTTGACTCAGGAGGGGATAAAACTGGGGAGGAAATTGTTTTTTGACCCTATAGTATCGCGGGATTCCAGCTTGTCTTGCTCAAGTTGTCATCAACCTGATAAAAGTTTTACAGATGGTTTGGCCACCAGTCCGGGGGTAGATAAAATCAATGGCAGGCGCAGTGCAATGAGTTTGCTGGACATCGGATTTCAAAACCGCGGTTTGTTTTGGGATGGCCGTTCCCCATCACTGGAAATACAAGCCTTCCTACCCGTTGAGGATCCCGTTGAAATGCATTTTCAATGGCCCGGGGTGGTGGAGCGACTGAAAAGGCACCGTGATTATCCTATGGAGTTCCGCAAAGCTTTTGGAATACCTGATGTAGATTCCATCACCAAATTCCTTGCTGTGAAAGCTATAGCTCAATTTGAAAGAACCCTGATCAGTTCGGGTAAATCAAAATATGACCTGGCTATCACACCCGGGTCAGGAGTATTTTTTTCAGAAAGTGAATTAAGGGGTTTTGAAATGTTTTTTGATCGCTCCGGGGGGCGCTTGCCCGATGCGGAATGTTTTCATTGCCACAATGCTCCGCTGATGTCGTCCCTTGATTTTTTCAACAATGGGATTCAATCCGTGAGGGCCGGTCAGGTGTTTGATGACAATGGCTTGGGGGAGGTGACCGGGAATCAAGCCCAGAATGGCATGTTTAAGGCGCCATCCTTACGCAATATTGTCATGACTGCGCCCTATATGCATGATGGAAGGTTTAGCAGCCTGGAACAGGTAATCGACCATTATGATTCGGGTGGGTTTCCATCCGATAACAAAAACCCGTTTATCAGAAAACTGGGTTTGACGCCGCAGCAAAAATCCGATTTGCTGGCTTTTTTACATACCCTGACGGATTCCAGCTTCACTAATAATGCCTCTTTCAGGTCCCCATTTTATTTTTTTTTGTTAAAATTTTAGGTTTGTTGGGAATAAAAAAATAAAAAAAATATAATAATTTAAACATATAATATTATATTTTAATGTTCAATTAACTGAAAAACAGATTTTTAATTAAAATAATTATTAATATTAAATATATTTATATATAAC
>JAWXBI010000319.1:0-21101 GCA_034439915.1 Saprospiraceae bacterium | reverse complement strand
GTCTTCTTCATGAGAATAGGTGAATACCCCAAGCCGGTCGAATTTCATTTCCTGGATAAATGCACATAATTCTTCAAAATGGCGATCTGATTCATCCGGAAAGCCGACCAACATAGTCGTGCGCAGGGTAATCCCGGGAATCCTGCTCCGGATTTGCCGGATCAAATCAACAGTCTCTTCTTTGGTGATTTGTCTGCGCATAGCCGTCAGTACCTCATCGCTGGCGTGCTGAAGAGGCATATCGAGGTAATTGCAGATTTTGGGTAAAGATGCCATGGTATCAATTATTTCCAATGGAAATTTACTCGGATAGGCATAGTGCAGCCGGATCCATTCAATACCTTCTACCCTGCTCAGGGCTTCGAGCAAATCCGGCAATCTTCTTTTTTTATATAAATCCAGGCCATAATACGTGAGTTCCTGGGCTATCAGTATCAATTCTTTTACCCCCCGATCAGCCAAAAACCGGGCTTCGTGCACGAGGCTTTCAATGCTGCGGCTTAAGTGTTTGCCGCGCATCAGTGGAATGGCACAAAAACTGCAAGTCCGGTTACATCCTTCTGAAATTTTCAGGTACGCATAATGTCCGGGAGTAGTGGTCAGGCGTTCCCCTATTAATTCCTTTTTATAATCCGCGTTTAAATTTGCCAGCAGTGCTGGAAGGTCCATGGTGCCAAACCAAGCGTCCACTTCAGGGATTTCAATCTGCAATTGGTCTTTATACCGTTGGGAAAGACAGCCGGTCACCAATAATTTATCGACTTTGCCCTGGTTGCGGGCTTCTGCATATTGTAATATAGTGTCGATGGATTCCTTTTTCGCCATCTCGATAAATCCACAGGTATTGACTATGACGACATTGGAACTGTTATGATCGGCGTCGTGCTCGACTTCAAAATCATTGGATCTTAACTGCGTAATCAGGTTTTCGCTATCTACCGTATTTTTTGAACAACCCAGGGTAATGATATGGACCTTATTCTTTTTTTGACCTTTTAATCTCACTTCCTTACCCTAATTTTAGGCAAAAGTAAGCTTAAGACCGTGCAATTCTTAATTAAATTTTCCCGTTCTTGTTTGCAGATGGACCGCTGGTACTTAATTATAGCCTTGTGGGTTGCCGTTTTGCCGATTAAAGCTCAGGTAGGCATCAAAATCGTGACCACGCTGGCACAATACAAGATTGCAGAGACTGTAAGCAATGAAAAATTGTTTTCCACCAAGGCGGGACTCGGCATAGACTATTGGTTTCGACTTAAAAAATACCGGCTTGAAGTCATGCCGGCTATTCATTTTCAGACCGCCAGCGAAGAATTGGTTTTGAATGATCAGTCCATTGGGGTGCTAAATTGGAGCTTTATAGATTTTGCACCGGGATTTCAGATCTATCCCCTTGATTTTAAAAATGATTGTCAGTGTCCGACTTTTTCCAAACAGGGAAAATTCATCAAAAAAGGCCTTTTCCTACATCTGGCTCCCGGAATTGGACGAAGTGTATTGAACAGCAACACCATTCAGGGTACCCCGGCGACCGATTGGATAGGTTTTGTCCGTTTGGGAATAGGTATAGACATTGGTTTATCTGATTTGATTACCTGGTCACCATCTGTAAGCTATCAATTAAGTCAACCTCTTGATTGGAGTCCATTTTTTCAAAGTATATCCTCCCAAAACCTGAGGATCAATAATGGATTGTTTCTGGCTGCACGGTTTGGTTTTCGGATGGATAAAAAACGGTATTAAGCCAATACCTTTTTACAGGTTCATGACCAGGGGTCTGGTTTCAATCTGTTTCCTTTTTTTATAAAATAGATTCAGCCCTTCGAGGTACTCTGGTTTCAAATGATATTTAATATTTTGATTAAAATATGACTTTAAAAAGACCGGGTCATATTCCTGGATTTCAGTCAACAGTACTTCAATATGTTCCAGTCCGTTTTGCAGGGCGGCATTAAATTTCCTGATTTTATCATCCGGCAGGTTCCCATTTTTTAGCCATACTGCATAGACAAAAGGAAGACCAGTCAATTCTTTCCATGCTTGTCCCAGATCATATACAAAAGGGAATTTATTTTTCAACCGAATCGCACGGTCACCGATCACCAAACCAGCGGTTGCCCCTGCTATCCTGGATTCAAAACCTTCATAGCCTTCCAAAAAAACAGGTCTGTGCTGCCAAAATTGGTCCAGGAGTATTCTGACTAAGGTGACTGAGGTCCTCGATTGATAATCCAATATCAGGTTTTTAATTTCATGTATAGGGACTTCGGACAACAGGCACACACTAGCTACCGCTCCATCACTGGCTATACCGTAAGCATTGATCAAGTGGTCCGGCGGACCTGGCAAAGCACCAACGGGAACAAGAGCGATGTCCACCTTGTTTTCCATGTACCATTGCGCACACCGGGAAGGCATGATTTCATGCAATTCAAACTCGGCCGCAAAGGGTGATCGATTTAAACCATAAATAAATGGTTTGGTGTTGAGGTAATTGACTATGGCTATACTGGTGGAAGGAACCATTAGTTTTGTATGACAGGTAGTGAAAAATACGACCTGATCGAATTATTCAATATAGGTTCTTTAAATTCTTTTAGGACATTGTACATCGTGTCCCGCTCCACGGCCATCCGCCCGGCCCGTTGTATGAGTAAGACCAGGTCCTCCGTAGACATGGCAGGTTGTTGTTCTTCAGCTCCGGCCATAGCATAAATTTTGGTAGTATCATCAATCGTGCCATCAAGGTCATCTACTCCATAGGATAAAGACAACTGGGCCATTTCCCTGCCCAGCATAGGCCAATAACTTTTTAAGTGTTCCACATTGTCCAGGTAAATACGGCTTACTGCATAATTTTTCATGTCCTCGACTACCGTGGCTTCCGGGATATGCGACATTTCATTGTCTTTATTCCTGAACTTTAAAGGTATAAAAGTCTGGAAGCCACCAGTCTGGTCCTGGAGATCTCTCAGTCGTTGCATATGGTCAATCCGGTGAGCATAAGACTCTATATGCCCATACAGCATAGTAGCATTGGAACGGCCTCCCAGAAGGTGCCACTGTTTATGGATTTCCAACCAATCCTCCGTTCCGCATTTATCAGCACAAATTATTTGTCGGATGGTATCATCAAAAATCTCTGCCCCACCCCCGGGTAATGAATCGAGTCCTGCTTCTTTGAGTATGGCCAGACCCTGAGCAACAGTTACTTTTGCTTTTTTACATATATAATACAATTCAACCGGAGTCAACGATTTAATATGCAATAAAGGATACAATTTTTTAATGGACCGAAACAAATCCACATAAAAGGCCAGGTCATACTGAGGGAGTACACCGCCAACGATATGGACTTCGGTAATTTCCTGCGGTACTTTTTCAGCAAGTATTTTCAGCATATCCTCTTTGGTATATTCCCATCCTTCTGAACGATGTTTTATTAATCGGGAATAGGAACAAAACTTACAGGTATAAATACATACGTTGGTCGGTTCTATATGTATATTTTTATTAAAATAGGTTTGCTGTCCGTGTTTTTTTTCCCGGATCCAGTTTGCCATGGCGGCTAATAAACCTAAATCAACTTTTTCAAACAAATAAAGCCCTTCTCCGTCGGTAATACGAATTTCGGCTTTTACCTTTCCCCAAATCTGCCGGTCAGTGCTGTTGGTGATCAGGTCATCGATGGTATCTACTCCCATTAGAATGGATTCAATTGGTTGACAAAGGTAGTCCAAATCAATTAAGAAATGACGTTTGAAAATCCAATTTAAATACTAACAACTTTAGTGGAAATTGGTTTAGTTTAAAATTGCCGCAACATACGCTTTTACCCTGCTTTTCCGGCTAAAATTATTTCCACGAGCTCAGTTTTTTACCGATATGAAATCCTTCCATTTCCAGGCCGGAGCTCAGGTATAAACGGTGAGCATCTTTCCGCTGGAACCCTGAATCCAGGGAAAAATGATCATACTGATTTTCCATGGCATATGTTTTTAACCAGTTTAAAAGAGAAGAGGCATAACCTTTTTTATGGTGCTCCGGCAAGGTCACCAGGTCATCGATGTACAAGGTCTTACCCGAAAATAAAAAATTCATAGTCCGGAACCCCGCTGCGGAATAAGCATTTTCTTCATCACCCATGTAGATCAACCGGTAGCCTTCCTCAAACAACAAGGGTACCAATTGAAACAAATCATGGTCGGAAAGATGAGGCCTCAGGACTTTCAAAACCGGAATCAATTTGGAGATATCCTGCACACCGGCTTCCTGTATCCATGGAGTCATAACAGCGTTTTGTGTTTTTGATGAAGGGATAAGATATTGGAATTCCTGTATATTGAAAAATGAATCCCCTTTTGCTCCCGGAATTTACGGGTGCGGTAAGATAAACTTTCCGGAACAGACTCGAAGTATAGCCCGACCAGGCTATATTTAAAAGTCATTTCATGACCATTTTCCCTACCAAATACCTTATAAAAAAAGCGCGACCGGGGCCGCGCTTCATGCATCCGAATGAACCGGATTAATTTTTATTATAGCTGGTTGGGTTTAGTCCACCTCCTTCGATGACTTCCAACCGTTTTTTATATTCATTGGAAAGATCAAATTCATTTTTACGGGCATAGATTTCTTTTAAAGCTATGAGCGTATTCCGGTCATTGGCATTCAGCGCTTCAGAGGATTTAAATGAGGGGAGGCTCTTGTCAAACATAGCAAATACCTCCACTTTGATGGCTTCATATTTTTTGCCGCCTTCTTTTGAATAATCATCAGCCAATTTGTTGAGGATCAATGTCATGCGGGCTGCGATGTTGTAATAAAATGCACCCAGTCCGTAAAAACCATCACCGTTTTTAGCATCCAGGGAAGTAGCCTGGGTAAAATAATTTTCTGCATTTTTAAAATTTTCATTGGAGAGGACGCCTTCCATAACAGTGTAATTACCCGCTTTGTCTTTCTGCATAGTGATGGAGTCTTTTTGGTAAAGATTGTCATATACATTGCCAAGGGTGGTATACAACGACACATTATTAGGCTCTTTCGCTATGGCAGCTTTTAATTTATCGACGAGGATATCCAGCTTGCCCTGACGGATATAATGATTGATTTCTTTAAACATAAGCCCTACATCATCCGGCATTTTTTTACGTCCTTCCTCGAGTATAGCTTCTGCTCCTTTATTATCGCCTGCATTGGTGAGTATTTCATATTGGTTTTCATAGATGCCACCATCTTCATAATTGGCAAGGATCAGTTTGTCATTGTATGCCTTTGCTTCATCATACATTTTCGCTTTGACCGCTGCTGCAGAAAGGATAAACATCTGATTGTTGTAGTCTTCCGGTTTATCCAGCGCACTGGGTTGGGCATTGGCTTTCATTTTATCATGGACATCCAGTGCCGCAAGGAAATTCTCGTAGGACTCTTTAAATTTACCCTGATTATAATATTCATTGCCGGTGTTGTTTAAATCTCCGGTCAGCGATTGTAATCCTTTAACGGCATCTGCTTTTTCAAATTTTTTCATGCCCAGTTCCAGGGCTTTTGAAAAAGCCTGATAAGCAATATAGGAAGCGGGGAAATCGTGGGTACTTTTGTATGCAGGGTTTAGTATTCTTTGTGTCTGGTCCTTGGTAATATAACCGGCATAAATTTGACCTTTAGCCAATAAAGCGGCCACATTGGTCTGCATGGCTTCCGACTTAAAAACTTCGTCAATCAAGGTCCGCGCTTCATCCAGTGAGGCAGCCTTGGTATTGGGTTCAAGATTAAAGGTGTTAAAAGCTTTGACGGCTTTTTTTACGGTTTTTTCCGGATCTTCCTGAGCGAAACTTGAAGTCAAATGAAATAAGCTCAGCAAGCCTAATAAAAATAATTTTTTCATTGATGGTTTTGAGTTTTGATGTTATGACGATTGAAATGTGGATGCAAAGTTTACAAAAAGTTAAAACAAATAAAAATTGCGTTAATAAAATTACAGAATTTCCGGATCCGGATCTTTAGTATTGCCCTGAATTTCGTCAACCGGTTTGTCCACTTCTATATCTTTTAGAATGACTGTTACATCTGCAATTTCATCCTGATCGTCCAGTTTAATAAGTTTGACTCCCTGGGTAGCCCTTCCCATGATGCGGAGATCAGCCATATCGAGCCGGATCATAATCCCCTGACGCGTGGTAATAATGAGGTCATTCAAATCCGAAACTGCTTTGATGGAAACCAGGTTTCCTGTTTTTTCCGTGATATTCAGAGTTTTAACACCCTTACCACTTCGGTTGGTGACCCGGTAATCCTCCAGATCGGACCGCTTGCCACTACCTAACTCGGAAATCGCGAGGATGGACGTCGTTTTGTCTGCAGGGTCGACACAAATCATACCAATAACTTCATCATTCGTTTTATCGAGCTCCATACCCGTCACTCCGGCAGCTGAACGACCCATGGACCTCACCTTGGATTCATTAAAACGTATGGCCCTACCTTGTTTATTGGCAATTAATATCTCATTTTTTCCATTAGTCAAACGTGCTTCAAGCAATTGGTCGCCTTCATTGATGGAAATGGCATTGATACCACTGGTCCTTGGCCTGGAAAACTCTTCTACCAGGGTTTTTTTGATAACGCCCTTTTTGGTACAGAAAATGATATAATGGGAATTGATATACGATTCATCAGCCAGGTTCGCAATAGAAATATAAGCTTTTACTTTATCATCCGGCGGGAGGGAAACAATATTTTGAATCGCACGCCCGGTACCGGTTTTTGTCGCCTCCGGAATTTCATAGGTCCTCAACCAAAAACATTTACCCATTTGTGTAAACAATAAAAGATAAGCATGGGTGGTGGCTGTAAATAAATGCTCAATAAAATCTTCTTCCCGGGTATGGCTGCCTTTCGACCCACGTCCTCCCCTGCCCTGGGAGCGGTATTCGGTCACCTTAGTGCGTTTGATGTATCCCAGGTGTGAAATGGTGATCACCACTTCTTCATTCGGTATGATATCTTCTATATTGATCTCACTTTCGTTGATGGTAATCTGCGATCTCCGGTCATCGCCATATTTTTCCACCAGGTCCTGTAATTCCGCCTTGATGATTTCCTTTTGTACGGATTCATTGGCCAGGATCTCCTTATAGTGTTTTATTAATTTCTGAAGTTCTTCATATTCGTCTTTTAATTTGGCCCTTTCCAGTCCGGTCAACTGCCTGAGGGTCAATGCTAATATTGCTCTGGCCTGAATTTCGGATAGCGAAAACCTTTCCATCAACACATCCCTGGCTTCATCCGGGGTCGCCGAGGCGCGAATCAGTTTTATTACCTCATCAAGGTGGTCTATAGCAATGAGTAAGCCTTCCAGGATATGGGACCTTTCTTCTGCTTTGCGCAATAGATAACTGGTTCGCCGGACTATCACTTCCAAACGGAATTTTATGAACTCCTGGATCAGTTGTTTTAGGTTGAGGAGCCTTGGCCTCCCATTGACCAGGACAATATTATTTACCCCAAAGGAAGTCTGCAACGGAGTATATTTATACAATTGATTGAGCACAATCTGGGCAATCGCATCTTTTTTAAGCGAAACCACCACGCGCACTTTCAGTTCGTCCCTGGCTGACTCATCGCGGACGTCATGTATACCTTCTATTTTATCTTCTATCCGGAGTTCATTGATTTTGGCAATCAGGGTGGACTTACTTAATTGGTAGGGAATTTCGGTGATTACGATGGCTTCGTGCCCGTGTACGGTTTCAATGTCTGTCTTTCCTCTCAGGACCACTTTTCCCCGGCCGGTTTCAAAGGCTTCTTTAATGCCTTCAGTCCCATAAATCGTTCCACCGGTTGGAAAGTCAGGCCCCTGTATATAGTTCATCAATTCCGGTATGGTGATTTCCGGTTGGTCAATCTGGGCAATAATGCCGGAAACGATTTCTTTCAAATTATGAGGGGGCATGTTGGTCGCCATACCCACAGCGATACCGGAGGCCCCGTTTAATAAAAGGTTTGGCACTTTTGAAGGTAGGACTGTAGGCTCTTCCAGGGAATCATCAAAATTGGTCCTAAAATCCACGGTTTCCTTATCGAGGTCGGAAAGCATCTCTGAGCTCAACCTGCTCAGGCGTCCTTCGGTGTAACGCATTGCTGCAGGCCCGTCGCCGTCGATATTCCCATAATTACCCTGTTTGTCCACCAGGGTATACCGCAAGGACCAGGGCTGACCCATACGGACCATAGCTTCATACACGGAGGAGTCACCATGGGGATGGTATTTACCCAGCACCTCACCGACGATTCTGGCTGTTTTTTTAAATGGTTTGTTGTAATCCAGGCCGAGATCAGACATGGCATACAAAATCCGTCTTTGAACAGGTTTTAATCCATCTCTCACGTCAGGCAGAGCCCGGGAGATGATGACCGACATCGAATAATCGATGTAGGCTGTTTTCATCTGATCTTCGATATTGACGGAAATAATTTTATCTATTGCCATACAGGATATTAAAAGGTGCGCAAAATTAATAATTTTCAATCGAAAAATTAAAAAATTTTACAAAAAACCATTATTTATAAATAATTGATATTCAGTGCTCTGCATTTTATTTTTAAAAAAAATTAAAACGATTTCTCACGGCGCTCCACCGGGTGCATTTTAAACATGTTAATTTTGATTAATTCCAGTTATGATCAAGCCTTATTCCAACGAACAATCGAAGAAAAAACAAGTGACGGATATGTTTGATGGAATCGCCGGAACCTATGACTTTTTAAACCGTTTTTTATCGGTGGGCATTGACACGTCCTGGAGAAAAAAAGCTTTAAAAATGCTCCGGCCTTATCCGATTCAACACCTGCTGGATGTTGCCACGGGCACAGGGGATTTTGCGATCATGGCGGCGAAGATCCTTCAGCCTCGAAAAATAACCGGAATCGATTTATCGATCAATATGCTTCAAATTGCCAGAAAAAAAGCAAGCTCAATTAATTTTGAATTTCACCCTGGCGATGCGGAGTCATTGAATTATGAAACCAATACTTTCGATGCCAGCACTGTGGCCTTCGGTGTTCGCAATTTTGAGGATCTGGATAAAGGGCTCAGGGAAATCCACCGTGTACTCAAACCGGGATCCCCGTTTATGGTCCTGGAATTCAGCCGTGTTGCTGGATTCCCCTTAAAACAATTATTTTTTGTTTATTCCCGTTATATCTTACCCATGATCGGCAAATTGTTTTCCCTGGATCCTAAGGCTTACCGCTACCTGCATGAGTCCATGCATACCTTTCCGGCTGGCAAGGATTTTGTAACCAAACTGGAAAATGCCGGCTTCAAATTTATTCGTTTACAAAAATTCAGTTTTGGAATATGTACAGCTTACCTCTCCGAAAAATAATACCAGGTTGGCTGGCCCTGATGATCTGCTTGCCTTTGGCGGGTCAGGATAAATATTCCGGCAATAATTACCGCCAGTTTGCCGGTAAAAATTATTATTTCGGTTTATCGCTGAGTTTTAATCAATCGACCTATAAACTTTATCGTTCCAATTATTTTATAAACCAGGATAGCCTGCTCCTGACCGAATCTTTAAAAAATCCCGGGTTTTCCGTCGGGATCATCTCAAATGTCCGGTTTGGGGAACATTTTGATTTCCGGTTCATTCCTACGTTTTCTTTTGCCAACCGGAACATCCGTTACAGCGATGGGGTGGCTGAAATTGACCGCAAAATTGAATCCGCCTTCCTGGAACTGCCCTTACATATTCGTTTTACTTCCCTTCCATATAAAGACATGAGGGTCTTTGTAGTCGGCGGGATCAAATATGCTTATGATATATCCAATAAATCGAGGACCAAAAAATTCACTTCATTAATTAAGTTGGCACCGAATGATTTTACAGCGGAAATTGGCGCAGGGATGCAGTTTTATTTCCCCTATTTTATTTTCTCTCCGGAAATCAAGTTTTCCCAGGGGATCGGAAACATTCTGATCTATAATGGCACCAACTCCGAATCCTCTGTCCTGGAAAAAATATTATCCAGAGCGTTGACCATTTCCTTCAATTTTGAAGGTTAAGCCGGAAAACCAGACAGGCTTCCACCATCTGTGGAAATACATCCATAAAATGTTCCGCTAATACCGGTAAATGTTGTTTATAATCCGTGGTCGCTTCCTGTAAACGATGATTAAAATGAACCCGTTTACTCAGCATTTGAAAGGTGCCCTCCATAAAATCTATGGATGAATAGGCTTGAAGAAAATCCCGGTCGATCATAGACCGTATCCGGTTTCGGATCCCTTCCGGGGTAACCTCCGGTATTGATTGTTTCAGGATATCATATACTTTTAATCTAAAATCATTGGCGGATACCGTGGCAAAGTGGCTCCATAGACTGAATAATAAATAATCAAAATAGATATCTGCCACTACCGGGGCATATTTATGCTGGGTAAGCCGGATCAATTCAATTGATTTTTTGTAAACCGGGTGATGATCTATGGTGCGGTCAATAAACAAATGAATTTGGATGCCTTGCCGGATGTCCGGAGGCATAGCCCGTTGCTCCGCCGGGCTTAAAAAATCCGCAATAAAATTACCCGTGACCCAGGCCGGATTGTCCCCGGAAAGGAATAAATGGGCTAAATGATTCATTGGCTTTATGCAAACTTAACTTCATTCTGTCCACAAGGTGTACATTTGCACCTCTAAAAATAAAACTATGGCATTAAGAGCTGGAATTGTGGGCTTGCCCAATGTTGGAAAATCCACCCTATTCAATGCATTGACCTCAGGCAAAGCTTTGGCGGCAAATTACCCTTTTGCGACCAAAGACCCCAATATCGGCATGATTGCCGTTCCGGACCCCAGACTGGATGAATTGGCCCGCCTGGTCCAACCTCTGAAGACAATCCCGAATACCATCGAGATCGTCGATATCGCCGGATTGATCAAAGGGGCCAGCCAGGGAGAAGGCCTGGGCAACCAGTTCCTAGCAACCATCCGGGAAGTGGAAGCTATAGTACATGTGGTCCGCTGTTTCGAAGATGACAATATTGTCCACGTTGATGGTTCGGTCGATCCGGTTCGTGACAAAGAAATTATAGATATGGAGCTGTTGTTTAAGGACATGGAGACCATAGACAAACGCGTAGATAAACTCAGAAAACAGGCAAAAGGTGCCAATAAAGAAGAACTCCGGGTGCTGGAATTGGCAGAAAACCTTAAAAAACATCTCGATGCGGGTAAGGCAGCCCGTTATTTTGAATGTGAACCCAAAGATCAAAGTATACTGGATGAGTTTTTTTTACTGACATACAAACCGGTGCTTTACGTTTGCAATGTCGATGAGCCGTCTGTCCATACCGGCAACCGCCATACCCAGGCAATCGTAGACCTGATTACTAAAGAAAATGCCATCGCATCCCCGCATGCTCAATCCGAAATTATATTGATCTCCGCCGGCATTGAAGCAGAGATCGCCCAGTTGGATACCAAAGAAGATCAAAAAGAATTTCTGGAGACCATTGGACTGAAAGAACCGGGGGTCAACAAACTCATCCGTTCCTGTTATAAACTGCTTCATTTGATCACCTATTTTACCGCAGGAGAAAAAGAAGTGAGAGCCTGGACTATCCATGAAGGGGATCTTGCCCCAAAAGCAGCAGGGGTTATTCATACTGATTTCGAAAAAGGATTTATACGCGCAGAAGTCATCAGTTATTCAGATTATATTAAATATGGCACTGAACATGGTGCAAAGGAAGCCGGTCGTCTATTGGTCCAGGGAAAAGAATATACCGTTCAGGATGGTGATGTGATGCATTTCAGGTTCAATGTCTGATCTTTGATTCTTTAGCAAATACGGTCCCGGTCGAATCAGTTTTATTGACCTATCACTTCCTTGTTCACGGGAATTTGGCATCGTAGAAGCACAACCGAATGATTTTTATGTTTTTATATTAAGTTTGGTCGTTAGCCAGAATAGGCTAATATTTGGTACTCTTCACAAACGAATAAGATGGAATTGAATAAATACAGTAAACATGTAACCCAGGATCCTTCACAGCCGGCAGCCCAGGCTATGCTTCATGGAATCGGCCTTACCGATGCAGATATGAAGAAACCACAGGTCGGGATAGCCAGTACTGGTTGGGAAGGAAATCCCTGCAACATGCATTTAAACGGCCTTGCCGTGGATATCCGTAACAAAATAAATCAGGAGGGCATGATTGGCCTGGTATTTCATTCTATTGGAGTCAGCGACGGGATTTCCATGGGTACAGATGGAATGCGTTATTCCCTGCCTTCCAGAGATATCATCGCTGATTCGATAGAAACCGTAGTTTCAGCACAATGGTACGATGGCCTCGTCACCGTCGTTGGTTGTGACAAAAATATGCCTGGAGCATTGATGGCCATGGCACGCCTCAACCGGCCATCTATTCTGGTCTATGGAGGCACTATCGCCCCTGGCATGTATAAGGGGAATAAATTGGATGTGGTATCCGCCTTCGAGGCCCTGGGTCAAAAAATAAATGGAAAGATCACCGAAGAAGATTTTCAGGAAGTCATTCACCGGGCAGTCCCTGCAGCAGGTGCTTGCGGTGGCATGTATACAGCCAATACGATGTCTTCCGCAATTGAAGCAATGGGAATGGCCCTGCCCAGCAACTCCTCTAATCCCGCCGTTTCAGATGCCAAAAAGATGGAGAGCCATGTTATTGCCTCTGCTATGTTGCACCTGATCAGGAATGATATCAAACCCAGAGATATTCTAACACAGGAAGCTTTTGAAAATGCCATGACCCTGATTATGATCCTGGGCGGATCCACCAATGCGGTACTTCATCTGATCGCCATAGCTAAAGCCGCCAAGATCGATTTGACTATCGACGATTTCCAGCGTGTGAGCGACCGTACCCCTTTTTTGGCCGACCTCAAACCCAGCGGAAAATATGTTATGCAGGACCTGCATGAAATCGGCGGCACCCCCGCCGTTATGAAGATGCTGCTGGATGCGGGCCGGTTACACGGCGATTGTTTAACCGTCACCGGAAAAACGATTGCACAGAATCTAGCCGATGTGCTTCCCCTGTCAGCAGGTCAGGACATCATCCGTCCGTTTAATAACCCGATCAAACCAACCGGACACTTGCAGATTTTATACGGCAATCTGGCCACAGAAGGGGCCGTAGCCAAGATCACTGGCAAGGAAGGTGAATTGTTTGAAGGGCCCGCCCATGTATTCGATGCGGAACAGGACTTGAATCAGGCGATCATTGACAAAAAAATCAAACCCGGTGAAGTCATTGTGATCCGGTACTGTGGACCAAAAGGTGCTCCGGGTATGCCGGAGATGCTCAAACCGACCAGTGCCCTGATCGGTGCCGGCCTTGGGGACAAAGTGGCGCTGATCACCGACGGTCGTTTCAGCGGAGGGACCCATGGGTTTGTGATTGGACACGTAACGCCGGAAGCCCAGGATGGGGGTAATATCGCCATGGTGCGCAATGGGGATATGATTCGTTTAGATATTAAGAACCATTCTATGGATGTCCTGATTTCTGAAGAAGAACTGAGTAAACGCCATCGGCTCTGGTCGGCCCCACCTTTAAAAGCTACCTCGGGTATTTTACGGAAATATGCCCTTACGGTTTCCAGCGCCAGCCAGGGGTGTGTGACCGATGAATTCTAAATTATTATTATATTACAAAAAAAATTAATATGTCTATACTGACGGAAACCAAACCCGGAATGATAGTCGACGAAGTGCCTCAAACCATGCTAAGTGGGGCGGAAGCCACCATGCGTTGCCTGGTAGCGGAAGGCGTTGACCTTATTTTTGGTTATCCAGGAGGAGCTATTATGCCCATTTACGACGCTTTATTTCATTATGGCAAACAACTGGAACACATCCTGGTGCGTCACGAGCAGGGCGCGATCCATGCTGCTCAGGGCTATGCGCGGGTCAGCGGGAAAACCGGGGTGGTCTTTGCAACCAGCGGACCTGGCGCTACTAATCTCGTCACCGGTTTAGCAGACGCTATGATTGACAGCACGCCTGTAGTCTGCATTACCGGACAGGTCTTTGCTCACTTGCTCGGGACGGATGCTTTTCAGGAAACAGACGTGATGAATATAACTACTCCGATCACCAAATGGAATTATCAGGTGACGGAGGCCCACGAAATACCCGGTGTGATCGCCAAGGCATTTTATATAGCCCGCAGCGGACGTCCCGGACCCGTATTAATTGATATCACCAAAAATGCCCAGATCCAGTCCTTTAATTATACGGGTTATGAAAAATGCAGGCACATCAGAAGTTACCGTCCTAAACCGATAATAAGAAAAGAATATATTCAGCAAGCGGCAGCGTTGATTGATGAGGCTGAGCGTCCACTAATTATTTTTGGACAGGGGGTAATCCTGGGTAAAGCGGAATCAGAGTTTAAAGCCTTTCTGGAAAAATCAGGCATACCGGCTGCCTGGACCATTCTGGGTATGAGTGCCATACCCACCGACCATCCTAACGCAGTGGGCATGCTGGGTATGCATGGCAATTATGGCCCCAACCTGCTCACCAATGAATGTGATGTCCTGATCGCTATCGGGATGCGCTTTGATGACCGGGTAACCGGGCGATTGGATAAATACGCCAAGCAGGCAAAAATCATTCACCTCGATATTGATCCGTCAGAGATTGATAAAAATGTAAAAACCACTGTACCGGTATGGGGCGATTGTAAAGAGACCCTACCCCTGCTTACCAAGGCCATTCAAAAAAAGAATTATCTGACCTGGTTCCAAAAATTCGATGATTGTAAACTCCAGGAGGAGACTAAAGTGATTTTTAATGAATTGAACCCTACCGGGACTTCGTTGACGATGGGAGAGGTCATTCATATATTGAATTCATTTACGGGGGGCAAGGCGATCCTGGTTACAGATGTAGGCCAGCATCAGATGGTGACCTGCCGATACGCCAAATTTACGGACAGTAAAAGTAATATCACCAGTGGAGGATTAGGCACTATGGGCTTCGCTCTGCCTGCGGCTATCGGAGCTAAATACGGCGCTCCCCACCGGGAAGTAGTGGCCATTATAGGGGATGGCGGCATTCAAATGACCATACAGGAATTGGGTACGATTATGCAATTCAAACCCAATGTCAAGATCATCATTCTCAACAACAATTTCCTGGGTATGGTCAGGCAATGGCAGGAACTCTTTCACGAAAACCGGTACAGCTTTGTCAATATTATGAGTCCGGATTATGTGCAGGTCGCTAAAGGATATCATATTGCCGCCCGCTCGGTTTCGGCAAGAAATGAATTGACTGATGCCATCCGGGAGATGCTGGAGCATCCCGGTAGTTTTCTGCTGGAAGTCATCGTTGGCAAAGAAAACAATGTGTTCCCCATGGTTCCTCAGGGCAGAGGGGTCGCAGAGGTCATTTTGTGTAAAGAAGACCTGTAATTTAAAAATTAAATCATGCTGAAACAAGAATATACGGTCACGGTCTATACAGAAAACCAGATTGGTTTATTAAACCGGATCGCCATTATTTTTTCAAGAAGGAAAATTAATGTTGAAAGCCTCAATACCTCGCCGAGTGAGATTGACTCTGTCCACCGGTTTAATATTGTCATCAATGAATCTGAAGAAGTCGTCAGGAAATTATGCCGGCAAATTGAAAAACAGGTCGATGTCCTGAAAGCATATTACAACAATAATGATGAGATCGTATGGCAGGAACTCGCATTGTATAAAGTCTCTACCGACATTATTGCCAGCGAAGTAAAGGTGGAAAGGCTTTTAAGCCAATACGGTGCACGGGCTGTGGTCATCCGCAAAGATTATACGGTATTCTCCGTCACCGGACACCGGGAAGAAACCGATCAACTCCTCAAGGTACTCGAACCTTATGGCCTGATTGAATTTGTCCGCAGTGCCAGGGTGGCAATTATAAAAAGCAGTGAAGGGTTTCACCGCAAGCTCACCCAGTTTGAGCAACACGAACCACCTTCTGAAATGGTCGAAAATGAATTTTTGGATCAGCAGGAAAATGTGTTTAGCATGTAAATTTCCGGTTATAAAAAATTTTTAAAACTTAAACTATAAATTGAATCAATGGCAAAATTAAACTTTGGCGGGGTTGAGGAAAATGTGGTTACCCGCGATGAATTTTCACTGGATCATGCCCGTGATATTTTACAAAATGAAACCATCGCAATTATTGGTTACGGAGTCCAGGGGCCCGGTCAGGCCTTAAACCTGAGAGACAATGGTTTTAATGTCATCATTGGCCAGAGAAACCCCTCTCCTACCTGGGATAAAGCCATCCGGGATGGATTCGAACCGGGAAAAACCTTGTTTTCTATCGAAGAAGCCGTAGCAAAGGGGAGTATCATTCAATATCTGCTTTCGGATGCAGCCCAGCTCGCAGCCTGGCCAACCATTAAACCGTTGTTGACCCCGGGCAAAGCACTTTATTTTTCACATGGATTTGGCATTACGTATAAAGAGCGGACGGGTATCATCCCTCCACCGGACATTGACGTGATTTTGGTCGCTCCTAAAGGTTCCGGTACCAGTTTGCGAAGGATGTTTTTACAAGGACGGGGCCTGAATTCAAGTTACGCCATTTTCCAGGATGCTACGGGTAAAGCAAAGGAAAGGGTGATTGCCTTAGGTATTGGCATTGGTTCGGGCTATTTGTTTGAAACCAATTTTCAGCGTGAGGTATTCAGCGACCTGACCGGTGAGCGGGGTACCCTGATGGGCGCTATCCAGGGCATTTTTGAAGCCCAGTATACGGTTTTGAGAAAAAATGGCCATACGCCTTCAGAGGCTTTCAATGAGACGGTAGAGGAGCTTACACAGAGCCTCATGCCATTGGTCGCTGAAAATGGTATGGACTGGATGTATGCCAATTGCAGTACTACTGCCCAACGCGGGGCACTTGATTGGAAAAACAGATTCCGGGATGCCACAGCACCGGTATTTGAAGAATTATACGCATCCGTGGCACGAGGAGACGAAGCCCAACGTTCTATAGATAGCAATAGTCAACCGGATTACCGGGCAAAGTTGGAAGTCGAATTGGCCGAGCTCCGGGATTCTGAGATGTGGCAGGCCGGTAAAGTTGTCCGCAGTTTAAGACCCGAAAAACAATAATCTTTTTTCCGTTGCATCATGCAACGCTGTATGATTAGGAAAAAGGCCTCAGCAATGGGGCCTTTTTAAATTTTGGGAGATCAAACCTTTAATTTTCTATACTCTTGATATTTAAGAAGGTTGGATTGCCGGGCTCTTTGTTTTGGCCGGTGCTTTTTATTTGTTATCAGTCTATAAAAGATTAAAAAACTGGACCAATAGTCTCCGTCAAGCCGCCTAACGGTTATAGCTATTGTTGTCTCGTTCCATATCTGCCATGCGTTTTGAAGGATCGATTTCCAGACTTTTTATATTAGCCAACGGCACGTTGATTTTAAGCAGGTAAGTTGGATGGGTCCAGGTCCAGTCCGGGTTGGTCACCACCTTAAGGTCCGGCCACTCTTGTTTTTTCTCCCCCCTCATCACATCCAGCGGAATATAAGCCAGTGAACGGCTGCCATCCTGCAATGTAACCATCAGGTCCACCGGCATAATAAAAGGTTTGACCTTTCGCAAACGAACAACCGTCATTTCATTTTCTGAATATACCGAGTCAATTCCGTAATCAATCTGTTTTACGCTATTGACAAAATACTCCTTATACCAATCCAATTCCAGTCCGGAAGCCCGCTCAAAAGTCCTGATGAGGTCATTGACATTGGGATGTTTATATTTCCAGGTATTAAAATAATCCAGCAAGCCCCGTTCAAACACCGGCTTCCCAATAATGTATTCCAACTGATGAAGGAAAACTTCCCCTTTGGAATAGGCCGCTACCCCATATGCAAAATTGGATTCAAAATGATCGGAATGCGTCGTCAGGGGCTCTTCTTTCCCACTTTTAGCCAGGTTAAAATAGCCCTGGTAGGCTCCATTGAATGCAGAATTTCCATACACATCGGTGACGCCTGGCTCTGCAATTTCATACAGGATCTTGTCTTCTGCATAGCTGGTAAACCCTTCATCCATCCAGGCGTATAAACTTTCATTGGAACCGAGCACCATCTGGTACCACGAATGCATCAATTCATGGGTAGCCACACCAATCAACCCCTGCATGGATCCTTCACCCATAATCAGGGTAGCCATCGGATACTCCATACCCCCGTCCCCACCCTGGATAAAAGCATAATAATTATAGGGGTACTTGCCAAACTTTTTATTTGCAATTTTAAACACCTGGTTCATCACGGCGGGTAATTTCGACCAGGTATCTCTAGTTTTTTCATTTTCCTGATAAAAGAAATTCATTTCTATGCCATCGTCGTTGACCAGTTTGGTGTGTTTATATTCCGGGTCGGCAGCCCACATAAAATCATGGACCTTCAACGCTTTGAAATGCCAGGTTAATTTGTCTCCAGCCGGCTTCTTGACCGCTGCCCCTGTTTTTTCATACCCATAGCCGACTTCGTTTGCGTTTTGGATATACCCGCCCGCAGCGATCAGATAATTTTTATCCATCCTGATTTTTACGTCAAAATCGCCCCAGATGCCGTAGAATTCTCGGGCAACATAAGGATTAGCATGCCACCCCTGGTAATCGTATTCACACAATTTGGGGTACCATTGACTCATGGAATAGGCAATACCTTCTTTATTGTTTCTTCCGGTACGGCGGATCTGAGCGGGTACCTGCGATTTGAATTTCATCACAAACACAGCCTTCCCTTTTGGTTTAATCGGTTTATTTAAAAGCACTTCCAAAATTGTACCTTCTATCACATAACGAAGGGGAGTTCCATCCTGGGTGAGGGACAGCACCTGATGGTATCCGATCTCATCTTCTTTTAATTTGGAAATCCTGTCTCTTACTCTGGCATCCGGATCGGGCAATGATCTGGAACGCACATCCATGGCACTCCCCGGCTGGAATGCATTATAATACAAATGAAAATATACTTTATCCAGCACATCTGGTGACTGATTATAATAAGTTAGTTTTTGATCCCCGGTAAACTGATGTCGGGCTGCATCAAAATCGATGACCATTTCATAATTGACCTTTTGTTGCCAGCGGTCCGGCTGGGCCTGCAGATAGACCAGGGAAAAAACTAAAAGAAAAGAGTGCGAATACCTTATCATAAAGCCAAATATAAGACTTGAAGGTTGAAAAATTAATGGGGATTTCAATGTATTGATTTTCGTGCTCTGGAATTTATTCCGGCGGGTTATCGTGGTCTGGAATTTATTCCGGAGAGTTATCGTGGTCTGGAATTTATTCCGAAGGGTTTAATACCACCTGGTATCCTGCTCCGGAATTGATTCCGGATGGTTTAGTACCACCAGATTTCGTGCTCTGGAATTTATTCCGGAGGGTTTTTTAATACCTGTAGGTATCGAGGCCTATAAAATCACCGTAATAAATTACGGCGCACAAACAACCTTCCCCAATAACTCAGGTAAGACGCATGGTTTGTCCTTAACGTCACCCTATAATCAGCCCACCCATTTTTCAAAACAATTGCACATGATCAGGCCCGGGTGATAATAACAATAACCACCAGCTTCGTGATAACCCAACGACCGATACAATTTTTGAGAATAGGGATTACCCAAATAAGCATCCAGCCGAATCGCCTGATACTGATTCAATACAGCAAATGATTCGGCAAACTGCATCATCTGACGGGCCTTACCCAACTTCTGAAAACCAGGCGCTACACACAACCGATGGACCACCAGGACGCGATTAGACACATAAGCCCATTGGATTAATTGGTATTGCAGATCCTGGTCTTCATCCAGGGTAATCGTCGCGATGGGTTGGCCATGATCTCGAAAAACCCAGGTATTGCCGTTGGCCAGGTTCTCTTTTAATACTTTTGGAGATGGATAATCATCATTCCATTGAATTATACCTTCTGCCAATAAAACTTCGTTGGCCTGGCGATACAATCTCAGGATAGTTTCAAAATCGGATAGGGCAGCTAATTCTGCGACAGGTACACGAGGGGTTTCCAATATGGTGATTTTAAAGTAATTTTACATAATATTTTTAAATCAACAGTCAGGTAAATAGTGAAAAATATCTCTACAATCAATCTAGTTTTAGGCTTAATCCTGGTCGGGATACTGAGCCGGCTCATACCGCATGCACCCAATTTTACAGCCGTTGGCGCTACCGCCTTATTTGCAGGTGCAACCATAAGACCATCTTGGTTAGCGTATTTGTTGCCTTTAACCGTATTGTGGATTTCTGATTTGTACCTGAATAATGGAATGTATAAAAATATGTTCCCCGAGTACTATACCGGCTGGCGATGGATGGGGGATCTTTGGGTATACCTTAGTTTTATTGGAATCGTTTTATTGGGAAAGGTGTTTATCCAAAAGATTAAAATTAAAAATGTAGTACTGGGAAGTCTTGCGGCATCCTTATCATTTTTTATGATTACCAATTTCGGAGTTTGGTTGGGAAACCCGGCCTGGCCACAAAACGTTGGGGGACTCGGTGCCTGTTATGCATTCGCCTTGCCCTTCTTTGGGAATACTCTGGCAGCCGACCTGTTATTCAGTTCGGTTTTATTTGGCATCTATTTAGTCAGTAAAAAAGCATTCAAACCTCATCCGGCAATTCAGTGAGGCAATACTAAAGACGGACTTGCTCAGATCCCTTGGGAATTATTTCATCCTGAATTTATATAAGTCATAAAACCTCCTGAATTATTTTATTCTTATCTGATTAAATAAGAACGCTGATTTTTCAGTTGCGCGGGACCTTTTTCATTTTTTTTAATACTTGTGTTCTGCAGGATTCCGTGATCTGGTCAATCTTTTGATGCATTTTACCATCGATTTCATCCAATATTTACAGTAGAAGGAATGCAGACAAATTGACATATTTTGGGCAATTAGTTTTCAACACGAATTTGCTGATGAAGATCAAGCTTTATTGGATAATATGACCTATTCATATACTGCCGGTACAAATAAAATATCTTCCAT
>JAWXBI010000318.1:0-3012 GCA_034439915.1 Saprospiraceae bacterium | reverse complement strand
TTCCTCTCTGCCAGTCTTTTTCATCATTTTTTATCACTTAAATTATCTTACAATGCCCAGGTATTCAGAAAAAGCCGAAAAGAAAATCGAAAAAGTAATGCATGAATTTAAAGAGGGTACCCTGAAATCCGGGAAAGACGGCCGAGGGGGGAAAGTGAAAAGCCGGAAACAAGCCATAGCCATTGGGATCAGCGAAGCAAAACAGGCGGGGGCTAAGGTGCCCCCCAAAAAATAAACTATGCAAAAGATCAATCCCAAGAAACCAATATTCAAAAAACAAACACAAAACAGGCCGGGTCTGGAGAGCAAAATGGATCCTCCGCCTGTATTTATGGATTCAACTCCCGGCAACAATAAATTATTGGGTAAAAAATGCATCATTACCGGGGGCGATAGCGGCATAGGAAGGGCTGTCGCCATTGCTTTTGCCAAAGAAGGCGCTGATATTGCCATATTATATTTGAAAAAAGAAGAAAAAGATGCACAACGGACAGCATCCATTATTGAAAAAGAATACCACAAACAGTGTATCCTCTTACCGGCCGATATCAGCAAGGAACTAAATTGTATCCGCGCGGTAAATAAAATCACCAAAACATTTAAACATATAGATGTGCTGGTCAATAATGCTGCTGTACAATATCCGGTGGATGATCTGTTAAAAATCACTTCACGCCAGTTAATAGAAACTTTTTCGGTCAACATTTTTGCTATGTTCTGGATGTCGAAAGCCGTTTTGCCCCATATGAAAAAAGGATCCACGATAATCAATACCAGTTCAGTGACCGCATACCGGGGCAGTGGTGGATTGATTGATTACAGCGCTACCAAAGGGGCTATTGTTTCTTTCACCCGGAGTTTGTCATCCAACCTGGTGGATAAAGGTATACGCGTAAACGGGGTGGCTCCCGGACCGGTGTGGACGCCTTTGATTCCTTCCAGTTTTGGCCCCGAAAAAGTTGCTACGTTTGGAACAGACACCCCGATGAAAAGGCCGGGACAGCCCATAGAGATAGCCTCTGCCTTCGTATTTCTCGCCAGTCAGGATTCCAGCTATATCACCGGACAATTTATACATGTCAATGGCGGGGAGATAATTAACGGTTAAGCCAAAACGGAAAAATGAGGAATGTTTTTCTCTGGTGTGATTATATTGAACAATAATTCAGTCCGGACAAATTTCTTCAATCCTTTTTAGAAAAGCCTGGTCTAATAGTTTTCTCTTTTCTTTGGTATAATAATCCTGTTGATAAAATCTTTGTTGCAAAGCATTAATGCTGTCTGCCAGAATTTTAGTCAGATCGGCTAAAGGACTTATCATTTGGTTTAATGAATCCAGGCGGGGGGTCGACCCGAGGTCACCTTTGCCTTCCTGTGCACTATCCTCCGCAAAACGTATCTGGTCAGCCAGTTCAAATCGCCGAATCCGCAGTGATTTCGCTTCGCAGTATAAATCAGCCAATAATCTGCTGTCCTCCCCTAGTCGTAGCTCATTTCTTTTTTGGCCGCAACTGTAAAGGGATGGCATTAAAATAATTATCCCTACACAAAATATTACAGTATACAACCGGCTTAAAAAAAAGCTTCGAAAAAACAAACAAAATGGTTTTATTGGGGCCAATTAATGCGTTTATTCACATTGTCACCGATCGAGCGGCCCATTTTTAACCCGTTGAGGTTGTCCATTTCGTAATGGATTCCTCCGTACAACCTCGAATTGGCGCATTCCTCAGCCATTTCATTAAAATTGTCAAAATTGCGGACGGAAAAACCAAATTGAATCTGGGTGCGGTCAGTGAATGGATAATTGCCATCACCGTCAGTAAACAGGTCTGTAAATATCCTGGATCCCGCTGCAATTTCAGTAGCATGGCCTGAGGTATAGGCCGGAAACGGAGGGGTACCGATAACGGTGGTAAAATTTGGATCAATATTTTGTTTGATATAGGTGACTGGCCGGATGAGAAAATAATCGTATTTGGTCTTCCAACAGGCTATAAAGGCATCATTTTCTGCGATACCCATTTTAGCATAACCGATGGCACTCGTCCCGAGGTCCAAATGATTTTCTTCCAACAATTGGGTCAAAATATTAAAGGTATGTCCTGTGGGCGTACAAGTATTAAAAGGATCATCTGCCCAAAAATGCGCGATTTCCTTTTGTTCTGCAGTCGACTTGGTGACGATTTGATAAACGTGTCTGGCTTCCTGGTAGAATTCTGAACTTGAATCCTTGGAATAGGCGACATGGGCTTTGGGTTGGGCTTCAGTAATGTTGCTTGCTAAAAAAGGACGGCACTTTAACCAGAGAGGAGCCAGTGGATTCAGGGTGGCACTGGTGGGTAGCCAACCTCCATCATTCACAGGCCAGGTATAGGGAAGTTGAAAAGGATCAATATATTGTTCGTGACCCGCATCGGTTTTGGAGTATTCAAAAACGGCTTTAGCCACCGCCTTTCCGTAATTGGAGGAAAAGCCGGCTGCTTCAATACCTGCTGAAGATGCCAGACTCAGATAATTTTGATTCTCCAGGGTATTGACCTTCTTCAGGTTCTCAGCACTAATCCTCTTTTCAAAAAGGCTCCTGATGATCTCTGCCAAAGCAGCATTGGCAACGATACCCCAATGGTATTGGATTTTAGCGTCAATCTTAGGAATTTTATTGGCCTCTAAACCCTGGATTTGCCCCGATAAGGAAATAGGATTGGGCCACCCTTGAGCCAGACTTTCATATAACGCTACACCGGTATAACCAAATGCCCGGGCTGCCTGGGGAGGAAAAAACCCACCCGTTTCTTTGACAATAGTACATTCCAGCCTAAACCAGTCATAGACCAACTCAGCGTCGTACTGTGCCGGGGTGTTTTCAACCATATCATCCTTTTTACACGTGGTAAATACGAAGGATAAAAGCAAGAATAACAATAAATTAAGTAAATTTTTCATCATAGCTAGGTGGTGTTAATAGGTTGGCAAATTAATGACGAATCCAGCACATAAAATCATTAAACT
>JAWXBI010000317.1:0-11669 GCA_034439915.1 Saprospiraceae bacterium | reverse complement strand
TCTTAGTGTCGTTGTGGGAAAACACGACAAATTAGAATTAACTATTATCCCACGACGGCACAACGAACAGCGCAGCGCGGAGAGCAGCCATACTGCGAATAGACATAGTATTTGTTACAACCCCAATCTGATTCTTCGTCGCTCGTGATGACTTACCATAACAATAGTACAAAAGCACGATGTATTAGAACAATTTCAACGATTACCCCATTCCCCCTTCGATCATTATCCGATCCACCGCCTCTGCCGCCTCTTTTTCCTTCTGCAGCCTTTTCAACTTTTTCCCATACGATATTTTGGTGATCAATACAAATAAGACCGGAACAACAAATATAGCCAGAGTGGTCGCGGACAGCATACCGCCAAACACCGTCCAACCAATTGTTCGGCGCGACTCGGAGGCCGCTCCCGTGGCAAAAGCCAGGGGCAACACCCCAAGGATAAATGCCAGTGAAGTCATGACGATGGGCCTCAATCGCAAATCAACCGCCTGCAAGGTGGCATCGATGATATCAATGCCTTTATCTACCCTTTCCTTAGCAAATTCCACGATCAGAATAGCATTTTTTGCGGCTAATCCGATCAAGGTAATCAATCCAATCTGGGCATAAATGTTATTGCTGATATTGGGTAAAAAAGTGAGGGTGAGTATCGAGCCGAATGCCCCAATGGGTACGGCAAACAAAACTGAAAAAGGTATTGACCAACTCTCATACAAGGCTGCCAAAAAAAGAAAAACAAAAATTAAGGAGATCGCAAAGATCATAGCAGCACTATTGCCTGCCTGCACCTCTTCCCTACTCAAACCTGAAAATTCATAACCGTACCCTGCCGGCAAGGTACTCGCAGCCACTTCTTTTAAGGCTTCAATAGCCTGGCCACTGCTAAACCCGGGCTTAGGAGCACCGTTGATTTCAATTGCCCGGTAAATATTATAATGTGAGATCAAAGAAGGGCTTTCGACCGCCCTGGTGCTGACCAAGGATCCCAGCGGCACCATACCACCCTGACTGTTGCGTACATAGTATTTATTGAGCTCACTGATGGATGAACGGTAGGTACTATCAGCCTGGGCTACTACCCGGAAATTCCTCCCGTACAAATTAAAATCATTGACATAACTGCTGCCTAGTAAGGTAGACATGGTGTTAAAAACATCCGCTACGGATACTCCCAGTTTTTTTGCTTTTTCCCTATCCACGTCGATCTGGTAACTTGGTGTCCGTGTCGTAAAAAATGTAAATGCCCTTCCGATCTCCGGTCGTTTATTTAAAGTAGCCAGGAAATTATTCGATATCGCTTCAAATTGTTTGATGTCATCAGTACTGGTAGTTTGTTGTAATTCAAAGGTAAATCCGGAGGTCGCTCCCAAACCTGGAATTGCAGGAGGTGCATTGACCAGTATCCTGGCTTCACGTATATCTGCTGTTTTCTTTTGGATCTGCTCCAGGATGCTTTGCATTTTTAATTCTTTACTTTTTCGTTCATCCCAGGGTTTCAGGTTTACAAACAGGGTGCCTGCATTTGATTTGCTGGAAAAGCTGATGATGTTTAGTCCGGCGAGTCCCCCGATGGTCTTAATGCCCGGTATATCCTTGATCTGTTCATAAATCTCCAACAACATTTCTTTGCTGCGGGTAGTCGAAGCCCCTTCCTGCATTTCATACGTAACAAATACACGGCCTTCATCTTCTGAGGGAATAAAACCGGAAGGTTTTTTCTGGAATAAATAAAATAAACCCACAAACAAACAAACCAAAAAAATCATGACTATGGGCGTTGCCCGGATCGAATGTCCAACTCCCCTGGTATAGGCGGAGTTCATTCTATTAAATCCCCTGTTGAACCAGACAAAGAACTTTTCTAAAATATTTTTTTTCTCGTTTTCACCCTTAGCCGGTTTAAGCATGATGGAACACAATGCCGGAGTCAGGGACAAGGCTACAAAAGCCGATATAATCACTGAAACCGCAATCGTAATGGCAAACTGTTGGTATAAACGACCGACAATACCGGGGATAAATCCTACAGGAACAAATACGGCCGCCAGAATCAAGGCTATGGCAATCACCGGACCCGAAATATCCTTCATGGCTTTTTTAGTTGCTTCTACCGCGGATATCTTTTCATGATCAATATAATGCTGCACGGCCTCCACGACCACAATAGCATCATCCACCACGATTCCAATCGCCAGTACAAAGGCAAACAAAGTCAGGGTATTGATCGTAAAACCAAATGGAATAAAAAAAATAAAGGTACCGATCAGGGAAACCGGTATAGCCAATATTGGAATCAGGGTTGCCCTCCAGCTTTGTAAAAAAAGAAAGACCACAAAAACGACCAGGATCAAAGCGATCGTCAGGGTATGCAACACTTCATCAATGGAGACCTTGACCACACTCACGGTTTCCAGTGGCAGAGAATAATCTATATCTTTTGGAAAGGTCTTTTTTAACTCGGTGAGGGCCGCATTGATCCCTTCAAACGTGGAAAGCGCATTGGCTCCCGGCGCGAGATAGATCAACACAAAAGCAGCTGGTTTTCCGCTGGCAAAGGCATTACTTCCATAGTCAAATTTTCCCAACTCGACGCGGGCTACGTCCCGCAGATATACTATTGTACCCGTGGAGGGCACGGTGCGCACAATGATGTTTTCAAATTGTTCTTTGGTATTGATACGGCTGTTGGTTAATACACTGTATTCAAAAGTCTGTACTGTCGGTTGAGGATTACCCCCGACTGTTCCTGCTGCTACCTGAAGGTTTTGTTCGGTCAAGGCCGCCAGGATGTCCGTAGTAGCCATGCCCAGATTGGCCAGTTTTTCCGGGTTGAGCCAAATACGCATACCAAACTCATCAGCGCGTGAAACAATATCCCCTACCCCTTTTACCCGCTGTAAGGCATCCTTGACATAGATATTTGCGTAGTTACCAATAAACGTGGCGTCATGAGTGCCATTGGGTGAAAACAAAGCCAGGGCCACCATGATACTGGGGTTCCTTTTGCGGACAGTAATACCCAAGCGTTTTACAGCATCCGGAAGGCTGGGCTGGGCAATACTTACCCGATTTTGAACTTCGACGGTGGCATTGTTTACATCCGTCCCGATTTCAAAGTTTACACTGATGGAGCTTTGCCCACTGGAGGTGCTGTTGCTGGACATATAGGTCATACCCGGAGTTCCATTGACCTGGGTTTCAATAGCAGTGGTTGTTGTTTGCTCCACCGTCTGGGCATCTGCACCGATAAAGAAACCTGAGATGGTCACCGTCGGCGGGGTGATATCCGGGTATTGTGAGATGGGCAGCCTGGACATGGCAATCAATCCCACCAGGACGATCACAATGGAAATGACAACGGCAGTGACCGGTCTTTTTATAAAGGTATCGGCTATCATTAGAGTTTATTTATAATCCACCTGCTGGAATGAATTCATATTAAAGCGATTAAATTATTTTCCACCGTCTTGAGTTGTCTGTACCGGAGCGGTTTGGATTGAGGTCCCTTCCCTTAAATTTTGTACCCCTTCGACAACAATATGTTCTCCCTCCTGCAAACCGTGGATAACGATAATGTTATTCCCTATTTGTTTTCCGAGACTGATTTTGCGTTGTGAAACCCGGTTGCTGTCATTGGGAACATAAACAAAAAATTCACCCAGCTGTTCGGTGACTGCTTTATAGGGGATCAGTATAGAGAGCGTGGCGGCATTTCTCCGCACACGCACCGTTCCATTCATTCCGGCAATCAAAAGCTTCGTGTTATTTGGAAAGACCAGTCTGGCTTTAAGGGTGCCGGTTTGAGAATTAACAGCCCGGTCGAGTAAAAGGAGTTTGCCCGGATATAGATAGACATCCTGTCCGAAGGCCAGGGTAAAAGTTGAATCATTCAACTTTTGTTTTTGATTTAAAAGGCTGGTAAATCTAAAAATTTCCTGCTGATCAATATTAAAATCAACGGCCATTTCGTGATCGGTGGAAACGGTATTCAACAGGGATTGCCCGGCGCTCACGGACGTTCCGGGTTTGACCAGAGAGATCCCGATGACTCCATCAAAAGGAGCATACACTTTGGTATAATTTACATTGGTTTGCAGGGCCTGAATATTGGCTGAGGCCGCCGCTACTTGTTTTTTGGTGACTTCGAGGGCCGCGTCTGCATTGTCTACCAATTGTTTTGCGATGGCATCCATTTTGTCCAATTCATGATACCGGTCTGCATCTTTTTGCGCCTTATTCAGATTGGCCTGTTGCAGTTGAAGGTTGGCTATGGCTTGTTCATAATTAGCAGCGTAAAGTTGATTGTCAATGGAATAAAGTAATTGTCCTTTTTTTACTCTGTCCCCGTCTTTAAAATGCACTCCGGTAATAAAACCGTTCACTTGTGGTTTGAGCTCAACCAGATTTAATGCCGTAACGGTTGACGGATATTCATCGTAATAACCAGCTTGAATATATTTAACCGGTTCTACCGTAACTTTTACGGATGGGAGGACCCGAGGAGGTAGTGCTTTTTTTTCTTTACAGGCTGATAACAAAATAATTGCCACTAATCCGGAACCAAATAAGTTATTGAAAGATCGCATCATGAATATTTTGGTTTTTCCTTTTGAATTTAATTTAATAATTAATCTGGCCTAACGATTTTTGAACATCAATTTTACTGGCGAGCAGTTGAAATACCGCATTGTAATAATTGATCTGAGCAGCCCTGAGGTCTGTTTCCGAAGTGATCACTTCCAGGTAAGTCTTAACCCCTGAACGGTATTGTAATTGGATAACATCATAGACTTCTTCGGCCAATTTCATGTTTTCTTTCAGGGTCAGGTAACTGGTGTGGTTTCTTTTATAAATAGCCAGGGCCTCTGCATATTCGGCCCGAACTGCAATTTGAAAATTCGAAATGTCCAGCTCATTTCGTTGTAATTCCATTTCCGCGATGGAAATATTTGACTTCCGTCTCCCTCCCTGGTAAAGAGGAAGTCCTACTCTTAAGCCAAGAAAAAGATTTGGATAAAGCCGGCTATAAAGTTCTCCCAGGTTGTTGTTCAGGAAATTCAGATTGTAAGCACCAAAAGCAGAAACCGTGGGCAGGTACGCCCATTTATTATAATCCAGGTTGGAAACCAACAGGCTCCTTTGTGTCAGAAGTTGACTGTATTCTATCCTGGACCGGTAATCCGGCAGTTGCAGGGTATCCAGTACGATCTCATTTTCCATTTGAAGGCTGTCAAAAACAATCTGAAGGGTTGCTTTTTCCGGGTAATTCATCAATGCTTTTAGCCATTCCAATTTTGAAACCAACAGATCTTCATTACTTTTTTTAGAAGCCAGGGAATTGTTGAGGGTTATGGTGGCGCGTTTATAATCGATCTTATCGACAATACCTGCACTATACTGATTATAGGCGTCTTTCAGGCTGCGCTCTATCCTGGTGATATTGGATTCAGCTACCTTGATTTGTTGTACGGTCAGGAGTACATCATAAAACGCTTTAGAGACATTTACCGCGAGGTCGATTTTGTTATTGCTGGTGTTTTGGCCGGCCAATTTCTGAACGTCCTGACTGGTACGCCTGGCCAGCAAAATATCGCGATCAAAAATATTTTGGGTTGCAGTCAGTTGTCCTGCAGAATTATTATTTGTTCCGAACCTTACTGTATTTCCGCCGATTACGCTGGCAGGAAGGATTAAATTGTGTTGAAAATTAAAATCAAAATTCAGTTGGGGATACCAATCCGCCAATATGCTCCGGATCCGGGTATTCGTGATTTTTTCATCTAATTGGGTTTTGCGGATCTCCGGGTGCCTTTGGATCGCATATTCTATGGCCTCCGCCAGGGTCACTTCCCCCAATAAGCTGTCCGGTAGGGCAACCTGAGCATGTAACCCGGAAAGCAGAGGACAAATCAAAAAACAAATAAAGACTATTGAAACTTTAAAGGTTCGCAGCATATGCGATAATTTAGTCGATTTAAGTTGAATACCAATGGATTATAATAAATTTTATTTTCTAACCCAGCTTAATCTATAAGAAAGGCAGTGAGGCTCCCAACAAAAGGGATTCAAAATAAATAAGTACATAGACAATTGGTAACAAGATTAATGGCATAAAGATCAGCCAGTCGGGAGAATATTAAGCGCAGTTGTAAATTATTTTATCGGAATTTGTAGTTTTTAAACTCAGACCAAATACCTCGCTTCTTCATCTGGTATGATCGGCAAACTTGAGATAAAAGGCGCTAGCCAGGTAACCCGAAAGCCCCGTAATCACGAGAATCGAGTAACTAACCAGATCGAGCTGATCTTTATAGGTACCCCCGGCTCCGCTGTACAGGCCTGGAATCGATCAGGGAAAATAGGTGCCATATCCGGCTGCTGCTATGACCTGGGCAAAAACAAGGGTCAGCGCAACAAAGCCTAATGGAGCCAGATACCCTTTACCATATAATGCAAAAAAAGCACTGGGAGTGCCCACCAGGATAGTTAGTAAAGTGGTCATTCCATATCCGGACAATTGTAGAAGCATCCCCTGGAAATCCATGGCTGGAAGGTTCAATAGCAGTCCAAAAATAAATGCAAGGCACAAATTGGAAACAGCTAAACTCAGGCACCAAAGTGTATAGAGTGCAAATTTTGCTTTTATTATGGTTGTCCTGGAAGTAGGGAGTGACAGTAAGTCTTTGGCCGTACCGTCGGAGTATTCCCTTCCAAATATCCAGCTGGCGACGAAACCAAAAATCAATATACCTCCTACCCCAACGGCTTGTGATAAAATGCCTAGATACGAAGACCAGTTGTTTTCAAAATTCATCGTATTGGCTTTGGCAAAAAGCCCGCCAGCATGGGTGAAGCTTTCCGGAAATTGAATCATTAAAATGAATACTGCTCCCATGACCGGGGCTAGTCCAAAAGCGATAAAACTTGCACGGACAATGCTGGAGTGCGTAGTTTTAAGTATTTCAACGTGTAAGGCCTTTAAAAATATTTTCATTTTCCCTGGTGCCGGATTGAGCGTAAAAAAAATACTTCCAGGTCTTCTATGGAAAGATAAAGTTTAGCCGGAGGAAGTCCGTACTCAACGAGAAGTTTTGAAATTTTCTCCGGATGGGATAAGGCTTCAGCGCTCGTTATGGCAATTTCCTGAGCAGCTGTCAACGTGGAATCATACTGTGCCTGGCGCAATACCTGAAGTGCTTTTTGATTGTCCGAAGTGTTTACAATTAATTTTTTTATTAATTGATTATTTAACTCCTGCTCCGTCAATTCATTTACCAGTTTCCCTTCGTGAATGATCCCTATCCTATGGGCCATTTTGGCAATCTCACCCAAAATATGGCTGGACAAAAATATCGTGCAACCCTCGCGTGCCCAATCCATTAGCAATTGTCTGACTTCTATAATACCTTCGGGATCCAATCCATTAGTTGGTTCATCAAGCAACAATAATCGCGGGCGGTGCATTAAGGCTTTTGCCAGGCCCAGGCGTTGTTGATTGCCCAGCGATAAGAATTTAGCCGGAGTATCCTTAAATCTCTAAGGCGCAATTGTTCAATAATATCCATCACCAACGCAGACTCTGTAAGCTGCCGGAGTTTGAAATAAACCTGGAGGTTCTCCAGGACCGTAAGATTTGGATAAGCATAGGCAGACTCTACTAATAGCCTAATTTGTTCCATTGGTTAAATTCAGTGGTAAGCGGGTTGCCGAATAGGAATACGTTTCCTTTATCGGGCCTGATCATACCAAGAAGTATTCGGATCAGGGTAGTTTTACCTGCTCCATTGAGTCCTAAAAATCCATAAATTTCTCCTTGCTGGAGGTGAATTGAAATTCCATCCAACGCAAGGGTTGTACCAAATCGTTTAGTTACAGAGTCGGTACTCAAAACTTCCATACCATTGAATTTAACCTTGGGGATATCTGTTTTTTAATTCCTTGTTTTTTTCAAATGGTGATTTTTCGATTACGCGCGATGTTGGACCATTCACCCGAAATTTTATGATCACGTACAGTAAGTACTCTTTCATACAAGGCTACAGTGGGGCAAATGTGAAAAGGTAATCCGTATAAAATTTGTCCGGTCTCAAAGGTTTGGCCGGGATCATGTTGGAGGACAAGGTGCTCCTCGCTTTGACCCAGGGGTTTAAGGTTCTGGACGTTTAAAAACTCAATCCGTTTGTCAAGGTCGTTTTCAGACGCCACTGACTTATGTCCGAGATCAATACAGATTTTATCTTTGGAAGGATTGGAAATCACCCGGGTAATCAGCACGGCAGCAGGTAAAAATTTTTCCTCATCATACAAATCCCTGAATCCTTTGTCCCAATACACAAAGGTGCCCGGGCTGCATTCGACTTTAGTCCTCGAGGCATGGATCGGAAAAGTTAATGATCCTCCGCATACCAGAAGCAGCTCTTTTCCGCCAATCAGTTTAAGGTTTTCATTTAAGTGCACTACTTGTTGGAAGGCACGATCACATTGTTCTGTTCTGATCTTCATATCCTGGTCCCGGATATGGCCATCGTAAGCATGCAAACCAATGACACGGAACTGTGGATAGCTTAAAGCCCGGGTATATAATTGTTCGGCTTCGATACCCGGGGATATTCCGGTTCGGTACATTCCAACATTGATATCCAGGAAAAGGTTGAGGGTAAGATCATGTTGGACGGCTTTAGATGCCATCTGTACCAAAGCCATTTCATGGTCCACCAGGCAAGCATATTGAGTGGAGGGATAAGTTTGGATCAACTGGATAAACCGATCCAGTTTGGGCCCGAAAGGCTGGTAGGCCAACAGTACATCCTTCGACCCCGCCTGGCCCAGGATTTCGGCTTCGGCGATGGTAGCACATTTAAATTTGGTAATCCCGCTGCGGATCATCAAGTCAACTACATCTGGCGATTTATGCGTTTTGATATGGGGTCTTAATCGTTCTACTTTACCCACCATCGAAATAGCCTGATCAATATTATACTGAACCCGGTCAGGGAAAACGACCAGGGCAGGAGAGTCTGCGAGGTCGACATTATCGATTTCATACCATGCTTTCATCAGACAAATATAATTTTATCCGGGGTGATTAACGGAAGCTCCATCAGTGTAGAATTACCAGAGATCCTGATAAGAAAAACGATTTTAAGAATGATATTCAGGGGCTGAGGATTCGGGATTAAGGATGCTAAATATTTAGATAAAATTTATCGGGAATCGTTTGGGAATTAATTGGGTATCCGCACATTGTTCATTCAATTTCAGATAGTTAAAGTTATATACTTACAATTTTTATCAAAATATCCAATGAAACCCATACCGGACTATTGCAGCATCCGGACAATAATAAAGACCGTTTCAAAGTAATGCCGTTTGGTCAGGCCATGAAAAAGTATTGAAACGAATAGGGTATTTCAGATTTAATTGTCTGAAAAGTCCATCCGCATTTCAACCATATGTTTTTTAAACCCTGATTTTTGATACGCTTTGATGGCTGGCAGATTGTCCTCATAGACTTCTAAACGAATTTCTGAAATCTCCTGCTGACTACACCATTTTTTTAATCCAGTCAGGATCAGTGCATTGACCCCCAACCTGCGGAATTCCGGTTTCACATACATAAATCCCATATAGCCATATCGTACGTGGTTTAAATATGGCTTGGCAGATTTTATCAATGCATAACCACACCCAATAAGTTCATTGCCTTTTAGAGCAACCAGTAAAGTGGAATCTTCTGAATGCATGAGCTTGTTCAAATCGTAATATTGAACTGCTGAAGATTTTAGGGTTGAATCAAAGGGCCGTTCCGCTTCGATGACACCTTGCTCAAACAGGCGTAAAATAGGTATATCATCCGCCTTTGCCTCCCGTATTAATATATCTTGCATGCACAAAATTAGGCATAAAGGGGATTTTATACCTCTTGCTGTTATTGAACCGCTATTAAGAGGGTATTGACCAGGTAATCGATAATAGCCTTGACCTGGGTCTGCGCCTGATTGCCGGGCAAGAAGCATGAGGCAGTGGTCACCAAAACCAGATGTTCAGCGGGAACACAGTAAATTAACTGACCTCCGTACCCCCAGGCAAAAACAGCTTCATTCACCTGACCGGACTCCGTGGTAATACAATAGTTGGTTTATCCAGATGAGGCAAGAGGTGAGGAACTATAAAGTCTCCAATAAACTATCGGATGCTATCATTGTAAGCAAGCCGAGGACGCTTTTTGTTCCTGATCGGGTCAGCTTTCCCACAAAAAAAAGTGTCCGCATAGTGAAATGGGACACTTTATTCTTTTCTGGTTATTTACCCTGGCTTCTTTTAAGGGAAGCTGTGATCAATAACTGTGTAAATAGCGCTGATTAATATCGTTTCTTGTAGGTGCTGTTGCCGCCGAAGCCTTTGTTAAAGCTGGTAGAACTGCCAAGCTGAGATTTGTCTTTTGCTACAGATACGGAGATCGATCTTCCATCCATATCTTTGTTGTTCAGGCTCCGGATAGCAGCTTTACCTGCCTCTTCGTCAGACATTTCAACGAATCCGAATCCGCGGGACCTGCCGCTCATTTTGTCCATAATGACTTTGGCTGAACTTACTTCACCAAATGTTGAGAATAGGGTTCTTAAGTCCGAATCATTGGCATCGAACCCTAAATTTGAAACATAAATGTTCATAATAATAAAAAATTAAAAATTAATAAATGATGTGATGATAGATGGAAAAAGCATTCGATAAAAGGAGGATAAATTATTACAAACAAAAATGTAAGAAATACACTATCTGATTATGGAGCTCTTAATATATAAAATCACGGCACAAATGTACGGGAAAAATTTAAGGTAAAGGGATTTAATTGAAGTGGCCGGGTATCTTTTGTTTATATATGTTGATTTTTAACAATATCTTTTCTGTTTTCTGCTGAATTGTGCCTCGCCTTTACCCAGTCCCACAATTCCACAATTCCTAACAGCATTTATATGTACATTTATATGCTTAAATTTATATTATGCAACGCATTAAACTGGGAAAACCATATGATGATTTTATTCAACGCCAGATAGACGCCGGCTATTTTGGAACGGCAACGGAAGTCATCCGCGATTCCCTCCGTGATAAAATGGCAGCAGCAGAAACAAACAGAATTGATCATATCCGGGCTTTGGTGGAAGAAGGTGAATGGAGTGCGGCCAATGAACCACTTATAGAGTACGACTCAGGAACCATGAAAAATATCCTGTCTAAAGCTAAAAAAGCATCCATTTCCAAAACAAAAATTCCATCTTATCTCAAACCATGAGATTGGTCATTACCAGAAAAGCGGAATTAGACCTTATTGGCATTTTACAGTATACGATAGCAGCGTTTGGACCGGTTCAGGCTCAAAAATATTCGGTATTGGTGGATGAAGGATTAAGCCTTATACTAAAGTCCCCGGGACCAGGGCATAAACGAAGAGATATACCGGCAAACCTATTGGTATTCCCAGTTGGCCAACATTTGCTCATATACAGACTGGATACAATACAAAGGATTGTGGTGGTCCGGGTATTGCACAGCAGGATGGATTTTAGCGACAGGATATAGCGTGCATTTTAAACTGAATGTAAATTGATTCTACAATTTTGTCGAGTCAAAGTTCAAAGTGTCCTCACAGTTCTTCAAAGTGTC
>JAWXBI010000316.1:0-3699 GCA_034439915.1 Saprospiraceae bacterium | reverse complement strand
TCTCGCCCTGAAAGGGCCATAATATTGCAAGGATAGGGTGAAGCCCGATCCCAAAGCAGAGTATCAGAAGCCCTGAAAGGGCGAAATTCTTTACCCTTAAAGTTTAAAAAATATCCCTTTTTTATACAGGAAAAAACACAGCCCCCAATAAAGGGAAAAAATACCCAGCGATCCAATGATAGCCGTAAGTTGTGTCGGAGAATGTATGATTTGCAATAAACCATCGGATATAGCTCGGATGTATCCATTGAACCATCTCGATCCAACGATTTCAAAAAACAAATAAATGAAGATGGAATTCATGCCCACGATGGTGAAAAACTTCAGACCTTTTTTATGATTTTTCTGGTCGATCCACCAATATACCGCCGCCATAGCCAATAAACACCATCCCAATGATGCCAGGGTAAAAGAGGTCGTAGCAATCCGTTTGATGATGGGGGTAATACCAACGATATCCAGGAAATAACCGGATGTTAAGGATATCACTGCCCAGATCAGAATATTTTTTAGTGCGAGGTTTTTGTATTTGATCAGCCAGATCCCAGTCAGTGAACCGGCAATCGTATGCACTGCCGTGGGAATACAATTGATGGCCACCCAACCTCCTTTATTGATTTTATTCATCAACACCAGGTCCATGTAATTGCCAAAATTTAGTTGATCTGTAAAAGGTTGGTCAAAGCCGGGAACCCGCGTAAACCGATACAATACTTCGGTCAATAAAAGAAAAAAAACACAAGTCAAAATCTGCCAGACCGGAGGCCAACGGAAAATCAAAAAAGCGGCCAGGGTAGTAAAAGACAGTTGGGTCAACACATCCCATAATTCAAAAGATAATCCGGCAGGGCGCACCGCATAATCCAACACTCCCCAGAAAAACAACAACCCGCATCTCCTAAGGGTTTTGATAAAGGATTGATTCCAGGTGAGTCCTTTTTGATTCTGTTGATGTAATGAATAGGCTATGGCCACACCTGCCATATACATAAATCCGGGTTGAATCAAATCCCAAAAGCGAAGTCCATTCCAGGGATGATGAAAAAATTGATCCAGTGCATTATGGATAAAACCCCCTTCCACGGTAGCCTCCTGCAAATTTTCATAAAGGCCTGCACTTTCAAGGGCCAGTAATATCATGATCAGCCCGCGCAGGAAATCAAGAGATAAGAGCCGGTTTTGGGTTTTTTGTTGAATTTCCATATAAAAAGGCGGGGATATAAACTATACCCGGCTCTAATTTAAATTAAGATTCCAAATTAAATCAAAACTTAATCACTCGTTTTAGAACGTGATCTGAAAAGATTTTAACCTGAGATACCATTTACTAAACTTTCCAGGACTCTCTGACGCTGGTATTCCTTACTATACGATATTTATATTATTTTAAAACCAGATCCACCTGGTTGATCCCCTGTGCCATATTTATTTTAATGTGTTCAAAAGCCGGCAGGCTTCCATTGACCACCCGGCCATCCCGGGTAAAAGCATATTTTTCAAATTCATAATCTGGTCTCCGGTTATTATTCACATCCTGAGCAGCTCCAATGACATAACTTTCTTTGGGCAGTCCATAATACAACCAGGAATAAGAAGGGCATTGATCAACACCTGGTGTAACGCGTCTTTAAATGACTTGGAATAATTAATGTGCTGTTGATCGTAAATGGCAATTCCTAATCTTCCCAGATTTTGTTGATCCGAAGCTGTGATACTGATCCTGATCGTGCAGTATTGATTGGTATAGGTGTTTTGAGCCGGCGATACAAAAGTAAACTGGTGACCGGAAATTTCATCAAAATCAAGTTTCTCCAACCCCAATTGGGTAAAACTCAATTTAATCAGTTGTGTGTTGAGATCACTGGTGTAGTTTAAAAATTCGTTGTTGGAATATCCTTTACCTTTTTTATTCACATCTATAGCAACTATATTTTGATTAAAGTCCAGATCCATAAGAGCAAGGTGTCTGACCTCTTTATTGCCGGTGGATTTAAAATAAACCAACTTTTTTTTAAGATCATACACGATGGACCACTGAGTCTTAAAATCTCCTTTTTTAATAGCTACATGGTCAAGCATTTCAAAAGCTTTGGGCACAGAAAGGGTCTTCTGGAGATCCGCATCTTCAATTTCTGTTTGTAGTATGGTGTACCGGAACAGGGCTTGGGTGACATTTCCCTTTGTGGAATTTTTATTGTTTGCAAACCAGTTTTTAGAGGTAGTTAGATCGTAATTGGTGATGGCCTGGCATTGACTGGCGGGTTGCAATTCATATTTTATTTTGCCCCCCAGGTGTTCAATGACTACCGAATGGCCATCGGCATCAGCCACCATATAATGTATTTTTCCTTTGAATGGACTGATAGAAATTTGTTCCAGGTGGTCAATTACTTCTTGTACAGACGCAAAATTATCTAATTGGTATTGGATCCATTCCAGTTCGTTCAATAACGGTAGCTTGGGATCCATCCTGTATTCGGTATAATTCAACCAAAGCATTTCCACGGCAAGCCCTTTTTCATTGATTCCACCATAAGGCATTTCTTTGCCGTTTTGATTAAAACTTATACTTCCATATTTGGAGGTCCACTTCATGGGCTGGTTTAAAAAAGTGGAATAGGCCTGTTTATTGATGTTTCTCAGGTTTTTGATTACGTACCCATTGTTGTATGTCCAATCAAAGTTTTTTGCCAGGTAAACCGATTGGTCATTTTTTAATACGATAGCAGAACAAGACCAGGTTACCGTTAAGAAACTCAAAAAAAGAATTCCCCCCAAGGCTACTCTGTTCAATGATGTTTTGTCATACTGTTTGTCCATTCCGGTTTTTGATCTCATTTAGCGATTTATCCCGGGTAAATATATTGAATTTAGCGAGGGGAAATCAGGGATTAAACCGGGCAGGCATTAAAAAAAAGTTAATCCCTCCGGGTCTATTCAAACTATTTACCCCAATTTTGCGTCCTAATGGGTATGAAACAGTTTGTTCTTATGATGATCGCAGGATTTATATTCTCCTGTACGACTTCCGATACCGACGTAGTCGGAAGATGTTATACGCTTATTGAGCGTCAATGTGCTATGGACCCTTTTAATGCGTTTTATAAAAACGTTAAAACGCCGGAAGATAAAGCGGTAGCTATAGATAGTTATTTTGAAGCCAATGGAGTACCCAGCGCCGTAGTTAAAGCCAACCCCGTATCCACAGATGCGGTCTGCCTGGCTTGTGTTTGTCCCAGCGGCTTTAGTTATCAACTGGAGGTGGCCGATAAGGATACAGCAAAACTCAATACACTGAATATTTTATTGATTAAACGGGATTGTAATTAATTGGCGGGTTTTTTAATACCCAAAGTGATTCGCCTTCCCTATTATTTGGCCTTCATTTTATTTCCTTTAGCTTCGTGCGTTAGCTCTGCCAATCCTAATTTTTCCATTAAAGGCGGAATATACATACCAAATCGTCCCCGGAGCCCTTTTTTAAGTCCGTACCATCCACCGACGGGGTTTTTAACCGAGCGCCCCCAAGCTTCTACGGTACCTTCTTTTGCCGGTTTCTGTTCGTCTGCGCTGCCGAGTTCCATCCAATCACCGTGTTTTTTTAACATTGCGTGAAGATCAGTCAAACAGCGGTATTCGTATAACAAGGTCGTTTTACCAACTACGCATACAATTACCTCTTTGCCATCTTTTACATCC
>JAWXBI010000315.1:0-3289 GCA_034439915.1 Saprospiraceae bacterium | reverse complement strand
TCTGGCAATGCAGGCTAATTTATGCGTATGCCCTTTCGTTGATCTTCTCCATATAATTGGTAAAAGCGCGGTTGGCTACTTTATTGCCACCGGGAGTGGGGTAATCCCCTGAAAAATACCAATCGCCGGTATGATTGGGACAGGCCGCATGCAGTCCTTCGAGGCCCTGGTAGATCACTTCAATTTCGATGTCCAGGTCAATGGGTTTGACGATGCGTGCGATCTCTGCAGATATTTCTTCAGGTGTAAACTCTTTATATAATGCCTTGACTTCGTTGGTCACCTCTCCTTTAGGTATTTTTTCCTGCATTTTGCAGCGCTGATAAGTCTCATCCAGCAAATAAGCTTTATTATTTTTTCGCAACAATTCGACAAGTGCCTGAAAGGCGACAAACTCAGACATCTTGGACATATCGATACCATAACAATCCGGGAAACGGATCTGGGGACAGGAAGATATGATGATGATTTTTTTAGGTTTTAACCTTGCCAGGTTGCGCAATATACTGTTGCGAAGGGTGGTACCCCTCACTATACTGTCATCGATCAGGACCAGGGTATCTAAATCATTTCGTACGATACCATAAGTCACATCGTATACATAGGAGACCATTTCGGCTCTGATCTCTTCATCCGCTATAAAGGTTCGCAGTTTTTCGTCCTTCACTACAAGTTTTTCAATCCGCGGCCTCCAGTTCATGATCTCATTGATCTTTTCATCGGTGAGTTGATCCTTGAGGTCGAGGAGCTTTTTCTTTTTATAAGCGTCTATACTTTTTTGTAACCCTTCTATGAACCCAAAAAATGCGGATTCCGAGGTATTGGGGACATAAGAGAAGACGGTATTTTCAAAATCGTAGTTGACAGACTTCAGTACGGGTTCTACCAGTTGTTCTCCGAGTTTTTTCCGTTCGAGATAGATATCCCGATCAGTCCCCCGGGAAAAATAAATACGCTCAAAGGAGCAGGCTTTACGCTCGGAGGGTTGGTCAACAAAAGGAACTTCAGATACGGTGCCATCGCGTTTAATGATCAGCGCATGGCCCGGTTTGAGTTCGCGGACATATTTAACAGAGACGGTAAGTGCCGTTTGGATCGCTGGCCGTTCCGAAGCCATAGCGACAACTTCATCATCTTCATACCAATACGCAGGGCGTATACCATTCGGGTCGCGGATCACAAAAGCATCACCATGACCGATCAAACCACCCATCACATAACCGCCGTCGAATCGTTTGCACGCGCGTTTTAGAAGGCGTTGAATGTCCAGGTTGTCAAAGATAAACTGGTTGATTTCTTCATTGCTGTACCCATCCGGTTTGTACCAGTTAAAGAGGCGTTGTACTTCATCGTCAAGGAAGTGACCGATCTTTTCTATAATGGTGACGGTATCGGATTTTTCTTTTGGATATTGGCCGAAGGAAACGAGTTCGGCAAATAATTCGTCTACATTGGTCAGGTTAAAATTCCCGGCTAGTACGAGATTGCGGCTGATCCAGTTGTTTTGCCGCAGAAACGGATGGACCGTTTCAATGGTATTGGCTCCATGGGTGCCGTAGCGCAGGTGGCCCATGAGGAGTTCACCGGTATAGGGCATTTGTTTTTTAAGCCATTTGGGGTCGTCCAGGAGGGAGGGTTTGAGGCTACGGAAATTATTGAATACATCATTAAACAAGTCTGAAAGGTAGTTGACACTGTTGCTCCTTTTGCGGCTGATGTATCGTTTGCCAGGTTCAGCATCCAGTTTAATCGTAACGAGTCCTGCACCATCCTGTCCCCGGTTGCGCATTTTCTGCATGAGTAGCTGGAGCCGATACAGGCCATACAACGCTGTACCATATTTTTCGTGGTAATATTCGAGTGGTTTTTTTAGTCGAAGGACAGCAAGGCCACATTCGTGTTTTATTGAATCACTCATATTCCTGGTTGGAAAGCAGATGTCAAAGTTAAAGATATAATTGATCTCACGGGTTTATCTTGACTATAATTAATAAATTGTTGTGAATAAAAACCGGTTGAATTTTGTAGTCTTCCATTAAGAAAGAGAATTGTAACAGGCAGGCCGGCATATTGTTCAGATCTGGATCTATGGTTTAATGGAAAACCGGCCCACGCTATTGTTAATTTTTCTTTCTCCTGTTAGTATCGGTGATTATATACTGATTGCAATATACTGATAATCAATATATTAAATCATTTTATATGATTTTCTGTCCACTTAGAGTGGATAAAAAACCTCACATCCTATCCTCAGCAGAATTATCTTTGAGTGACCAAATGGGCTTAATTAAATTTAAACAGATCAAACCGCTGCCATTTACCATGCGGGCAAGGTATTGGGACCCGGTAAAAGAAGCCCGCGAAGAACGGGTAAAAGAGATTAAGGCCATACAGGAAGAAGGCCTTGAAGGTATCAAAACCCGGTTGTCCCGCAGGTTTAAAGGGCAATACAATGAATATTATTATGAAAAGAAAAGGGTCATCCGGAAACAAAACCTGATCCTGCTGGCTGCCCTGGTGGGGGTATTATTTGCTGCCTATTATTTTTTACTGAGGTATATGCCACTGATCGAGGGTTGGTTGGATAAGAGTTTGGTGAAATAAGAGTTTGCCTCTGAAATTCTGGTAGATTCCTGATGAAGAATTTTGCCACAGAAGCTCAGATTATCACTGAATTATTAGGTTAATTGGGATGCGTTGAATGTGAGAAATAAAATTTTATAGAATTACTCGCTTAATATCCAATCTCATGCGTCCAAAATTTAAAATCAAACCAATTTTGCAGCCAGAACATCTGAGATAATTTATGGTGCGTGCTAAGTCCTCATCCGAAATTTTTTCTTTGGCTTTAACTTCAAGAATAACTTTTTCAAAAACTATAAAATCGGCGTAAAACTTATGCCTTAAAACGATATCCTTATAAAAAACAATAAATTCTTTTTCACGCTGAAATATTACATCCCTAAAGTTAAATTCATATTCTAAGGCATCTTTGTATACTATTTCGAGAAATCCAAATCCTAGTTCTTTATGAACTTCTATACCGATTCCAATAATGATTTCGGTTTCCTGTTTTAATGGAAACTCCTCTGCGTAGGTGTTCATTCTTTAAAAATATATCTAATCCTGCTTAGAAATCGAGAGGGGCTTAAAATGGCACGAAAAAGTAACTCTGCGGCTTTAGTAAAGATTCAATTCTGTGTAGATCCGTGTCTCTGCGGCTATAGTATAGGTTTCATTTCTGTGTAAATCCGTGTCTCTGCGGCTATAGTATAGGTTTCAATTCTGT
>JAWXBI010000314.1:0-4060 GCA_034439915.1 Saprospiraceae bacterium | reverse complement strand
TCTGAGTTTCTGTGGTAAAGATTATAATTTCAACTTGACTGAATTTCTGGTGTACCTGGAGAAGGCTTAAGCCTGATGCTTTTAATGCCACAGGCACTGAAAACACACAGAAATTTTGTTTTTCTTTCTGTGTTTCACTGAGTTTCAGTGGCAAAGTTTTATAATATCAGCGGTGGATGAAACCCAGTAGGTTCGTCTGCAGGCTTATACCTGAGTGTTTTCCTGAATGGCGCTTATTAGATTTTTCAATACCTTCGGCCTGCGTGAAAAACAAAGCCGTTTTGATTGGTATTACCGGGGGTAGCGGCTCCGGAAAGACTACATTTATTAAAGAATTGAGGGCCATGTATAGCCCGGAACAAGTTTGTATCATTTCCCAGGATGACTTTTACCATCCCCGTGAAACCCAAAAAAAAGACAAACAAGGCGTAATCAATTTTGACCTGCCTACCTCGGTGGATTTAAAAAAATTTGCCGAGAGCATCCGTTCGCTGATGCGTGGACAAGGTATTTCCCTGAAGGAGTACACCTTCAACAATAAACTCCGCAAACCAAAGATGATCACCTTTGTGCCGGCACCAGTGATCATTATCGAAGGTTTGTTTATTTTTCATATCCCAGCCCTAAAGTCCATGCTGGACCTCAAGATCTATATTGAAGCAAAAGAAAACCTCAAAGTTATCCGTCGTATCCGTCGCGACCAGATCGAACGAAACTACCCTCTGGACGATGTGTTGTACCGGTATGAAAAACATGTATTGCCAGCCTTCGAGCGGTTTATTTTGCCACATAAAGATGATGTGGACCTGATCATAAACAACAATCAATCCTTTAAACCGGCCATGCGGGTGCTCAAAGGATATATCGATCAAATCATCCAAAAAACCAATTAAAATGAAATACTACGTTGTTTATTTATTTGTCGGTCTCATCTTGCTGTTCCAGTCTTGCAAAAGCCCTGCCGATGAACAGACTGTGGCTTTACCTAAGACGTATACCATCGACCAATTTTATAAAACCACCAATGTTGGAGCAGTCGAATTTAATGCCGATGAAACCGCCATATTGGTCCACAGCAATAAAACCGGGATTTTCAACGGGTATGAATTGCCGGTCAATGGGGATTCCGCCAGGCCTTTAACAGCATCGATGACCGAATCCATTTTTATGATTGGATATAAGCCCGGGACTTCCGATTATTTCTATTCTGCCGATAAAGGGGGCAACGAAAACGACCATATCTATTTGCAGGAAGCCGGCAAAGATGCCCAGGACCTTACCCCGGGAGATAAAGTAAAGGCTGGTCATCTCCAGTGGGCCAGGGATAAAAAATCAATGTTTTTCACTTCCAACCAAAGGGATGAACGGTATTTTGATATTTACGAGCTCGACCTTGCCTCCTTAAAATCCAAATTTTTTTATAAAAATGATTTGGGTTTTAATATCGGATCAGTTTCGGAGGATAAAAATTTTGTGAGCCTGACAGAAAGTATTACTACGTCCAATTCCAATATTTACCTGGCAGACCTTAAAAACAAAAAAACTACCAACATCACTCCGCATGAAGGTGACCTGGCAGCCAGCCCCATGTTTTTCAGCAAGGACAATAATTACTTGTTTTATCTGACCGATCAGGATAACGAATTTCAATATTTGGCCAGACAGGACTTGATTTCCGGCGCCAAAGAAACTGTCTACCAGCCTTCCTGGGATGTGATGTATGCTTATGAATCGGAATCCGGCAAATATCGCATTGTCGGGGTCAATGAAGATGGAAAAACGGCTATCCATATTTATCAGGTCATGGATAATAAGGAGATCGACAAACTGGACCTGGGTGCTTTGAGCATCAATTTTGCTTTTTTCTCTCCATCGGACAACAAACTGGGTTTAGTTGCCGGTAGCTCGAGTACGCCATCAAATATTTATTCGCATGATTTTGTTTCCAAAAAGACCACACAACTCACTCAAAACCTTTCTTCTGAAATTGACCCGACCGACCTGGTTTCGGCATCTGTCATCCGGTTTAAGTCATATGATGGTCTGGATATCCCTTGTATTCAATGGGTACCTCGACAAGCCTCAGCCCAAAACAAAGTGCCAGCCCTGGTTTTTGTGCACGGGGGACCTGGCGGTCAAACCCGACAGAACTATTCTTCATTGATTCAATACCTGACCAACCAGGGATATGTAGTCCTTGGAATTAACAACCGGGGCTCGAGCGGCTATGGCAAGACTTTTTTTAAGATGGATAACCAAAAACACGGCGATGCCGACCTAAAAGACTGTATAGCGGCTAAAGATTATCTGGCAACATTAGCCATGGTAGACACCAGCAGAATAGGTATCATCGGTGGTTCTTACGGAGGTTATATGGTCATGGCAGCCCTGGCTTTTGCTCCGGAGGCCTTTGATGTCGGTGTCAATATTTTTGGTGTCACCAACTGGTTAAGAACCTTAAAATCCATCCCTCCATATTGGGAATCGTTCCGCAAAGCTTTATACGATGAAATGGGAGATCCTTATACCACGGACAGTGTACGATTGTATACAATATCTCCTCTATTTCATGCGGCCAGGGTTACTAAACCGCTGATGGTTTTGCAAGGGGCCAATGATCCCAGGGTATTGCAGGTGGAATCGGATGAGATTGTCGCCGGAGTAAAGAAAAACGGGGTACCAGTTGAATATGTTTTATTTCCTGATGAAGGCCATGGATTTTTGAAAAAAGAAAATGAAATCAAAGGTTATGGCCAGGTAGGTGCCTTTCTTGAAAAATACCTGAAAAAAGAAGTTGTAAAAAATTAAACTTTATTCTTGCTCAAAATTGGTGTGATTGGCGGGGGAGCTGCGGGCTTTTTTGCGGCCCTCCGGCATAAAGAGATATATCCTGATCACCAGGTTATTATTTTTGAAAAGACCTCTAAATTGCTGGGTAAAGTCAGGATCTCTGGTGGGGGCAGGTGCAACGTCACCCATGCTTGTTTTGAGGTCAAAAAATTAGTTACTTATTATCCGAGGGGCTCTAAGGAATTGATTGGACCTTTTCATCGGTTTCAACCAGCAGACACCGTTAAATGGTTTGAAGACCGCGGAGTGGAGCTAAAGACAGAAGAGGATGGACGGATGTTCCCGGTGACCGACCAATCTCAAACCATAATAGATTGTTTGTTAAATGAAGCCATTAAACTTGGAGTACATATTGAACTCAGACATGAACTCATCGCGCTGACCCTAGTAGAACAAGAAGGTTTCCTTTTGAATTTTAAAGACAGGGAAACCCTCCAGGTCGATCAGTTGATCCTGACCACCGGATCCAATGAAACGATATGGAAAACCCTGGAGTCCTTAGGGCATACCATTGTCCCGCCGGTGCCTTCTCTGTTCACGTTTAATATAATTGATCCCAGGCTTGAGGAGTTTCCGGGTGTCTCCTGGCCAAATGTCGAAATCAAACAGATGGAAAACAAATTGGTCACCCATGGTCCACTCCTGATTACGCATTGGGGTTTGAGCGGTCCTGCAGTTCTCAAAATGTCTGCTGTAGGCGCTATGGAATGGCATAAGTTAAACTATCGATTTAATATCATGATCAACTTTCTATACCCGAAAAAAACCATAGAGGTATTGGATGAGTTGATAGCATTTAAAGCAGTCAATCCAAACAAATTAACCCATGCCAATCCTTTATTTGCTTTTACTGCAAGGATATGGGCAGGATGGATGCAACAGTTTGGATTGGTTAACAGAACCTGGCAAAATCTCTCAAAAAAAGACCTGATGTTTTTAGCCGAAAAACTGACCAGGGCCGAATTTGAAGTAAATGGAAAGAGCACCTTTAAAGAAGAATTTGTTACCTGCGGAGGCGTCGACCTGAACGAAGTCGATATGAAAACCATGCAAAGTAAAAAGATCAATAATCTTTACTTTGCCGGTGAAGTGCTCAATATTGATGCATTGACAGGAGGGTTCAATTTTCAGGCGGCATGGACGACGGGGTGGATAGCGGGAGAGGGGAGAGGGGAAACGCGAGGCGTCTGAAGAGGTTGAGGTTGAGGTT
>JAWXBI010000313.1:0-10728 GCA_034439915.1 Saprospiraceae bacterium | reverse complement strand
GCGCAGCGAAGACAGGCTACTTCGAACCCCTGAAAATATAGCTAAATAAAAATCATACCGGTCGAATCAGGTACCTAAGTATCGATTTACTTCAACACCCGTCTTAAAAATTGGTCCACTTTATCTATCAATCCCGGTTCAGAAAATGCTTTGCCCCCATGACCTGCGCCGGAAACATATTCGAGTTGGATATTCAAACCGAACTCTTTATACCTGCTATACAACTGGATTGATTGATTGATAGGAACCTGATTGTCCTGATCGCCATGACAAATAAACAGCGGGGGATCATTGTGGTCCACATGGAATACCGGGCTGGCCAATTTTAATTCTCCTGCAGCCTGATCCAAAGGTTTGCCAAACATCAGGGTCAATGCAGGTCCACGTACGTTGACGCCATGTGGAGTTGATTGACTCATAATGGTAGTCAGGTCAGTGGGTCCAAAAAAATCCAGGACTACCTGTATATCAGAGTTTGTTTTAAGTTCATTTCCAATATTTCCTTCCAGCATGGAGTGCCCATTGGTTAATCCGGCCAGGGCCGCCAAATGCCCACCGGCCGATGATCCCCAGAGAATGATTTTATCGTGGCGATAACCGTATTGAGATGCCTGGGCACGCAAGTACCTGACCGCAGCTTTAATATCATGGATCTGGGCAGGAAATTTTGCTTCTACCGTTTTTCTATAACTGATACTAGCCATAGCGTACCCGCGTTTGACCAGGTCCATAGGAGGATTTTCTTTAGAACCGCTGTGCCAGGCACCGCCATGTACCCAGATGATCAGGTAAGGATTTGCGGTTTCTTCCGGCAAATAAAGATCGAGCTTAAGTTCTTTTTCAGCGGTAATAGCATAAATCAGGTCTTTGGTCTGTTTTTGGGCTAGTATAACGGTCGCAAACAAGACCTGAAAAAAGATCGCAAATAAGATTTTGCATCGCATAGCAGTCAAAAATAATTCGAATAAATTTGACTTAACAATTTAAAGATGATACGCCAAGCCCATCCCGGGGATTTAAATAGTATGCAGGAATTATTCGTGGATACCATAAGATCTATTTGCAGTGCCGATTATACCCCAACTCAAATTGAAGCCTGGACATCTTCCATACACAATACTTCAAGATGGTTGGAGAAAATTAACCATCAATATTTTCTGGTTTATGCTGACTACCATCAAATACTTGGTTTTGGCTCCCTGGAATTGGGGCAATATATCGATATGTTTTATATCCATAAACAACATCAGCGGAGAGGGATAGGAAAACAAATCTACCATGCGATTGAAGTGGAAGCTCTTAGATTTCAACATGGACAAAACCCGGTCACCCTCAGTGCTCATGTGAGTTTGACGGCTTTGCCGTTTTTCTCCGGCATTGGGTTTAAAATTGAACATGAAAACACGGTCAGGATTGGGGGGGTGGAGCTGATAAATTATCTGATGAAAAAACAACTCAACTGATTTTAACGGTGTACCCAATTTGAATTTCTGTATCAAAACCGAACGATAATTACCGGGTACATCTTTACATAATTATTTGCTCTTCAACGCAGTACCGAGTTGGTATAGTTTATGAAAAGATAAGGATAACCATTTCATATCAAGGACTATGCTTAAAAATTATCTTCTTATCTCCTGGCGGAATTTGTGGAGAAATAAAATTTATCTAGCCATTAATATTTTTGGTCTGGTGACGGGGATCACTGCTTTTTTGCTTATTGCCAACTACCTCCGGTTTGAATACAGTTATGACGATACGCATATTAACAAAGAGCGGATTTTCCGTATACCCATGTCGCTGGCTGAAAATGGAGGAAAGGAACAGACCTTTGTTTTATCCTACCCCGCAGTCGCCCCCGCATTAAAAAAAGGACTTTCCGGAAATCGAACAAACGCTGCGATTGAGATTACAAGGAGGCATTGTACAATATAAAGAACAGAAAATCATCGAAGCCGGGACCTTGTTGTATGTCGACCCTTCCATCTTTTCCATATTCACCTACCGTTTTGTAAAAGGGAATGCGACCAGCGGTTTATCCGAATTAAATGATGCTGTGATCACTGAAGAGACTGCCAGGAAATACTTTGCAGAGGAGGATCCAATAGGAAAATCACTGAGATACAACAAGGAGGATTATGTCGTAAAGGCCGTCATTGAAAACCTCCCGGTCAACGCCCACCTGCAGTTCAACATCCTGCTCAACTATGAAAAATATATTCAACTGACCAATGGCAGTGCAAATACCAGTTGGGGGTGGTCAGATTTTTACACCTATGTATTGGTAAAACCAGCTGTGGATATCAAAGTGCTGGAATCCAAACTACCTGCTTTCGCCGCGCAGTATCTGGGTGATGATATGAAACAAAGAGGATATCAGCTTGCTTTCCAGATGCAGCCCTTAAAAGATATTCATCTGAAATCCAGGTATGATTATGAATTGGCAGGAAATGGCGATATGACGTATCTTAAATATCTGGGTATGGCTGCTTTATTCATTCTTTTTATTGCCTGGATCAATTACGTCAACCTTTCCACAGCACATTCCCTCGATCGTTCAAAAGAGGTTGGGATCCGAAAAGTCGTGGGCGCCGGGAAATTCCAGTTGATCTGTCAATTTCTTTCGGAGTCCTTGTTTTTAAATTTCTTTGCCTTAGCGCTTGGATTTGTTGCATTTCGACTCACCTTACCGGCGTTTTCAAAATTTATTGAAAAAGAAATCGCGTTCAGTCAATTTATGGACTGGAGGTTCTGGTTGCTGGTTACCGGACTTTTGTTACTGGGCACCCTGCTCGCTGTATTTTATCCTGCTTTTATTTTATCTTCTTTTCAACCAGTTTATTCCATTAAGAATGCTAAAGGTAGAGGAGTTCAAGCCGGTGGAAAAAATATACTTCGAAAATCCCTGGTGGTCATTCAGTTTACTGCTGCAGTCGTCTTGATTACTGCTGCATTGGGATTTTACCGTCAATTAAAGTTTATGCAAACGCGGGACCTGGGTGTCGATATTAAACAGATTCTGGTGGTCCAGCAGACCGCCAACCAGGATAGCGCTGATATACCCTCTTTCGTCGCGTTCATCAATGATATACAAAGTCAATCCGGTGTGGTTTCGGTCACGGCCTCTACCTCTGTGCCTGGTGGCGAAGTAGGCGGTTCCTCTGACTTTAATTTGAAAATTCCCTGTCTGGAAAACGGTGTCGCACCCTGGGCATCGACAATAAATTTATCCCGTCCTATGGATTGACTAGCAGCCGGAAGGAATTTTACCAATGACCGGCCGTCTGTCGATACTGCCTTACTTTTAAATGTACTGGTCAATGAAACTGCAGCAAAGATTTTTGGATTCCACCAGGCAGAAGATATCCTGGGTAAAGAAATCGATGGTGGGGGTGTGCATTGCCGGATCATCGGCGTAGTCAAAGATTTCCACCAGGAATCCCTGCAGTATGGATTTGATCCTATCGTGTTTTATCCGGAGGAAGAAAGAAACTTTGGCAATTTTTCCATTAAACTGAACACCGATCAACTTCCTGTGCTGATGGAAACCGTCAAAATTAAATGGCAAAACTATTTTCCGGAAAGCCCCTTTCGGTACTTTTTCCTCGACGATCAATTTAATGCCCAGTACAAAAAAGACCGTTTATTTGCCACTGTGCTTTGGTTGTTCACCGTTCTTGCACTCATCATTGCCAGCCTGGGTTTATTTGGGTTGTCTTTATTTACTATTGCCAAAAGAAATAAGGAGATCAGTATCCGGAAGGTATTGGGGGCGACGGTAGTTCAGATTATCTCTTTGGTAACAAAAGAATACATCAAACTAGTATTATTAGCCTGTCTGATTGCATTGCCCCTGGCCTATTGGCTAGTCAACCGGTATATCCTTGGTTATGCGATTCACATCAACCTGGGGTTATGGTTTGTATTGTTACCTGTTATTGTGATCACGTCCATCGCTCTGATGACGGTAATTTATCAGTCTTTCCGGGCTGGCTTGGCAAATCCGGTGAAGAATTTGCGGGTGGAGTGAGATAGGGGAATAGGTTTTTGGATTTTTAAAATTTTGCCGTCCGGGGTTAGATTCGGTGTTTGTATATCAGCGAAGAGCGGATATGGTTATATTATTTTAAAAGTTTCGAGACAACTCTTCAAAGCCGCTGAAGACAGCGCAATAACCAAATTTTTCAATGCGTATTTCTTCAATTGCTCGAAGAATAAATTTTTAAACGCTCCAAAAAAATTAAAAACCACATAAATATTATGCATCTCACGGACGTCAAAAGCTGTAAATAAATTCAGATTCATAAGGCTGAATAATAGACATACATTTATAACCAATATCAAAAAGGAGATAAAAAAATGAATATATACCGAATAACCGCAAGAATCGTGGGGGTAGTGTATCTCGTGGGTTTCGTTGTTGGCCTTGTGGGAATCGGGCTCTTCCAATCCATTCTGGGTGCGCCGGATCACCTTTCTACGGTTTCCACGAACAAATTGCTGCTGGGATTTGGGGCGGTACTCTGGTTGATGGCAGTCATTGGCGACGCCGCTCACGGTGTCTTGATGTTTCCCGTCCTCAAGAAACACAATGAGGGTATGGCCATTGGCTACCTCGCTTTCAGGATCGTCGATGCCATTTTCATTGCAGTCATGGTTCTATTCGTACTGATTCAAATACCGTTGGGTAGCGAGTACTTGAAAGCTTCGGCCTCCGACGCTTCCTTTTTTCAAGCCCTGAGCGCTGTGTTCTCACAGGGGCAGCTTTATGCCTACCAGATTGGAATGAGCGCTCTTGGAGTGTCTGGATTGATACTTTGCTATACGTTGTACAGGGCAAAGTTGGTGCCCGCGTGGCTGGCCATATGGGGCCTCGTTGGATACGCGACCATTCTTTTAGGGATGTTGTCGGCAATCATGGGCTCTGGTCTAGGTGATATTTCTTCGATTCCAGGCGGCCTATGGGAGGTGTTCATCGGGGTATGGCTGATTGTCAAAGGATTCAATCCATCTGCATTCACTTCAGAGTCTGGTAAAATAGATAACATCTGAAAAAAAACAAATTTGTCCGAAGATTGAAATGATTATTCCACAGAGCAAGATTTATTAGTCAATCGCAAATTATTTAATAACTGGTGATTTGCAGTACCATCGATTGTTCGAGGTCTTTGGACTTCAATGGCAGGAAGGAAGAAAGTAAAAGGTAGGGTGCAACCGAATGGAAGGATTAGTGAAAAGAATCTTTTCTTCAAAAAATGAAAATGCATCGATAAATGGTCTCGATCTGCAGTTTTTTACATTGTTATTCTTCCAATAGTTACTGTCTTGATAGCACTAGGAGCTTCAGAATTATACCCTGACCTAATTTACTCAAATCATCAATATATCCTTTCTAATTCTGTGGCAAAACATACCAACTTAAGTACGGGGCTAGCTAGACTGGTATCAACTCGTCACCATTGATATTAAAGTTCTGGAGCTACAGCTTTGAGTTTTTGTGGGATGTTCTGACTTAAAATGTACTATTTCCTGACGTGGAGAATACCATCACCACCCCGTCTCCCTCACAACTTACTATCAGCAAACTTTTGCCAGTGGGACTTTGGTCAGCAGGTACAAACACGATACCTTCGGGGGCTTGTGCTGTCACCAACCACTGCAAATAGACAGGATTTAGTGGATCAGTGATATCATACACTGCCACGGCATTTGCGCGTTCCATGCCCACAAACAAAAGGTTCACATCGCCTACCTTACCTATGACCACGGCCTCCGGTTCAATACTTTTGTCATCGCTTCTTCCATCCGGATATTTACCAGCAGCAATAGCTCTCCGGTCAAGGTCATCGTGGCTGTCAAAAATCCTGGCCCCATTTCTGCCGTTCCAAATGGTAAAAGAACGTGCACCATGTGTATAAGCCTGGTCAAAATCACCATCGTTATCTACGTCGCCAATCGCCTGACTGACGTTTAGTCTGCCCAATATATTGTTGGACTTGAGCTGGGTACCTAAAGGAAAAGCAGCCGGGTCAAGCTTATAATTGGAATTGCCAAAGCGTATATTTTCTACATAGGTGTTGTATTCCCTGGAATCGCCTTCATTGGCGGTGAATAAAAAAGGATTGCCATTATAATCCAGTACAGCAATGCCGTCTGGTTCGTACATACCTCTGACTGGATAATTACTTAATAGGGCTCCTCCGTTTTGGTCACTTGGATCGATGGCATTGATGGGCAGGTTATGATTTTTAAATCCGAGTGGGAAAATTTGTGTGATGGTTTTAGCCAGGATATTAATCTGGGCAATTGCGTTGTTTTCCTGTAAAGTGACCCAGGCTGTTCTGGAATTCGAAGATACAGCAATGTGCTCTGGTTCAATATCCTGCGCCAGGGTTGCATTCGGACCGAAAACCCTCAACCCCCTTGCCTCTAATTGATATTGTGTGTTATTAAAATGGTCAAAACCCAACGTAGTCACTGTATAATCCTGCATAATATCAATGATGGATATGGTACCAGGGGGATCAATGGAATAATCGGGATTGGGTTCACCTTCATTGGCACAGAGTATATACAATCCATCGGGCGTAAAGGTGACCATATCGGGTAGTGATCCTACGGAAAGCTCCCGGATGACGTCATGGGTAGTAGTATTAAAAACCACTACTTTTCCAGCACTTACTTTATCGGAAGCTTCGATCCCGGCCGCCAATTTTCCCTCACTTACGGATACACTGTTTACCAACCCACCAAACCGGCCGATGCTAATGCTCGTCAGCAGCTCTGGTGAGGACGGGTTTGAAAGATCGAGTACGTCTATTCGATTGTTGTTATTTGTATTATTGACTACAAACAATTTTTTTGTGCCGGGATCGTAAGCGCTGATTTCAGCAGCACCTGTGGGACCCAGGTCAATGGATCCTGCAAGGGTAAAATTAATTGATTCACTGCTGGTAGCATTTAAAGTTCCGGATGAAGTATGATCGCTTTCAGCAATAATGTTTGTAAGTTCATTTTTCTGACAGGATATCCCGAATAAGAAAAGGAGTAGAATAAGCAGATTCTTTTTTTGCATGGTATTTTGATTTCAAATATTCGAGGACAAAAAAATAGCATGTAGATGTCTCTGAAGTTAAGGTAGGATTATGGGTATATTAAGTTTTGTGGGAATTTCGGGCGGTAAGCCAGATGTATGTGCGATCATCCCGAACTAATCGGTTCCGAAGCATCGGAATATTTGGTCGGCAGATTAAGAAAATGAGAGTGCGGTTAGATTCCATCGAAATAATCCCTGTCGTTCGGGATCGATGCACAATACCCTCCCAATAATGCCTGTAAGGACGCTCTGGCGAGGTATGTGCGACCAAAATTTATTTGGTCGGTAGATTAGGAAAAAAAGCGTGTTTCTTTACATCTAATTCTATCCTCCTGGCATGAGCATAGTCGGATGTCTTAAGATCCAATTGAATGGTCCAATCAGTAGCGGCAGAAGTATACTTTTTACCATATGCTCCTGAATTGTGCTTTTCTAATCGATCCTCCACGGAATCAGAAGTAATTCCAGCATAATATTTATCCGACGTTTTACTGTAAAGTATCTAAAAGGAGCTCACATTCACGTGATTTCAGGTGTTCAAAAAAAGTGGGCCCACTAGGACTTGGACCTAGGAGTGGCTGGTTTCTTGTGGTTTCATATGGATCAATATGTGCTGAATATCAAGTATATATACTTTTATAAGTTGAATTTAAGGCCATTCAGAACCTCAAAATGTTGTACCTTTGTTGTCGGATTTATGGCAACAATCAAAGTTGTACTCCGGCAAAAGCCCAACAAAAAAGGTGAATATCCTCTCGCCCTTAGGATCACAAAGGACCGTAAATCCTCATTTCTTCACACTGATATTTTTATCAAAGCCGGCGAATGGGATGAGATCAAAGAAACCGTCAGGAAAAACCATCCCAATTCAGTCAGACTTAATAACCTTTTGCATAAGAAACTTTCCGAAGCAAAAGACATCCTTATAGACTTTGAATCAAAACAAAAGCCCTACTCCCTTCATGCTGTTAAAGAGAAAGTTTCCGGACGATTCAAACCCTATACATTCTTTGATTTTGCCGATGAGTATTTTCAAACCATGCTCAGTGCCGGAAGCTACCAACGCAAATCAGCTGAGCAACCTGCCATCAGTCATTTTAAAAGATTTTTAGGAAACAGGACTATCGAGTTTATTGATATCACTTTCCATATGCTTGAAAAGTTCCGGGCGGATTTAAAGGGAAAACAACAGCTTGGAGAGCGAACCACAGTCAATTATCTGATGGTCATACGCACCATCTATAACCGAGCCATTAAAGCAGGATTAATCGATAAAGTAAATTACCCCTTTGGCGATAATGGATTAAAACTAAATCGCCCTGCTTCCCAAAAAATTGGATTGAGCATTGATCAGATAAAGAAGCTTGAAACTGCTGAATTTAAAAATAAAGTTCTAGATCATGCCAGGAACAGGTTTCTTTTCTCTTTCTATTTGGCCGGCATGCGCGTATCTGATTTGCATCTACTCAGATGGTCGGATTTTAAAAATAGCAGGCTCTATTATGTCATGAGGAAAAATAGCAAACCTCTGTCAATTAAAATTCCTGATAAAGCCCAGGCTATTTTAGAAATCTATTTGCCCTTAAAAAGAGATAAGGATGATTTTGTATTTCCAGAGTTCAAAGACTTCACGGAGCTCTCAGATAAAATTGCTCTTCAAAAACAACTTCACTACAGGACGGCCAAACTCGATGAGTATTTAAAGAAAATTGGAAAACAATTAAGCTTTGATCAAAAGTTGACCATGCATGTGGCAAGGCATTCCTATGCATCAATTTCCGGAGATAAAATACCCATTCAGAGGCTTCAACAACTTTACCGGCATTCATCTATTCTTACTACAATTGGGTATCAATATTCCTTTATGTTCAAAGGCTCAGATGAAGCCCTGGATACTGTCCTGGATTATTAGTACAGAACCAACACTGATATCGGACTTCATAGTTTAAGAAAGTTTTAGACTACTTGCAGAGCGATAATTTAATCCCTGCTCTGAGATTTTACATAGTATCTCTTACCCTCCTGCCCCAAACATTCGGCCAAAACATAGTTTTTTTCTTTTCTGATTCATGTTGCTTGCGGCGTTCCTGGGATCTTTTTCTTCTTCCAGTTGAAACAACCTATCGTTTTGGGATTTTAAATTATCAATTACTGCTTCCAGGTTCTTGATCCTTTGCTCCTTTATATGAAGGGCTTTTGTGACAGATGGCACTGATAAGGCTTTAGAAAAGGTTTTGGATTATTAATTCTAATCCACTGAAATGTAACTATCTGGAATGTTTAAAGATGCCCACATATTGTTATTAAATTTCTTTAGTAATAGGTCTCTCAGCTCTAATGGATTGATGTTATAAATATTATTAATTATTTCAATTGGGTTTGTATGATGATAAATCAAGATATAGTTATACTTTGGCTGGCCATAATGCATTGCACCATTTCTAAAAATATCCCAAAAATCTCCTGCTTTATTTTCTGGAATTGAAAGATCTAAAGCTATTTCTTTTAATCCGGCAGATCCTTCCGTAAACTTTGCTGTTTCATCCATAGAAAATTTTAATCGGAGATGTCTTTCGTATAGTGGAAATAATAACGTTATGATTGCAAATCCATCATGCTTACTCATTCTTCTTAAAGGAGCATAAAACCATTTTTCAAATCTTACTCTTTTTGGTTCATTTTCTTTCAAGTATTGATTATGGGCTGGTATTTGACCGACCGAAGGTGTAACAGAATGTTTTGTCATAGTATTTTATTATTTGTAAACTAACTTTCACCTGATGTGATTTATTCTCATCTGGCTCTAGCCTGAAATCCTGCAGGTCTTAGGACATGTCTATCTCCGAATGCTTCCCAAACTTCAAGTTTGTCCTTCCAATCTAAAGGAATATCCTCATCGTAAAATAATTCGAATTTTATACAACCACATCCATTACTTGGTAAAACTTCCATTGAACCATCAATCCAAATATGAAAATCTACTTGTTCAGCAATTTTGTCTTTATAATTATTGTCAGTTTTACATGCTGCATTTGGCAGAATATAATTAAACAAAATCAATCTGCCATCATGGAGAAGATTTAGTGAAAAATGAATAATAGAATCATGTATTCGATTTTTTTGGGAGATCAAATCAATTGCCATTGGCATGATATCATTTTTTAATTTTTCAACTGAATTCATATTAGATAAGATTTAATTATTGATGTTTGGTGCCTTATATGATTTTGAATCATTGCCTAGAGCAACACCATCTGAAGCAAGAATCTTTTCATCCAGGCTATGAATTAGAACCTCCCCTCCTCCATAGTTTTAGAAAATGTACGCCAGTGATGTCTCAAACTTGCTATAGAAGAACATACTTCACTTCCGTTCGCATAAATCTATTGCCAGAACATTTCTTATTCATTTTCCTGAAGAATCCTTGAATATTTTATTTCAGTTTTTAAACGATCTGCAGTACATAAAGGATCAGTTGCCTGATCACAAGAGGCGCATATTGGTTGATAGTTGCATTGTGAATCAAAGCAGCTTTCTCTACACTGAATAATAGTTCCGTTTTGCCCACATTGGAAACAAACATAATTAGGATAATTGCTCATAAATACTAATTCTTATAATTTACCATTTTT
>JAWXBI010000312.1:0-8745 GCA_034439915.1 Saprospiraceae bacterium | reverse complement strand
TAAGGCAACCTCTTTTTAATTTAAAAATCCTGGTGTCCCTGTCCCGAAATTTCGGGACAATTCCTGGAGGCACCACCGAAAAAAAGAGGTTGTTATAAGGCAACCTCTTTTTAATTTAATCTGAACATCTTATGCATTACATATATATTCTATACAGCCCCACCTTAGATAAATTCTATATTGGAGAGACACAGGAATTAGAATTAAGAATCATTCAACATAATTCCCGTTTTTTTAAGGGGGCTTCTACATCGATTGCAGATGATTGGATTGTTCGATGGTCTTTCGATACCGGTGACAGGATTAAAGCGAGGAAAATCGAATCTTTTTTGAAGAAACAGAAAAGTAAGACCTTTATAATCCGATTCCTTTTGGATGAATCATTGAGGTCATCCATTTTAAGTAAATTCTAAAAATCCTGGTGTCCCAGTCCCGAAATTTCAGGACAATTCCTGGAGGCACCACCGAAAAAAAGAGGTTGTTATAAGGCAACCTCTTTTTAATTTAAAATTCATTTTTCAATAAATTTTCTTCATAATTTTAACCTGGCCTGAGATTTTATTGGATTTTAATCGATCGGATTATATGAGGGGTTCCTGCTGGCTCAGACAATGGAAACTACCCAGTCCCCAAATAATATCGGTAGAATCTATTCCGACTACCTCCCTATCCGGAAAACAGGATTGAATGATAAGCATGGCCTGGTCATCTTTTTTACTTCGGAAAGTAGGTACAATGACTGACCGGTTGGCTATATAGAAATTGGCATAGGAAGCTGGTAAGCGCTGATCATTATAATAAAGCGGGTCCGGCATGGGCAATTCTATTATTTCCAGGGCTTTGCCGTTGAGAAGCCGCATTTCCTTTAGCAATTTTAAGTTGTGATCCAGGATGAGGTGGTTTTGATCCTGTTTATTTTCTTCGACTACCGCAAGGACGGTATTTTCTGAAACAAATCGCACCGTATCATCAATATGCCCATCGGTATCATCTCCGATAATACCATCTTCCACCCATAGGATTTGATATACTCCGTAATAATCCATCAGGAATTTTTCTATGTCAGCTTGTTGCAAATGCGGGTTTCGGTTTTTATTTAATAAACAGGTCGTCGAGGTAATGAGGGTGCCGGTTCCATTAAAATCCACACTTCCTCCTTCCATCACGATGCCAGGAAAATAGACCGGAAGCTGGAATTCCAATCCCACCCGCGTAGGGATTTCATCGTCCAGATCAAAGGGTGGATATTTATTGCCCCAGGCATTGTAATCCCAATCCACGATGATCTTTTTTATTTTTTTATCGGGATTGATGAGGAAAGCAGGCCCGTGGTCACGGCACCAGGCATCATTGGTAGGATGATGAAAAAATTGAACCCGGTCGAGGTTGACTTCAGCTTTTATCAAATGGCCTGTGGCAAATTCTTGCATGGTTTCATCCCGGACATTGATCCTTACCAGTTCCCCTTTGGTCAACTCTTTTATAAACCGGACATAAGGAGGGAAAATCGTTTCAATTTTTCCGGGCCAGCTTTCTTTGTTATGCGGCCAACTCAGCCACGTGGCTTCGTGGGGTGCAAACTCGGCAGGAAAATAATAACCTTGATCCCGCGGGGTGGGAGGGTGGTAAGGTTGTGATAAGTCCGAAAGTCCGGAGTCTGGAAGTCCGGAAGTAGAGGAGTCGGGAAGTCCGAAGACCGAAAGCCCGGCAGAGGAATCATCTTTATTGGTGCGTTTGGGTTTTTCCATTTTTATCCGGATTTTAAGGTCCTGCGCAAAGAAATAATCATGACTAAGATTTCTTCACATTTTTTGTAAATATCAATAAAATCTGTCTCTTCAATTATCCCTCTCCTTTTAGCCAGATAAATACATCCCACTACCTCAATATTTGATCTTAATGCAATGCCCAAAAACCGGGCAAACTCATTGTTGGATTGACCAGTAGATCCTTCCGCTATATTTTATGAAACAGAATCAGGAGTTCTTTTAACCTGTGAAGAAAGAACATACCATTCTTCTTTTGGAAATTTTCTGGTAAGCAGATGTACAGTTGCTGAAAGGTCCAGCGCCTTTTGCCAAACCTTTAATTTCTCAAATTTGAAAGCCATACTAAATAGTGTGTTTACTTTCAAATTTACGTCTTGATATAAGAGTAATCACGGGTCCATTGCGGACTTTTCCGACTTCTGACTTTCCTGACTTATTTAACTATTCTCCATCAATAAACCTTCTCGTAATCGGCTCATAGGAATCAATCCTCCGGTCTCTCATAAATGGCCAGTGGGTCCTGTAAAATTCCGTTTTGTTTAAATCCAGGGGTTCCACATGGATTTCTTCCTGATCATGTGAAGCCTCAAATATTACTTTACCAAAAGGATTGGCGATAAAAGACCCTCCCCAGAATTGCATCAGGCCATCTTGTTCAAAACCTACCCGGTTGACACTGACCACATGGATTCCGTTAGCAATGGCATGGCTGCGTTGGATGGTTTGCCAGCCTTCATATTGTTCCTTGTTGGTCTCCGGGTCCTGACTGGTAGCCCATCCGATTGCGGTCGGATAAAACAACATATCTGCACCCATTAATGCAGTCAATCGGGCAGCCTCAGGGTACCATTGGTCCCAACATATCAAAACACCTATCGTCGCAAACTTTGTTTTGAATACTTTGTATCCCAGGTCTCCGGGGGTAAAATAGAATTTTTCGTAGTAGGCGGGATCATCGGGGATATGCATTTTACGGTACTTCCCGAGGTAACTGCCATCGGCGTCGATGACTGCGGTGGTATTGTGGTAAATGCCCGGTGCCCTTTTTTCGAATAATGATGCGATGATGACTGACCCCGTTTCTCTGGCAACTTCCTCCAATTTTTCAGTAGACGGACCGGGTATAGCCTCAGCCAGTTTAAAATTTTCATAATCTTCCGTATCACAGAAATACAGGCTGGTAAATAATTCCTGCAGGCAAATTATTTGAGCACCCTGAGTTGCCAACTCGTAAATTTTTTCTATTGCTTTATTCAGATTGTCTTTAGGGTCTCGGGTACACGACATCTGGACAATACCTACCTGGACTGGGTTTTTCATCTATGTTTTCATTTTTGTTCTATAATCACGTTGTGGTGGTCAGTTGAGATCATTATTTGGATGAATAATTGGGGGATTCTTTGGTAATAGTTATATGGTGGGGGTGGCTTTCATGAATACCCGCCGCCGAGATCCTAATCATTTTAGCCTGTTGCAATTCTTTTATCGTAGCCGCTCCACAATAACCCATTCCAGCCCTCAGTCCTCCGATATTCTGGACCATAACCTCGGACAATAAGCCTCTATAAGGAACTCGGCCTTCTATGCCCTCCGGAACTAATTTTTTAATATCATCTTCCGCATCCTGGAAATAGCGGTCTTTTGAACCGGATTGCATAGCACCCAATGAACCCATACCCCGGTACGTTTTAAACTTTCTGCCTTCAAATAAAATCGTTTCGCCAGGTGCCTCTTCCACTCCGGCAAATAACCCACCGGCCATGATCGAACTGGCACCAGCGGCAATTGCTTTGACAATATCTCCCGTAAACCGGATCCCTCCGTCGCCAATAATCGGAACTCCCGAACCTGAGATTCCCCTCGCAGCTTCCAGGATGGCAGATAGCTGGGGTACACCTACTCCTGCCACCACCCGGGTCGTGCAGATGCTGCCGGGTCCTACCCCGACTTTGACTGCATTGACCCCTGCCTCTACAAGTGCTTTAGCCCCCTCCCCGGTGGCCACGTTGCCTGCAATGATTTCCAGATGGGGGTATCTTTTCCTAACTTCTTTCACTGCATCCAAAACCCCTTGAGAATGCCCGTGGGCGGTATCGATACAAATCACGTCTACCTGCACCTGGACCAATGCATCCACACGGTCATGCAATTCACTATTGACTCCTACGGCTGCGCCCACTACCAATCGACCAAACGTGTCTTTACAGGAAAGGGGATAATCTTCAAGGCGCATGATGTCTTTATAGGTAATGAGTCCGATCAATTTGCCTTTTTCGTCCACTACCGGTAATTTTTCCACTTTGTATTGTTGGATGATGCCTTTAGCCTGATTTAGGGTGGTTCCTTTTTGAGTAGTCACCAATTTATCTCTGGTCATGATTTCGGTGATGGGCCGGTTGTAATCTGTTTCAAACCGCAGGTCGCGGTTAGTCAGAATTCCAATAAGATGGTTGGTTTCGTCCACGATGGGGATGCCTCCAATCCCATATTTATCCATGATTTGCCGGGCATCCCTTACCCTGGCTCCTGCCTGGAGCGTGATGGGATCGATGATCATCCCGCTTTCCGACCGCTTTACACTTTTGACCTGGTCCGCCTGGGCTTCAATCGACATGTTTTTATGGATAATTCCAATACCTCCTTCACGGGCAATAGCAATAGCCAATTTTTTTTCAGTGACCGTATCCATGGCGGCTGAGACGATAGGTACATTAAGGCGAATACCGGTGGTCAGTTGGGTCTCAATATTGACCTGTCGGGGTAATACCTGGGAATATGCAGGGATCAGCAGTATATCATCAAAAGTAAACATCTCCTCGATGACGACAGAGGGGTGCTTGATTGTTTTTTCCATGTGCAAAGATAAGGAAATGATGAAATCCGGAAGAACCTGAACTCTATTCCAGCCAAAGAAAAATGCGAACGGAAGGCGGGGTTTATATTATTTTTCTTCTTACGGGTACTTAATACCTTTTTACAGGATTCAATAGCGTGCCAATACCGGATATGCTGATCTCGACCGCATCCCCTTCTTCGAGGGTGAAGGTCGATGGTGGTACTATTCCTGTCCCTGTCATCAGAAAGCAACCTTGTTCAAATTGAAGCCCACGCAACAGGTACCCTTTCAAATCCTCCAGTTTTCTAATCATAGACGACCAGGGTGTTTTTCCTTGAAACACACAGGCGGCTTCCCTGAAGATTTTAAGTTCTATACGTGTTTCAGGGTCTAAGGGAGCATCCTGAATTAATAAACAAGGTCCCAGAGCAGCACTTCTTTCATAGGTTTTTGCCTGAGGAAGGTAAAGGGTATTTTCCCCTTCGATAGAGCGGGAGCTCATGTCGTTTCCAATGGTATATCCAATGATCCTGCCCTGACAGTTAATACAAACGGTCATTTCCGGTTCGGGAACGTTCCAGGTGGAATCTTTTCTGATGTTGACATGTTGGCCCGGACCTGCCACTCTTGAAGCAGTCGATTTAAAAAAAATTTCCGGCCTTTCCGCTTCATAGACCAGATCATACGCAGATTTGGCAACTTCACTTTCTTCCATTCGTGCATCACGGCTTCTTAAATAGGTGACCCCGGCTGCCCAGACTTCCTGAGAACCGATAGGGGCAATTAATTCTTGGTTCAATTTCAGGATATCCGGGTCACTCAGGGAAGGCTGGTCTTTAATTTCCGCTTTCAATGCGGTGATCAGGTTTTCCTGATTTATCCATTTATCCCAACCGGTACTGGCTGAAAGATAAAAGGCATTCTGGTATTCTATAAAATTTTTGGTCGGCGTTTTGTATAGTTTAAACATGATAGTCGTTTGGATTATATTTTTTGCTTTTCTTTCCAGGATTCAGCGACCTCGTCCAATTCCTGATAAAAGGTTTCTCCATATTTTCTGACCAGGGCATCTTTGACAAAACGATAGATGGGTATACCCATCCTATCGCCTTGTGTACATGCAGGAGCGCAAATTTCCCATTTGTCATAATTCAGTGCCTCCCATCCAGTCTCTTCATTTCGATGGACCCGGATAGGATACAGATGGCAAGATAAAGGTTTGATCCAATCTATCAAGCCGGCGCAATATGCTTTTTCAATTCCGCAAGTCAAGACTCCGGATTCATTTCGGATAGAGTAGGCACAGGACCGGTCTGCCCGGAGTGGTGTGGAAATAGAATCATCTTCATTGCGCTGGTGGGTATACTTTCCAAGGATCCCCTGTGCCTCTGGATCCAGCAAAAACAATACGGCGGGAGCAATCCGGGCCAGGATAATCGTTTCGTTTTCTTCCAGCGGGGCACCTTGTTCGCCTTCGACGCAACAGGCACCTTTACAAGCACTGAGGTTGCACACAAATTTTTTTTCAATCAGGTCGAGACTAATGAGTTTGCCTTGAATTTCCAACATATCAGGTTAAGGTACAATCAAATTATCGTTCAAAATAATGATCGGAAGCTGAGGGTACATTACCTAAAAAAGTAGGTATCATTTTATAAAATATTATTTATTTAGCCTCGAATCAGATAATTTTGACCCTCATAGCCAGAATAAAGTGGCATTATTTGTGATTAGTAGTTTAAAGGTGTAATGGACGAATTAAAAGAAATATTCAGACAAAAGGCTCACGACCTCAAAGATAAGATCAAATCCCTGCTCAAGGAGCACGGTAATGTGAAGATTGACGAGGTTAGGTTGGAGCAGGCATTCGGTGGTATGCGTGGTATCCAAAGTATGATTTGGGAAACCTCCCTGTTGGATGCCCAGGAGGGTATCAAGTTCAGAGGATATACCATTCCCCAGATCCAGAGTTTATTGCCCAAAGCCCCTGGTGGCCAGGAACCTTTACCGGAAGGTATATTTTGGCTGATGCTTACGGGTGAAATACCAACGGAAACCCAGATTCAATGGTTGAGTGATGAATGGGAACGGAGGGCTGTGATCCCGGCTGCAATGACCCGCGCTTTGGATGCTTTACCTCCGGAGGTCCACCCGATGACCCAATTTAGTATAGCGATCAATGCGCTCCAGGTAGATTCCATTTTTGCGAAAAAGTATGATGAAGGGATGCCTAAATCTGATTATTGGGATGCCACGTATGAAGATGCAATGAATCTGATCGCCCGTATCCCTTTTGCCGCGGCACACATTTACAGGAGGACATTCAAAAACGGAGTACATATAGATGCTGACCGATCTTTAGACTGGGCAGCAAATTACGCCCATATGCTGGGCCTTGAAGGTGAAGAATGTTATGAGATGATGCGCTTGTACCAGACTATTCATGCAGATCATGAAGGGGGCAATGCATCTGCCCATACTGCCCATCTGGTCGGTTCTACATTGAGTGATGTCTATCTCTCCTATGCGGCGGCCATGAACGCGCTCGCAGGCCCATTGCACGGCTTGGCCAATCAGGAAGTAATAAAATGGATCTTTGAGCTGGTCGAGGCTCTTGGGACCAGGCAACCCACCAATGATCAGATTGCAGAATATATCCGGCAGACTTTACAAAAAGGACAGGTAATACCCGGGTATGGACATGCCGTTTTACGGCAGCCCGATCCCCGTTTTTATGCTCAAAAACGATTTTCTGAACGGTATCTAGGGCACGATGATATCATCCAGATCGTATGGAAATTATTTGATATCGTACCCCCGATCCTTCAAAGTCTGGGTAAGGTGAGCAATCCCTGGCCCAATGTAGATGCGCACAGCGGGGCTATGCTGGTACATTATGGGTTAAATGAATACAATTATTATACGGTGCTGTTTGGGGTGTCCAGGTCCCTGGGGGTAATGGCAGCCCAATGCTGGGCCAGAGCTTTAGGTTTTCCGCTGGAAAGGCCTAAATCGTTGACATCGGAATGGGTTTTTGATTTTGTCCAGCACAACAATGATCATAAATAATTAACCCTTTATAACAACTATTATGTCAAAAATCGAGCAGGGCTTAAGGTACACACCGGAACACGAATGGATCAAAGTCGAAGCAGACCAAAAAGCCATTGTGGGTATCACTGATTTTGCCCAGGGTGAATTGGGTGAATTGGTATACGTTGAAGTGACTACCGTAGGTAAAACATTAAATAAAGGGCAGGTTTTTGGTACTGTGGAAGCCGTAAAGACCACGTCTGACCTGTTTATGCCGGTAAGTGGAAAAATCCTTGAATTTAACGAGGCCATTAGCGATAAAGGCGGGGACAATCCCGGATTAATCAATGAAGACCCCTATGGCGCAGGATGGATCATTAAAATTGAATTGACAGACACCACTGAACTGGAAAGTTTACTCGAAGGCTCTGCCTATCAGGAACTCATCCAATGATAAAATCCTCGGATACACACCAAAATTGAGTGAGAGCGGCATCTTATTAATTAGGAAGTATAGCTGGAGTTTGGTTTGGGTATTACTGATCCTGATCGTCAGTTTACTTCCTAAACGTTCTTTGCCCGAGGTAGATTTAGACATTCCTTATTTGGACAAAGTGGTTCATTTTGTATTGTATTTTATTCTGCTGGTCTTGTACGCCTGGGAGAGTAAAAAACAACCATGGAATACTTTGATATTCAATGGATTGATTGGCTCCGTAAGTTTAAGTTTCTGTACAGAATTTGGTCAAAAATTTTTTTTCGCCGGCCGGAGTTTTGAGATGTTGGATATTGTTGCTAATATTATCGGGTCAATTGTTGGCATATTATTTTATAGAATCCTTTTAAAACCGTAAATATGAATTTGACAGAAATTGACGGCACTACAGCGACTTGGCTTGCTTTTGGAATTTTGTTATCGGTAGTGGCAATCGTTCTTATTCTTAAATCTATTTTTAAGAAAAAAGCTACGGAGGACCTGGCAGCTAAATATAAAGACAAGGTATGGTCTTCCCCCATGGAAGGCACGTATAAATATCCCGATGTCGATATATTTGGTATGAGTGGTCCGATCTGGCGCTATGGCCTTGTTGCTGCACTGGGATTATC
>JAWXBI010000311.1:0-4606 GCA_034439915.1 Saprospiraceae bacterium | reverse complement strand
GACAATGTCGGAGTGCAACTCCTCCAAAACATTACTGCAAATCGGAGTGCAGCTCTTCCAAAACATCATTGCAAGTCCGAGTGCAACTCCTCCAAAACATCAAAACATCAGGAGTTATTTGTTCATCATGGCTTCTGCGCCAGTCCAGTTTTCGGGCACTCCATTTCGCTGGTGTTTAATGGCAATATGCAAAATGTAATCCGCTGCATGATCCTCCGGATCCTGATCGAGGATACCTTGAAAAACGGTTACTGCCTGTTCAAAATTGCGTTGCAGGTAATGATCCATACCCATATTAAAAAGCGCCAGGGATTTCATTTTAAGGGTAAGTGCATCGACCGGATAGCCGTCAATGCACTCTACGATACTGAGTAAATTGTGTTTGCCTTTTAATTGGACTTTACCTAAATGCCTTAAATGATATTTTTCAGTACTTATAATCTGACGAAGAGTCTCCCCGCTCATCAATAAGGGGGACCGATAATATTTGGTCAGACTCTCAATCCGGGATGCCGTATTGACTGTATCGGAAATAGTAGCGGCATCCAGGCGGTATTCATCACCGGTAATACCCATGATCAATGGTCCTGTATGCAGGCCAATACCTGCCTGAATAGGGAAAAGCCCGGATTCCTTTCTTTCTTTGTTCAATTCCTGTACTGCCTGTTGCATCAATATAGCCGCCCTTAACGCATCTTCAGGCTCTTCCGGAAACAAGGCCATAATGGAATCTCCCAGATATTGATTGATAAAACCCCTGTTGGAGCGGATGATGGGACCCAGCCTGGCATTAAAGGCTGAAACAAAACGAAAATTTTCCTCTGGGGTCATTCGCTCGGAAACGGTAGTAAAATCGCGAATGTCAGTAAACAGTACGGTAACAGTTTTGCCAACCTGATCACCCAACATGACATCGGTCAGGGACTCTTTGCCCAAAGCCCGGATAAATTCATGCGGTACAAACTTTTTAGTTACCTCATGAATCTTCAGGATAGCCTCTTCCCGTTCCCTTACTTCACGAATATTTTTTTCAAACAACATCGCACTTTCAATGGCTGTGGAGGATTGAAGGGCCAGGGTCACCAATAATTTGAGGTGTGCAGCACTGTATTGATCGGATTTTTTACCGGCCAGGATGATGGCACCCATGATACGGTGCTTCACTTTCATCGCCGCATAAATAATGGAATGGACTTCCTCTTTGATAATTCCATGTTGTTTTAGCACGGAAATATCACTCATAATTTCAGATTGACCGCTCAATCCGATTTTAAATAAAAGCGCTTTTTCTTCCCTGAGGGAGTCCTCGTCAAAAAGGGATTCTCCATTTTTGGCAGGTATCATCAACCGTCTGCTTTTCTCATCCCAAAGTACAATCACCCCGCTCTCCGATGGAATCGAATGAATAGCCTGTTCGAGGGTATATTGCGCGATGATATCCGGGTCAATAGTCTTTGTTAATTTTTCAGAAAAATTGTAAATCACATTGAGTTCCTGATAAAGATTGAGGACTTCGGTTCCCAGTTTCTTTTTTTCTGATTCTTTTTGAAGGAGTATAGATAACAAATGAGCTATCACACTTCCTGAGTCTCCTCCCGCCACCCAGCCCAGGGTTTCCCCATGGAGGATTACCGGGAACTTGGCAGAGTTTAGGGCTTCTGATGTGCCGAAAAGGAGATTGGTTTGTAAATCTTCAATGCCAATTTCTGTTCCGGTCAAATCTACCCAGGTTTTCAACCAGGCAATCATTTCACTCCGTTTACCCAGAATATTTTTTAAAGTAAGTTGAGACATAGTCCTTGGTCCAAAAAAATGGTGGTTAGGCTGATAATTAATTTTTATTACATACGAATCACTTAATTTATTCCAAGCACTTCTTTTGCTTTTCCGAGTATGACTTCAGGGTCAAATGGTTTGGTCATATAGACATCGGCGCCTACTTCCTGACCTTTTTGACGGTCAAAATCTTGTCCTTTGGCAGTGAGGAGGATGATAAAGACACCACTTAATTCAGGGTCGCTTTTTACATGTGCACATACATCCATACCATTCATTTTAGGCATCATTACATCCAGAAAAACCAGATCGGGTTTTTCGCTGCGAATCAGATTTAATGCCACTTCCCCATTGTCGGCTGTTAAAAACTCCACGCCTTCATCTTCCAATTCCTCCAGGGTCTGTTCAATGAGCATTCGGATATGGGCTTCATCATCTACAATTAATATTTTTTGTTCCATTTTTATTTTCTTCTTTTATACAATTCCATCCTAAGGTATCTCCTAATGATTCCGATCTTTTATTGGTACAACAGGAATAATACATCCTCCATTCCTTTTTCAAAACGCAGCGACTTAACGATTTCCTGATTTCCGGACAATACTGAATTTATAATAATGATGTCCGGTTGATGGGCCAGCGCTTTTTCTATCAATTCTTTACCGTTTGATTCCATCACTATATATCCTTTGGTTTTTAATACTTCGGTGAGGGTGTTTACCGTACCTAAATCTTCGTCTACAATCATAACTTTCTTTTTGGATTTTCCTTGTTCCAGTAAACTGCCGATCTCATTAAACAGGACACCCGTATCGATTGGTTTGTTGAGGTAGCGGTCAACACCAATTTTAAACCCTCTTGCTTTGTCCTGCACTATAGACAAAACAATAATCGGAATATCCATGGTCTGGGGATCGTTTTTCAACACGGCTGCCACATCAAATCCATTCATCTCGGGCATCATGATGTCCAGCAGGATCAGGTCTGGCCTATGGTCGCGTACCTTGGCCAGAGCTTCTTTGCCATTGCGGGCTTCTTCGATCTGGTAACCTGCTTCTCCCAATTCCTGTTGCAACAAGGATCGGATAGAGTCATCGTCATCAACGATCAGAATATGGGCAGCCTGGCCGAGAACATTAAACTGAGATTGGGCTACCTGTTCTTTTAGTTGTTTGACCAGGTCGTCAAGTTGAACGGGGGTTTTGGGCAGATTGGTCGCTTTAAACGGTATGGCAAATATAAAAGTACTTCCCTTACCCAATTCACTTTCCAGCCAGATGCGGCCGCCATGATGTTCTACGATTTCTTTACAAATAGGAAGCCCAAGACCGGTGCCTTTAGGTTTATCAGTCAAGGTATCCCCCACCTGTTTGAATTGTTCGAATACCGCTGCATGGTCTTTGGGTGCAATACCTATCCCCGTATCGGAAATGCTGACCCAAACTTCATCGTCGTGCCGATAAATCTTGCAGGTGACCTTACCTTCCGGCGTGAATTTAACGGAATTGGAAATCAGGTTGACTATGACCTGGATTAATTTATCCTTATCTCCAATAACTTCGGGAAGTTGGTCATCGATATCTTTTACCAGCACCAACGATTTTTGATCGAACAAAGAGGTGGTTGCGGCTATTGCTCTTTCTGCTACTTCCTGCAAGGAAACATTCTCCTGGTTCCACTGCATTTTTCCGGCTTCAATTTTGGCCAGGTCAAGCACATCGTTGATCAGGCTGGTCAACCGTTGTCCTTCGGATACGACGACATTTAAATTTTCTGAAACCTGCTGAATGGCTTTCTCTGTCCTTGGGTCTGAAGTATTGGTGGCCGGAAAGATCCGTTCTTCCAGTCTTTTTTTAATGATCTTGGCAAACCCGAGCACGGAAGTAAGTGGCGTCCTCAATTCATGGCTGACGGTTGAAAGAAAAGCACTTTTAGCTTCATTGGCTTTTTCAGCAAGGAGACTGGCTGTTTCAGCTTCCTGTTTTGCCTGTTTGACTTCTTCAAACAAGGTGGCATTGTTCAGAGCAACCCCGACAGAAGAGGCTATAGTGGATAACAACCTCAAATCATTTTCATTAAAACGGTTTTCGTGCTCGGTACTTTGAACGCTCAGTACCCCGATAATTTTATCTCCCACAGGAATAGGCACCCCTAAATAAGAAGCAGAAACGAGTCCTATATGCTGGATCCCCATTTGGGCAGTTGATTCTTCCATGTCCTTATTGATGAGGAGGGGTTCGCCCGTCATAATAATTTTAGATGTGAGCCCTTCTCCAATTTTTCGAGATGGCATCACTTCTCCAAACTGATAAGGAAAGTCGATAATATTCGTTTTATTATTTAACAAAGCCAGATAAACAATGTTGGCTTTGAACAAATCTTTTAATTGATCACCGACCAGGTTAATCAGGTCATCCGGATCAAGTTGGGAAGCGAGTGCCCTGCTGATGCTGTTTACCGTACTTAACTCTGCTGCCCTTTGTTTCGATTCAGAAAGCAGATGGGTGGTTTCATCAAACAACCTCGCATTTTCCAGCGCCACACTCATGCTGTTGGTAATAGTAGTGAGGAGCCGGAGGTCGGATTCACTGAAGGCATTTTCTGACTCCACATTCTGTAAGCTCACAGATCCCTTAACTATATCTCCAACAATCATGGGAACAAAAACCGCCGACTTGGGTGGCAGCCCCATTGAAACTCCTGAACCCCCATATTTTTTGGAAGTCTCGAGATAGTTTTCGTTGATCAGGATGGGTTTGAGGTGTTGGACGAGATGTTTGTTTGCCCAAATTAAAGGCCGTGGTTCGCTGTAATGTCTTTCCCCTTTTTC
>JAWXBI010000310.1:0-29141 GCA_034439915.1 Saprospiraceae bacterium | reverse complement strand
TAATGGGACTCAACAAACCCTGCAAGGCTGGCAAATCGTTTTATGTAACAGTTCAACAGGTATAGCCATAGATACAGTGACTACGGATCAGAACGGGTATTATAACTTTAGCCTATTGCCACCAGGCTTGTATACTGTAAAAGAGCTCAATCAACCTGGCTGGATTCCTTCATTGCCTGCCACTGGTAGTTCTTCCATCTTTCTTGGAGCTAACCAGGTGGCCCAGGTCAATTTTGCCAATTGCCCACCTGAAATTGATAGTTGTTGCAAAGACAGGGCAGTATTTATTCAGTCTGCGATCAATGCCCTGCAATTAATTGTGGTCGACTCTCTATGCAAGGCGACAGTCAGTATCAAAAGATTGCCTCCTTGTGATTCCGTATTTCTGATCAGTTGGGGTGATGGGCAGGTTGAATTAGGACCCTTTAACAGCGGCATGTGGATGCATACCTATACGCAGAGCGGAAATTATACCATACAGATTCCCATTGTGGAATTTGATGCCAATGGAAGTCCTTGTTTTGATACTTTGATCAAGTTTCCAATTGATATCCATTGTCAGTGTGAATGCGGTAAATATGCACTTAACCTTCAACAAAACGGGATCACCAATCCCGTTCAATGCAATGATACTGTGATACTGGGTTGTCCTTCGCCCAAGCCATTGACACTAGGCGGTATATTTTCCTGTGCAGGAGATTCCTGCCAGACCGCTCCCATCCTATGGACACTGACAGGGCCTGGCGTGAATCAAACCGGCAGCAGTTTTTCCGGTAATATTCAAATTCCTTTGCTTTTTCCGAATGCCGGCTGGTATACTTTAAATTTACAAACGACCTGCGGTAAACTACATTGTTTCTGTCAGATTTCTTTCTTTCAGCGCCCCTGTCCGGTCGTGGACTCCTGTCTGAATTATTGTAAAACCAATGCCTGGAGCACCATGAGTAATTCCTGGATTGAGGATATGATTGTCTACCAGGGAAAACTGATAGTAGCGGGATCCTTTTCAACCATAGGTAATCCGGCCATACCTGCCAATAATATTGCAGCCTGGGATGGCACCAACTGGACATCTTTAGGTGCCGGCCTGGATAAAAAGGTAAATACTCTGGCTATACATAATGGCATTCTATATGCCGGAGGAGAATTCAACAATGCCGGCGCTCCCGCTATCCCGGTAAATAAAATTGCAGCATGGAATGGAATCAATTGGACGGCTCTGAATCAGGGTATAAATACGTCCACAGGTGTAGTAAGTGCACTGCTTTCTGTTTCTTCCGGCCTGGTGGTAGGTGGGTCGTTCAGTTCAGTTGGAAACTCAGTACCTGCCTCCAATATTGCGTTTTGGACTCCCGGTCCGGGGTGGTCTTTACTTGGAGGGCTGAATGGCCCGGTAAAATCATTGGCTTTATATAATGGCAGCATCATTGCCGGGGGTCTTTTTGGTAATGTCCCGGGAGGATTAAATAATATTGCCAGATGGGTAGGTAATTTTTGGGCCCCACTCGCAGGAGGCGTGAATATTATGAGTCCGCTGAACAGCAGCGATGGTGTATATGCGTTAGCTCAACTGGGGAATGATTTAATTGTGGGAGGACAATTTTTAAGTGCTTCTCCTTCAGTGACCGGTACCCGTCATCTGGCCAAATGGGATGGGAACAGTTGGTCAGGCTTAGGCGGCGGAGTAAATACCGGTAATGGAATTTATGAGTTGCTGGTAAACAATTCAGAATTACTGGCTGGTGGTAGATTCAGCCAGATCGGCAATCAAAACATCAACTCTGTTGCCACCTGGAATGGCAACACCTGGTCCGGACTGGGACACCCTGCCAATGCCTTAGTATATGCTTTGGCTTTATACGACAACCCGAGTTCTTCTTTTCCTTGTGAATTATATGCCGGAGGTGAAGTCTTCCTGAACCAATTGTCGTGCTCTCCGGTAATCATGCCTCCTAAATGCGATAGTGTATCTGCATCCTTAATTTATTTCCAATCCGCTATTCACCCCTGTAATTTTCAATTGATCATCGATAATCAGGCTTCCAACCTGAATAAAATCCAGGTAGATTTTAAGTCAATTTCATCCTTTCAGACATTTGCTGTTCTGATTCCATACACCACTGCAAACTTGCAACTGGGCAGCAATAGCTTCACTTTACACAATACTACATCTCCCATTCCAAAAGGTAAATTTCCAGCCGTTCAATTTGATATCAATGGAGGTTCCAATCCGGATACTGCAATTATTAAGTTTTTCTATTCGAATGGTTTGGTTTCCTGTGATACCAGTATAATTTTTAATTGCCCCCTTCCTCCTCCAAGGCCAAAATGTGACAGCATTTCAGCTTCAATCCTTCCATTTCAGGTCATTCCTTATGCCTGCACTTTTCAATTTCATTATAACAACCAGGCCGCAGCTATTTCCAAAATACAAATTGATCTGAAGACAACGACATTTAATTCAGCAGGTATTGTATCGCCGTTTACCCCGGTGATTTCACCTTTGGACCGACTCACGATCACACATCCTTCCGGAACTATACCCATCGGCAGTTTTCATGCTGTCGATCTCGGTATCAACATCGGTTCAAACCCGGATACGGCTACCGTAAAGTTTTTTTATAATAATGGACTTTCCAGCTGTGATACCAATATTATATTCAATTGTCCGGTGGACTCGACCTGTGGTTATGCTCCATCCTGTGCGACCAACAACATCAGCCTGAATACGGGTGTAGGACCCAATGGCCAATTGCTTCCTCCCGGCGCTTTTGATCCAAACTGGACAGTAATTCAGACCCCTTATACCGGATTGATTTTGCCCCGACCGGCGGAAGTGGTAGTGCCTTATTCCAGTTGGGCCCTTCAACCCGATACCATTACCCCTTGTGCACAATGGATTTCAGTATTTCAGGGAGCCAATAAAGGGTCAGGGCCCCGATACACCTATTCCAAATGCTTTTGTGTATGCAAAGACAATTCACCCATTACTATACAATTAAGTGCACTGGCGGACAACGAAGCTGATTTTTGGTTGTATGATGCTTCAGGAAATATCATTGCTACCCTTTTGGGAGTCCATCCAATAGGGAATAATTCCAGCTCGCCCTTTGCCCTTCCACCGGATACTTCTACAACACAAGTGATTTTGAATAAAGGCACTTATTGCATTCGCGCAGGTGTAAAAAACTGGACTCGGGTGACGGGTATCAATGTTTGTGGTAGTATTACCGGTCCGGGATTAATCAAAGCAGATTGTTGCGAAACCAATTCCTACATCACCGGAATAAAATATAAGGATACACTTTGCGACGGGAAGGCCTATTCCGGTCAACCCAAATTATCCGGTTGGCAGATTATTCTCTGTGATGCCACCGGAAATGCCATTGATACGGTGACCACGGATGCCAGCGGGTATTATTCCTTTGGGCCGCTGAAACCGGATAAATATTCAGTGAAAGAAATTAATCAACCAGGATGGATGCTCTCGAATCCATTGAACAATATGGTTACCGTACAATTGGATACCCATGAAGTTCAGTCGGTCAATTTTGGAAATTGTCCGCCAACGACTTGTGACAGTATATCCTATTGGGTGGAATCTCTGAAGACGATTCCCCCTGCCTGTTGTTTCCGTTTGCATATCGTCAATCAAGTCCCTAATACGTTTACTCAAATTCCAATGGTCCTGAATACAGCCTCCTTCAATTCAATTTCCGTGGATAATATTGGAGGTTGGTTTACGAGCCAATCCAGTTTGAGCAATATTAATCTTACCCATTCATCAGGGTTCATTCCGGTGGGCAGTTTTACCCCACTGAGTTGGTGTATCAATAATGGATCCAACCCGGATACCATAAAGATAAAAACCGAATACCTGATTGGAACATCAACTGTAAGTTGTGATACCAGTTTTGTTTTCTTCTGTCCTCCGCAGCCCGATACTACGTGCGGTTTAGGGTGCAGGGCGGATACCATTTCTTTAAGTACAGGACTGGACCATAGCACCGGTCAGTTTTATCCGGCGGGCAGCCCGGATGCATTTTGGACTGTAACGAAATCACCCTACCCGCTTTATATTTTGCCTAAGCCGGCTTATGTCTTATCCACACCCACCTATTGGCAGGATCAGCCTTCAGCAGCACAGCCCTGTTCGAAATGGATTAATTTTTCAGGTGGACCTTATCATTACGATGACGGCGTATATGAATTCAGCCGTTGTTTTTGCATTTGTAAAGATGGGGCCAGGATCCAGATACACCTTAGTGCCCTGGCAGATAATGCAGTTGACTTTATGCTTTGTGACAGTACGGGGACTGTTGTTGCAAATTTATTGTCTAACACGTCCAGTTATTCCTTCCTCAATCCCGCAAAGGATACTACTGTAAACCTGATTTTGGACCAGGGACGGTATTGTATAAAAGCTAGTGTCTACAATTATGGCCATACCTATACCGGACTCAATGTATGTGGTAGTATATCCGGAACCGGCCTGGTCAAGGAAATTTGTTGCGAACCCTCCTCTCTGATCGGAATAAAATATGTTGATTCCATCTGTGCCGGACTGCCATTCAATGGAACACAACAAACCTTGCAAGGATGGCAGATCGTCTTGTGCAACAGTCAGGGCGTTGCCATTGATACGGTCATTACCGATGTGAATGGTTCATATAGTTTTAGTCCATTAATACCGGGATTATATACCGTAAAAGAATTAAATCAGTATGGTTGGAATCCTTCGTTTCCTGCCTCCGGTATGTCTTCCATTTTTATTGGTGCCAATCAGGTGGCTCAGGTTAATTTTGGTAATTGTCCTCCTGAAGTGGATAGTTGTTGCAAGAATAAATCAAACTTTATTCACAATGTAATCAATGCAATCCAGCTCAGTGTCATAGATTCATTGTGTAAAGCCAAAATAAATGTACTGCGTTTACCTCCCTGTGATTCCGTATTATGGATAGATTGGGGAGATGGGGACATTGACGATGGACCGGGTTCGGGTGGCATGGCGATGCATACCTATGCCCAGAGTGGACAGTATACCATCCAGATTCCAATTGTGGAATTTGATTCCAATCACAAAGCTTGCTTTGATACCGTACTTAAATTTACTATTGACCTGCATTGCACGTGTGAATGTGGACGGTTTACCCTTACTATGCCTCAAAATGGCACCTTGGTTCCGGTTCATTGTAATGACACGGTTACGCTTGGATGTCCTGCTCCGGGAGGAATATCGATTAACGGCAATTTTGTTTGTGCCGGAGATTCTTGTTTTACACCTTTGATACAATGGGCGCTGATTGGCTCTTTAAGCGGTCTTTCCGGCAACGTATCTCCCGGAAATTTTCAAATCAATTTACCCGGTTCATTGAATGCAGGTTATTATACATTGAATTTGCAAACCGTCTGTGGTATGCAAAAATGTACTTGTAAAATTGTTTTATACCAACGACCATGTGCTTTATCCGATAGCTGTACTACGTATTGTCCAGGTACTTCCTGGAACCAACTCAATACATCCTGGATACAAGACATGGTAGTCTACCAGGGCAGATTGATTGCCGCAGGTTCATTCAACACTATTGGAAATCCGGCTGTTGCAGCCAGCAATATTGCGGCCTGGAACGGTACTACCTGGGCGCCATTAGCCGGGGGTGGTTTAAACAATATAGTGAATGATATTGAAGTCCATAATGGGATCTTATATGCAGGAGGCGAATTTACTATAGCGGGCAATACGCCGGCAAGTAAGATTGCCAGTTGGAACGGAATCTCCTGGTCAGCCATTCCCCAGGGAGGTATAAATGGTGCGATCACTAATGTGGATGCCTTGCTTTCTACTGCATGGGGACTGGTGGTAGGTGGAAAATTTAACTCGGTAGGTACAAACTCCATCACGGCCAACAACATAGCCCGATGGAATCCAGGTCCGGGCTGGGCAACCTTTGGATCCGGATTTAATGGACCTGTCTTTGCATTATCAATTTTTTATGGAAATATTGTGGCAGGCGGTCGTTTCGGTAATACAGCAGGTGGGTTTAATAATCTGGCGATCTGGGTAGGTTATTGGACTAAAGTAGGTGTAGGTGGTGCCGTAAATCTTACTGTTAATCCACCCAATTCAAGCGAAGGCATTTACGCTATAGCCTCGTACAAAGGTCAACTCATCGCGGCTGGACAATTCCCCAGTGCAGTGTCTACCATGGTACAGAATGGGAACAAAACACAACATATAGCCATGTGGAACGGAGCTTATTGGACTACCCTGGGTATAGGACCTAATCCGCCAGGGAGCGGTGTGACCGCAGGGAATGGGATATATGCGCTTAAAGTGATCAACAATGAATTATTTGTCGGAGGTCAATTTACGCAGGTAAACAACCAAAATATTAATCTATTGGCTAAATGGGATGGATCCACCTGGACCAACCTGAATCACCCATCCACTGGAATTGTCCGTTCCATTGCTTTGTATAATCCCAATAAGGATAGTATTTGTAATCTCTATACCGGAGGGGAAGTTTTGTTCAATCAATGGAAATGTTCCGGGGTGAGCACAAAAAATCAGGACCCCACCCTGTCCGTTACGATCTATCCGAACCCAACTGCAGATAAGATTTATATACAGTTTAATGAAATTATTCATGAAGAGGTCAATATATCGATGTATTCATTATGGGGTCAACGAATATGGAATGAGGTGATTCCATATTATTTATCCAGGGAAACCCGGGCAATTGAAACCAACAATTTCTCCTCGGGTACCTACCTCATTAAAGTATCGACTAAAAAGGGATTAGTGGTGAAAAAAATTACGGTGATGAAATAGAATGGGGGGGTGTTCCTGTAATACAGTGAACCGGAACACCATCCTTTCGGCACCTGGACTGTCTTTCTCATTCCGTCAATATCTATTATCTTCCGAGCCGTATGAAATTTGTTTCCCGTCTTAGAAGGATAGCCTGGTTCGGATGGAGTGTCATTTTGCCTTGGGTGGCTCATGGCCAGATCGATAACAAGGCAACAAAAGAAACCCAGGCCCTATACCATAACCTGCATCGTTTATCCAAAAAACACATTTTATTTGGTCATCAACACGCTACTGAATATGGACATGGCTGGAGCAATGAAGACGACCGGTCAGATGTCAAGTCTGTGACAGGTTCACATCCGGCCGTCATGGGTATTGATGTCAGCGGATTGTCAGGAAGGCCAAGAGAGGCGATTGAAAGGACCCTGGTCAACCTTAAAAAAACAATATTGGCCACATTTGCCAGAGGAGGAGTGACCACGGTGGCCTGGCATTTTTCCAATCCGGTCTCAAGAGGTGGGTTTAATTGGAGAGATTCCATATCCGCGCCGGCTATAGAGATGATCAAACCCGGTGGTTCCCACCATCAGCGGTATAAACATATCCTGGATACCCTGGGATTGTTTTTTAATTCCGTTCGAAATGAAAAAGGGGTTCTGGCACCTATGATATTCAGGCCTTATCATGAATTTGACGGGGGCTGGTTTTGGTGGGGCAAACCCCATTGTTCCCGGGAAGATTTTATTGACGTCTGGAAGTTTACGATTAGTTATTTAAGGGATTCCTCAGGGGTCCACAACCTGATTTATGCGTTCTCACCCGATTGTAAGTTTAACACCGAAGAGGATTTTCTCGAGAGGTATCCCGGCAATGGTTGGGTAGATATGGTAGGCATGGATAATTATCGCGACTTTGGGAGGGATACCTATAATATTGAAAAAGCCATTGATCAATTAAAAATTGTCTCTGCGGTCGCACGAAAAAATAATAAACTGGCTGCTTTTACAGAGACAGGATTGGAATCCATCCCCAACCCGGTTTGGTGGACAGAAGTACTGATGAAAGCCATCCGCCAACCTGATATCAAATTGGCCTATGTGCTGGTCTGGAGAAATGATATTCGCAGCCCTACCCATTATTATGCTCCTTTTCCGGGGCATAGCAGCGTGCCCGATTTTATAAAGTTTTATGAGGACCCGTTTACCCTGTTTGAAAACGACCTGAAAAATATGTACAAAAGATAGTTTCTGTTTTTTTAATTAGCACAATTATTCATTGGATTGTTTGCTTCGTTATAATTTTATAGCTAAAGGAAGAAATCCATTTCACCGACGGCAGCATGATCGATCTTACCCAGGGTAATCTTTTCAACTTGTTTATGACGGTGGTGTTGTTGACCTCAGCTGTCTTTTTGCGTTATCTGCTGATGGCCGGCATATTTTATTATCTGGTCAATATCAGGTTTGTTGATCAAATGCAAAACAGGAAAATCAATTTTCGCCCCAGGCGGGCTGGACAGGTACACAATGAAATAACATATTCATTCATTGCATCTTTTTTGTTTGCGGGTTTAGGTACCATGGTTTTATATTCCTGGCAGCAAGGTGGGACAGCTCTTTATCTTGATTGGAATCAATATCATTGGTCCTGGATGATTGGGAGTGTATTGGTGGTATTGCTGATTCATGAAACCTATTATTATTGGTTGCACCGGTTTATGCATCACCCGGCGATATACAAATGGGTGCATCGCGCGCACCACGAAAGCCTGACCACTTCCGCCTGGACCTCTTTTTCTTTTCATCCGGTGGAAAGTATAGTGCAAGCTTTGCCAATTTTTTTACTGATCTACCTGCTGCCACTGCATCCTGTTTCCCTGATTGTCATATTCCTTATCATGTCCGTGACCAGTGTGGTCAACCACCTTAACCATGAACTTTATCCTGCAGGGAGCAGCACACACTGGTTGGGCAGATGGTGGATCGGGGCTACCCACCATAGTCTTCACCACACCCAATTCAATTATAATTTTGGTTTGTATTTTACTTTTTGGGACCATTGGATGGGCACCGAAAGTCCCGATTATAAAAATACGTTCGAAGCAAAAACCAAAACCAAATGAAATCAGGTGTGATTAAGCTGTTATGGTTGTTTCTGGAATTCGTGGTATTTGTCGTCTTGTTCGCAACTATTGGATTTTTGCTGTTGGCTGGTATTCAATCGATAACCGGACAAGCTTATTTGTTTCACATGCCATCCACTATTGATGAAAGCACTGACCCGTTTCTATTGGGGGCAAATAGTTTTCTGCCCGTCCTGATCGCTGGCCTGGCCTCATCCATATTGACGCATTCCTATATTTTCAAAAGGCCTTTACCTGATTTGGGCTACGGCACCAGGGGATTGCCGATGATGTTTGTCAAAGGTTGGTTATGGGGTATGGCATTGATCATACCTGGATTTTTATTGCTGTGGTTGTTTGGCCAAATTGACCTTCTTACACCAACCTGGAATGCTTATTATTTCTTTGGTTTTATCTTGTTTTTCGTTATCCAGAGTGGCGGAGAAGAAGTGCTGACCAGGGCCTACCTGATTAACCTGGTGGAAACCCGGTTTGGGACGCTGATCGCCGTTATTTTGTCGGCATCCATTTTTGCCATCATGCACCTGGGGAATGACCATTTTAACTGGATTGGCTTCACCAATATCTTATTGGGAGGTTTACTCATGGCTTTGTTTTTTATCCTTTACCGGAACATCTGGATTTGCACGGGGTTGCATGCCGGTTGGAATTTTGTGCAGGCCAGTCTGTTGGATTTTAATGTAAGTGGTATTGACGTCCATAGCTTAGTCCAGTTTAGCGTTGTAGGATATCCCCGGCTGACCGGAGCATCGTTTGGATATGAAGGTTCACTGGTGGCCGTTGTTTTACAAATCCTGGCCTTAATTTATTTCATTCGAACAAATAAGGATAAACTAAACTTTGTTTTTTTAACACCTTCCGGGCTAACCTCTGCTGCAGAGCACATTAAATCAAATCTTACACCGGAATCCCTCACGGAGGAGCTGTCTTAATTTTCCGGCTTTTTGTATACGGATTCAACTGTTGACATTGACAGGCAGAGGTCAAAACATAGGTGAAATTGAACACTATACACTTGGGCATGCTTTTTGCTGTCTTATATGGAGAGATTTTAAAATGCATAGTTCCCTCAATTCTAATATTTTGGCTAAATTGAGATATCGTACCAAACCGATGTTCAGATTGCAATTAATCTTTCAGCCCTTCTTTAATACCATCTCGATAACTTTCTATGGCTATCGGGAAGGGACAATAGTACCAAATAAAGGATCCGGCTTGAGTTTGGCTTACGATATAGTGAAGTCGAACCAAGGAAGAATTTCAGTTAAAACAAATTATCTTCCTCCCGGCGGTGACACAAATCTAAATAATATTAGTCCGCCTGGTGGCTCAATACAGAAAGTTACCAATTATCACGATCCTGGTGAGTTAAGGTTCGATGTAAGGGAGGAAGAAACTCAATTTGTCATTCAGTTATCAGTACGGACACACTAATGACAAAGAAACTCGTAATGATTCTCCTGCTAGTGGTCATCTGCCGAGATGGATTTTCCCAGCCGATACAGAAAATGGATAGTTTACACAGGCAATTAGTCACCGCCAACAATGATGTCGAACGGGTTAATACACTGATAGAGTTGTGTGCCCAATACCGTTTGGGAAACGCCGACTCTTCTCTTTTATATGGCGAACAGGCATTAAAATTAGCCCGTCAAATTAATTACCCGAGAGGAGAAATTCTTGGGTTATCATTTATGGGTATTACCATTATGCATTTGGGGAATTTACCACTGGCTCTGGAAATGGGATTCAAAGGACTACAGATAGCCGCGTCAAATAATTTGGAGAACATCACATCGCCCACATTAAATCTGCTCGGAGAAGTCTATCTTATTTTAAAAGATTATCCCAAGGCACTAGCTTATTTTGAAAAACAAAAGAAACTATATGAAACTATAGAAATTAATGAAGGATTTGGATATGTATTTTATGATATAGGTAATGTATATGAAGAAATGGGTGAACTTGATTCAGCCCGCCATAATGCCTTGCAAGCCCTTGAAATATTTAGGCAGATTGATCGGGAAGAGCCACTGGTTTTTAAAACTTTGGGAAACATAGAACTGAAATCAAAGAATTGGGATAAAGCATTGTATTATTTCAAACAAAGTCTTCAACTTTCCATTCAAAACAACGAACACAGGGCGACCCCTTATGCGTATAACAAGATCGCTGAGTTTTATAAAAATACAAATCAACTTGATTCAGCCATCTATTATGGCAGGAAAGGATTAGAAGCGTCAACAATGAGCTCTCAAAAAAATCCGCTACAGGAAGCAGCAACCTTACTGTCGGAATTATTTGAACAAAAAAACGACCCAAATGAATCATTGCGATATCTGAAAATGGCTTATGCTTACAAAGACAGCTTATTTGGTAAAAACAATTTACAAGCTATCCAGGTATTGGTCAACCAACAGGAACAACACCAAAAAGAAATCGAATCTTCGAGGATCAGGTATCAGAACAATTTAAGACAATACGCATTGGTAGCTGGTCTTGGAATCCTGCTGTTGGTGGCGGGGATTCTTTATAGAAATAATAAGCATAAACAAAAGGCAAACATTTTGCTTTTTCAAGAGAAGGAAAAAGTTGAAAGTACGTTGTCTGAATTAGAAGCAACACAAAAACAGCTCATCCAATCTGAAAAAATGGCCTCCCTCGGAGAACTCACTGCAGGCATTGCCCACGAAATCCAGAACCCCTTAAATTTTGTCAACAATTTTTCGGAAGTCAATACCGAGTTGTTGACCGAGCTGGATGAGGAGTTAAAAAACAATACGGAATCCCTGGGCGTTCAAAATCTTAGCCTGCTCTTGCAGGATATCAAAGACAATGAACAGAAAATCAATTACCATGGTCGCCGGGCAGACAGCATAGTCAAAGGTATGCTGCAACACAGTCGCAAGGGAGCTGGTATAAAAGAGCTGACCGATATCAATGCCCTGTGTGATGAATATCTCCGGTTAGCATATCACGGATACAAAGCCAAGGATAAGACGTTTAATGCCGACTTTGAAACCCATTTTGACCCGAATTTGCCTAAAGTTGATGTCATCGTGCAGGATTTCGGACGGGTGATTTTAAACATAATTAATAATGCCTTTTACGCCTTGTCTACTTCCGATTCAAAGGAGAAAACTACCTTATCTTCCGAAACGTTAGACAAGGGGGATAAACTTGAGGAAAACACGGAAAGACCCAAAGTCATTATCACCACCCAGTATATAGATCAACCGATGACGCTGCATGCAAAGTTAATTGCAGGTCCTTGCATTCAAATTACTATTGCGGACAATGGCCCGGGTATACCAAATGAATTGAAGGATAAGGTCTTCCAACCCTTTTTTACAACCAAACCAACTGGCAGTGGCACGGGTTTGGGTTTGTCCTTGGCCTATGAAATCGTGACCAGTGCCCACCAAGGAGAATTAGTCCTGGAATCAACAGAAGGCCAGGGCTCCAAATTTATTATCCGGCTTCCATTAAAACCTAATTCTCTATAAGCGTATGAGGATTTGGACCTTGCTCCTGTTCCTATCAATAATGCATTCGGCCGAAGGTCAAACATTGGTGCCGAATAAACCAGAAGAATACCTACCGATTCACTGGGATATGGAGGATGGTTTGCCATCCGGTATGTTCAATGTCATGCTCAAGGATATTAATGGATTTTTATGGATTGTAACCTTTAATATCCATTCGTTCCAAAAGGATACCCTTCTGAAACTGATGGAATTAAATGCCTATCTGACCACCGAAAGTAAAAAAAGAGACTACCTGACCGGAGCCAAATTTATTGCCGGGGTTCATGAATATTACCCTATCCCGGATAAGGCTATCATAACCAGTTACAAAGATGGTAAACCAACCTTAAAACAAAATCCAGGGTAATAGATGGAAGTCATTTCCATGTCAAATTAATGCTATTGTGTTTTACGTGTGATGGTGGATAAAATTCCAGAGATCGTCTCAAGCGAATTGAAAAAAAATATATTTAGAAACCCTTGTGATCCTTGTGTCGCTGTTGGATAAAATTCCGTAGATCATCTCAAGCGAATCGAAAAATAATTAATTATTTAGAAACCTTTGTGTTCCTTGTGTCTTTGTGGGATAAAATTCCAGAGTTTATACCCAATAATCGAAATAACAGTAAGATATATTTAGAAACCTTTGTGTCGCAGTGGAATAAAAAATCAATGCTTCCCACAAAGACATTTCCCTTCCGGTTCAGTCTCCCCCAGTATTGGAGTATAATCTGCATTTTTGTTTAACTCCCAAAAGAATTTTAAACGAGGTTTGGCATGTTTGCCCACCTCATTCATGTATTCTGATTCATACAATCTTCCATTGATCATGGTATACGATATGCTTTCCGTGTTATAAATACTTTCAAGAGGATTTTTATCCAGGATCAATAGATCCGCTAGTTTGCCAGGTTCCAGGGAGCCAATCCAATCATCTAACCCCAGGGATTGCGCTGGATTGATCGTGGCCGTTTTTAATGCCTGGTGATTGGTCATACCTCCCTGGGTCATCATCCAGGTTTCCCAATGGGCGCCTAATCCCTGCAATTGGCCATGGGCTCCCATATTGACTTTTACTCCCACATCGTTTAGTTTTTTCAATTGTTTGGAGATTAAGATATGGCCGTTTTCATACTCCTCCTCGGGAAGCATGGTGCGGTGCCGGCTGCGGGTATCAATAATGGCGCGCGGAGTAAAGCGCAACAACCTTTGTTTTTCCCAAACATTGGTGTGTTGGTACCAATAGTATTCACCGCTCACTGACCCATAAGATACTATCATCGTAGGGGTATAGGCTGTAGACGAATTTTTCCAGAGTTGAATAATATCGTCATGCAATTCCAGGATGGGCATATTATGTTCGATGGTAGTATGTCCGTCCAAAATCATTGATGTATTATGATAAAAAAATGAACCGCCCTCAGGTACTACTTCTATCTGGAGTTCACGAGCTGCCTGTATGATCATTTGACGCTGGTCCCTGCGCGGTTGATTATAACTTTTAACTGAAAATGCCCCATAAGCTTTGGTCCTTCGGATAGCACTGCGCGCATCTTCCAGATTATTGACTACAGCTTTAAAATTTCCATCAGCTCCATACAGGATAGTACCGGTAGAGAACACCCGGGGACCAGTAATCTGGCCAGCTTGTTGCAGCTCGCTTTGCGCAAATACCCATTCCGTGTTGGCAGAAGGGTCGTGCATCGTGGTGACTCCATAAGCCAGATTAGCATAATAAGGCCAGAATTGTTTAGGTGCAAGTCCCGAATTAAAGTGATTGCCGTGTGCATGGGCATCGATCAAACCCGGCATGATGGTCTTACCGGTGCAATTGATGACTTTGGCACCACCGGGAATAGAAATTGTATTGGACTTACCGAGGGCTTTGATTTTATTTCCTTCAATCAGTATAGTTCCTAATGGTATGATTTCCTCCCCTTTCATAGTGATGATCCGGGCATTCGTCAATGCGATTATACCGGATGGTTTATCCTTTGGAAGTGCCAGGGAAATCTCAATCCCTTTGTCCGGCATTTTAAACGAAGTATCCGGTTTATTGGCAATAAATTCAAACCGATTTTCCAATGGTATGGTAAAATATTGATTGCCCAGCGTATAATGCAATAGTTTACTGTCACTGCTCCAATGAAGATTGCTGCCGGCATCCTTTGCCACTACCTTTAACGGAAAATCGGTAGTACCACTTCCGAGATCAAGGGTTTTGCCCGTTTGAGGCAAGGCAGCTATATACACTTTAAAGAGGTCGATGAAGGCAACCCATTTCTCATCCGGTGATATTACAAACTGGTTGCCATACGTACTCTTCAACTGTATTTTTTCATCGCTGCCATCCAACTTACAACTGGACAACGAACTATTCAAACCACCCCCACTTTGATAGTAAATACGATCTGCTTTTAAATTGAACCGGGGAAAGGTACCCTGAGCGGTAACAAATTGTGATTTTCCGGAATCCACTTTCAGGATATAAATACCAGGTTTGGAGGTATTGCCCGGACCAATTACATCACTGGACCCGTCTTTTCTGAAGGTGACCCACTCGCCATCCGGAGAAAAGGAAGGGGTGCGGAAATTGGCACTTTCATTGGTCAGTTTTGTAACAGACTTATCCTTTAATTGTAGCAATAGTAATTGACCGGCTGTGGTGTCTTCGGTGGATACATATACCAACGAATTGCCATCCGGTGAAAAAGAAGGTTCAAATTCAAAAGAGGCAGAACTCGTCAACCGGGCAGGTTTGCCATCCGGCATTTCTTTATGCCACAGATGCCCCACCGCATTGAATACGATGGTCTTTCCCTGGCTTTCCCCGGCCGAATTGGATAGCGGTGAGGTTACCAGGCTCCGTAGCACATTCACCTTAAAACTATCAGGATTGATGTTTTGTTTAAAACGAACAGCGTCATAAATCTTTTGTTTGACCAAACAGGTAAAAGGAATTTCAACCGATTTATTATACCCATTGAGATCTATCCGGATGATTTTACCTTTCGACCAGATAAAAATGGATTGGTCATCCGACGCCCAGGAAAATCCGGTATAACTACCGAATATAGTCCAGGATTCTTGCTGATCTTTTGAAAGTTTGTCATATACCGGCCATTCGTGGGCAGTCTCCAGATCACGGATATATAATACTGTTTTTGTCCTCACTCTTTTGACAAAAGCCAGGTATTTTCCATTCCGGGATAGTTGCGGACGTACGGCACCTCCGGCTCCTCCCGTTACGGTTTCAATCGTACCTTTTTCCCGGTCAAATCTTCGGATGGCGAAAATTTGGTTGTTGGGATCCTTATTGTATTGAAAAAACCCACCAGGGTACATGTCCTCACTGTAATATATATACCGTCCATCCGGTGATACACACGGTTCGTTGAGGTCTTGCTGGTCATTTTTTCGCTGGGTAATTTGCAGGCCTTTGCCACCACTGATGTGATACATCCAGAGTTCTCCGGCACCTAAGGAACGCTGGGATGTAAAATGTTTCCGGGCTATGATGTATTCACCATCCGGGGTCCACACGCCGTTATTCAACAAACGAAAATCTTCCTTGGTTACCTGCCTGGCTCCTGAACCATCCCGGTTCATTACCCAGCAATTGTCACCACCTCCTGCATCAGACGTAAATAAGATTTTAGTTCCGTCCGGGCTATACCTCGGTTGTACTTCAAAAGCATGGCCACCTCGCAATACATGGGCCGTACCACCCTGGATCGGTAAAGTGTATATATCCCCCAACAAATCAAAAATCATTTCTTTTCCGTCAGGTGAAACATCCAGGTTCATCCAGGTGCCTTCCTGTACCGAGAAAGAAACTTCTTTAAAAGATCCGTTAGGTCTTCCGACATCCCATTTTTTGGGATCCTGGGATTTTGCAGATAAGAAAAAGAGTATACCGGTGACAACAGCTAATAGTTTTTTGAAACAATTCATTGGTTTATTTTAGAGAGTGAGAAGCAGTGAAATTATAGAATTCCACGAATACCATTTTATTCTTTTAAGCTTTTAATATCCGGATGACGGCAATAGCAGTATTCGAAAGGAGGATTTAAGCAATACATGGAAATAAACCTTCCGGATGGAGAGGATTGGCCATGATAGTCAGACATACCGTTTAATTGGTATCAATAAATCGTTTTGCTATACCCAGTGGCCGAAATGTAAATCTTTTTTTAATATGATGTCCTCCAATACGGTGCAGGATATCCTGTAATGTTTTTATTACCTCCAGGGTATGATTGCCTTTATTGACCATTACACATTCGGCCAGGGCTGCATGGGCGGCGTCCGTAATTTCAGCACGGGTTGCCACTCCGGATTTGTTCAAATTTTCAAGCACCTGGGTAGCCCAGATTACCGGGGCATGGGCTGCTTCACAGATCCATAAAATTTCTTCCTGGATTTCCCCCATCCTTTCAAAACCTATTTCAACAGCCAGGTCACCCCGTGCGATCATGACTCCGAAAGCCTTTTGATGCATGCCCTGGATTAAAAGGGCAGGAAGGTTTTTAACCGCCTCCGGGGTTTCCACTTTCAGGATAATAAAAGGAGGTTTTGAACTATATGTATGGAGGATTTTTTGCAACCCGGCCACGTCAGAAGGTTTGCGGACAAATGAATATCCGATGAGGTCTGCATTTTTACAGATAAAGGGTATACAGGATTTATCAAATTCCGTTAATGAGGATATGAGCAGGTTGGAGTCGGGGAAGTTGATTCCTTTCCCGTCATGGAGTATATCTTTTTTTGAAGAAACCCGGGTAACCTGAACCAGGATTTGCCCATCTTTATTTTTTTCAATAATACCCCGGATTAACCCATCATCGATCAAAACCTGTTCCCCCTTTTTTAAACCACTCAGGATACCGGATTCATTCGTTCCGACCACAATTTCATAAGCATTAAAGCCGATATTGTTTTCAGCAAGCCATATCCGTTGCCCCGGTTTTATTTTAACCTTGCCTACTTCACTTCCTTTTGACAAGAGTTGGGTTCTGATTTTCGGGCCTGCCAGGTCCATATATATTTTGCAGGTTTTGCCGGTTTTTTTGCAGGCTCGTTTAATGTGACGGATCATTTTGGCCCAGATAGGTTCAGCGTCGTGGGCGCAATTTATCCGGGCAACATTCATCCCATTTTGCAGAAGTTTTTTTATGAGTAGATAATTATCTGCAAACGATCCATCAAAAGTGACCATAATAAAGGGGATGGCCGGGTTGTCTTTTTTTCCAAACAAGTTTGTGCTTTGCCTGAGTATTTGTTCTGAACTAAAGCTGTAGGTACAGGGGCTCAGGGCAGCGGCAGCATACTTTTTACCCAGTCGTTGAAGGATAGCCTGTACCTGCCGGTGGATATGACTTTCGGCGCTGGCCAGAGACGACAATCCTAGCATATGCAATTGATCCTGTATGTCCCGGATATCCTCACTTCGCAAGCAGAGGTAGTGTAAAAGATTCCGGGCAGCCAGTTTCTGATGCGGATGGATAGGATTAATCAGGTGCTCCTTTTTAGGAATTTCCTGCAGCATCTTTTTTTCCATTCTTTCCAGCTGTTGACGGACCAGGGATATTGAAGTAGTAGACATAAAATATTTGGTATCTCGGTAAACAGAACAAAGCCGTAAATTAAGTTTAAGGTTTTGGGCCAAGACTGATCCGCGTCATAGAATGAACTGATTAATCATTCTTCCGCCCCGTCAACTGCTTTTTTTCATCAAAAAATACCCTCGGGAGGGGATTGTTGGTTCCTGGGCCCATTCGTAATTTGTTGACCTTAAAATTATCCTGTGTATGAAAAAGCTATTCACCTTATTTGGCTTCATCCAATTTGTTTTTTTAAATCCAATCCTTGCCCAAATCCCCGGAACGATAAATGTTCAGGGAGTATTGACCAATGCCAGCGGGCAGATCGTAAGCAATGGCAATTATTCCATTACTTTTCGGCTATATGCTTCGGCTCAGGATGCCACCGTGCTCTGGGAAGAAAAGCAGGATAACCTCAATGTACAGGGCGGTGTATTCAGTGCCAGCCTGGGCAAGATCAAACCATTTACCCTACCCTTTGACAAAACCTATTTTTTAGGGCTTCAAATCGGGCTGGAAGCAGAATTGGCTCCAAGGATAGAAATGACTTCAACGCCTTACAGCATGATGGCTAAAAGTGTCGAAAACAATAGCATCACTGCTGCCAAAATTCAAAACAATGCTGTAACAGCTGATAAAATTGTCCCACCAATCGTTTCAAGCCTCAACGGTATTATTAATGATGGAGGTGACATCAAATTAAAACCCGGTAAAAACATAGAAGTGACCCCGGATCCAATTGATAAATCCATATCGATCTCGGTAACGGGTCTGGATACGGTGTCTAATGATATGCGGTATGTCAACGAAAACCAAACAAATGTCATAGGTCCGACTATGATCAAAGACAATGCAGTATCTGTGGAAAAAATTATACCGAATGTCGTGAGCAGCATCAATGGGGTCAACAATGATGGTGGTAATATCAATATCGTCGCAGGCGCCAATATCACCATACTAAATAATGACCAGGAAAATACCATTACTATTTCAGCGGTAAACCCGGGCAATACAAATCCGGGTATTGGAAAAATCAACGCAGGAAATGGAATCGCTGTCGCCGGCTCGGACGGCCCGACTGCTGTAATTTCTGTCAGCCCGAATTCACTCACTGACACGGAGATTATGGATAAAAGCTTAACGGCAATCAGTTTGGCTAATGGCGCTGTAGGCACCAACGAAATTCAAACCAACGCAGTCACTATAGATAAGATAACTCCCAATGTATTATCCAGTATTAGCGGGATAAGCAATGATGGGGGAAACATCAACCTCGTTGCAGGTAATAATGTAACGATTGTACCCAATGATGCCAATAAAACCATTACCATATCTGCCTCAGGCACCGGGGGCGGCACCAGCAATTTTACACAGTTGATAGAAGGTAATGGTATAGGTATTCAAAACCCTTTTGGGCCTAATACAACGATCGGACTAAAACCAAATATTTTATTAGGCCCAGCCGGCTCATTGCATGTCCTCAATCAGAATTCAACAGCCGTTGCCGGTATTTCGACTAATAATCAGGGTGGATTCCTGACTTTATCCAATGTACAAGGGACTCAGACCTTCGGTGTATCCAATTTCAGCGATGGACAACCCTTTTTAACTTTAAACAGCAGGTTAGGCAGGCAGGTAGTGGAAATGAAAGCCAATGAATTCAGCGATGGAGAAATTAATCTCAAGTCTGTCCTTACAAATACCGTGATTCGCCTTACATCGAATGACAATGCAGGTGGGCTTATCAATGTATTTAATTCGATCGGAAATATAGCTGCTCAATTGAGATCCGATATAAATAATGAAGGCAGGCTATTACTAAACTCGCCAAATAATGTCCGCGTGTTGGATCTCTCTACAAATTCAGCAGGGGGAGGTCTTTTACGATTGTTCAATGTCGAAGGGACTGAAGCTTTGAGGCTGACTACCTTTGAAACATATGGTGGTTCTGTAAGGGTGGCAAACCGGGCAGGACTTGTCGCAGCAAGACTGAACGCCACAACTATAGGTGATGGGAACCTCAGTATTTTCGATAAAAACGAACAGGAAGCAGCTTACCTCAGTATAAACAATAATGGGGGCGGGTTTTTGGGAATACGGAATGGAGAGAATTCGGAAGTCGCCAGACTATCTACTTTACCAAACAGTCAACCCCGCCTTCGATTAAGTAACAGATTAGGGGGTCCGGTCGCTGATCTTAGGGCAAATGATTTTAGCGATGGGGAACTCCAACTTTATGCCGTACTGAATAATCCAACACTTCAACTCAAGGCTAATGCTGGTGGTGGTGGACTGATCAATGTGTTTAATCCTATTGAAGGGGTTGCCGCAGTCCTGACGGACGATGGCGGCGGCTATTTTGGAATATTTAATGTCGATCAAACAGAAATGATCCAACTTAGAATACTCGAGGATAGAAATGCAAGGGTGCGGGTCAATAACCGGTTGTCTAATCCATCAGCGGATTTATTTTCCAATGAATTCAGCGATGGAGAACTAAGACTTTACTCTGTACTTAATAACCCAACGGTCCGGGTCACAGCTAATGATAATGCGGGTGGTCTAATCAATATTTTTAACCAGGGCGGAAAAATTGCAGCCAGCCTTACTGAAATAACTGGAGGCCACTTTACTTTATTCAATTCAGAGGAGGCCGAAATGATCCAAATAGGGACACTGGAAGATGGCAATGGTCTTATCAGAGTTAATAATAGGTTGGGTACCCCCGTGGCAGACCTGATGTCCACTACCTTCAGTGATGGTCAATTGACCTTGGGTTCGGTTTTAGGTAACCGTACTGTTTTATTAACGGCTAATGACAATGCGGGTGGACTTATTAATGTATTTAATCAAAACAGGTCTGTCTCCGCCCAATTGACCGAATCTGATGGAGATGGACTTTTTAAGATATTCAATCGGGATTCCCAGTTGGTTCACCACTTATTTATCGACGGGGAGAACGGAGGATTGTTTGAAATAAAAAGCAAATTCAAATTTCCCGAAAATGTGGCCGAAATAGGGGGGAATGAAGACGATGAAGGTCATTTGTATTTATTCAACCGGGATTCAAAAGCTGCTGTTTATCTATCGGCAGCCGGTGGGGATGGGGACCTTGGCCTGAGTGATATTGATGGAAAAATTAAAACCTCCTTATCCGGTTCACGATATGGTGGAACACTATCTATCCGGAATGAAAACAACGAGCCGGTTCATTTTATGGGAAGTAATGGAAAAACCAAGGAAGGCTTTTACAGCATATTTAATAAATCCGATATAAATAAAAACCGCCTGAGTATGGGCGGAGACTCCCTGGGCAATGGATATCTTAACGTTTTCAATTTTAACGGACTGAATACTTTTTTTATGGGACACAATCAATTTGCCGATGGGGTGATTTCAATTAAAAACAATCTGGGCAACCTCGGTGCCTTATTTGAGGCATTAAAAGATGGGGGTAGCGTAACGGTTACGGATGGTAAACCAGGTACCAATCACCGCGGTGTTTTATTGAATGGGTTGAATGGGGGCAAACTTTCCTTATTTAATAATCAGACCAAACTCGTGAATGTAATCAGCGTAGGAGACAATGGAGAGGGACTGTGGCAAATCGTCAGCAAACAGGATATTACGAAAAACAGGATAGAAATGGGTGGAGATAACGCCGGTGCCGGATATTCCATATTTTATAACAACAATGCTCTGAAAACGGCAGATATAGGAGCAATGGGGGATGCTTCCGGATTTATGTCTACTTATAGTGCGTCAGGTAAAAGACAAACCCTGATCTCATCCGCAAACAACGGCGGCGGTGTATCTATATTCAATTCCTCCGATAAGATTATAGGAAGTTTAAATACCGCCTCGAACCAGGGAGGTGAAATGAATATCTACAATGTCAGCGGGTCCAATACTTCCAAATTGAGTAATGGAGGTTCAGGAGCCGGGATGCTGGAAATAGGCACCAGTGCCGGAGTCAAAGTGGCCCGGGTGACGACTTTAGATGGAACCGGGTATATTGGTTTGGATAATGTGGATAAAAAAGAAGTGGTCCGCATCACGGCCAATTTAGGCAAAGGCGGTGGCATTGGTTTAAAAAATGCAGCACTGTTTGACATGATCAATCTTACCCAGGATAATAATTTCGGAGCTATACTGATCAACAATGCGACAGGTGGATTGATGACTAATATTACACACAATACTGCCGGTGGTGCATTCATCGGCACCAAAGACCAAAACGGAAAAGATGCTATTTGGTTAACTACAGGTCTGCAAGGAGGCGGTCATTTTACTGCGTTTAATACCCTGGGAAAGAATGCCATTAATTTAATGGTGGATGCTAACAACATTGGAACCCTTTCTGCCCATGGATCTGCCGGCAATGAATTGGTGCGCGTTTCAGGTACCAGTAATGGAGTCGGATTGGTCAGCATCTTTAATGGTTCAGGGACAAGTCTTGCAGGACTTACTTCTGGTTCTCCTTCTGGTGCCGGATATATTTATGTACAAAATTTAGCAGGCAAAGAGCTTGCCCGTATGACTACTACAGCAGATGGGACTGCAGGCAGGATTAGCATCGATAACAGTAATGCAGTTAATATCGCAGGATTGACCAGTTCAGCAGCTGGAGGTTATGTCTTTGCCAATGCAAACAATGGTAAAGAAATCGCAAGGATGGCTTCTTATACGAGCGCAGATGGATTTGTAAGTGTTAGTAATTCTTCATCAGCAGAGATAGCTTTTTTATCTACCAGTACCAACAAGGCCGGATATATTGGTGTGGCTAATCCTACAGGCGGTGAACGAGCAAGAATTTTCACAGCTAATACAGGCGGTGGTTACGTGGGGGTAAACAACCCCGCTGGGACAGAAGTTGCCCGACTTACTTATGGGGGCACCAATAATGGAATTGTTCAAACTTCGAATTCTACTGGCACCATATTATCTACCATAGGTTCAACTCCAACCAATCAGGGCTACGTCGGTGTGAACAGCAGTGCTGGAAGTGAAAGGGTATATATGACCAACCAGGATTTTGGCGGGGAATTGGGCGTGCGGGATCCAAGTGGAAATCGAAGAGTGTTTTTGAGTGGGGCGGGTTCATTGACCGTTACAGATACAGAAGGTTCTTACTTCAATGCCAGTGCATTTGGAAATGGGGTCCAGCTATTCTTCGTAGATAAATTACAACATCCCCGGATGGAAGTAGGCGCAGGCTTTGTTTCCTCCAAGGGGCCCAATGGCGGAGAAAGCTCCTTTCTCAGCAACCTGGTAGGAAGCCCTCATCTGGGCTTCGTAGGGGTAAGAAACTCAAGTGTATTCGAAGGCGCCACTGAAGCAGGTATGTTCGTCAATACTTCCGGACAGGGAGTGATATTCGCTGATGTTAAAAATTTTAAAATGGATTACCCGGGCAAACCGGATAAACAAATCTGGTATGGTAGTTTAGAAGGTCCTGAATTAGCGGCTTACATCAGAGGTACCGGTAAATTAACCAATGGAAAAGCGTCTATTGAATTTACCGACCATTATCAAAATGTTGCAAATACAGGTACAATGACGGTAATTCTCACTCCTCTAAGTGGTTAATCCAAAGGCCTTGCCGTGGTTAAAAAAAGCCGCACCGGTTTCGAAGTAGAAGAATTGTTAGAAGGTTTAGGTTCTTACGAATTTGACTGGGAAGTAAAATGCATACGCAAAGGCCATGAAGATTTTGAAGTGGTGAGAAATAAATCAGAAGATCCGCAATCCTTCAGATCGGAATCAAAGTTTCCACAGGGTTTGGAAACAAGATCAGCAGGTAAAACCGAACCCGATGCCATAGTTAATGACAAAACAACACGCCAACAATGATTTATTTAATTAATCTGCCCGAAGGCTTAAAATTTGAATTTCGGGTATGGGCTCTATGGGTTGGCTTATTTGCCTGGATTCCTTCTTTGACAGGCCAAACCAAACTAAACAAATTGGTGATCAGCAATGGTGGCCAGACATCACTCAACAGCAACTATATAACCAACCTCACCATAGGTCAAAGCTTTGCAGCAAAACTCCAGCAAGCCAACACCCAGGCCTGTGTGGGTTTTTGGTACCTGCCCAAAGATATGAGTACCAGTACCCTCGAAATTGAAAAAAACAATGTACTTGATCCGGTGTCCTCTTTGAAACTTTTCCCCAACCCATTTCAAAACAAGACTACGGCAGAATTCCAGGTTGGTGTTAAAGGGAGGGTCCGGCTATTCTGGGTCGATATGCAGGGAAACCTGGTGTCAACGCTGCTGGATGAAGTGCTGACCCCCGGCAAATACAGGGTCGGGCTAAAATCCGAAGGGCTGACTAATGCCATGTATACCCTGGTGTTGATGACGGATCAGCAGCGATTGCACCAAAAAGCGATTGTTCTGAATTAGGCAACCCGATATTCGAACAGGCCAACTTACTTGTAGAATTAGTAATTTGGGCGCCCTCGAAAGGGCACCCCGACTCGTTTCGGAGGGGTTGCACCCCGACTTGGCAATCATATTTTAAAGATGATGACGGTAATTCAGAGTGAAACTCAGTATAAAATATTTTTAAAAAGGATGCATCGGGTTTCTTTCAAGTCGCAGTGGTCGGACAATTAATGCTGTGCTGCATGGAAATTATATTGTATTCGATTTTTCTTATCTTCCTTTTTGATAATTTTTTATGCCCCAAACCGATAGCTTTCGGCACCGTAAGCTTGCTGCAATATTTTTCTCTGATATTGTCGGTTATACGGCATTGATGGGGAAAGACGAACAACGGGCTTTTGAATTGCTTGAAAAAAACCGGCAAATACACAAACCAGTTATAGAAGAATTCAATGGCCGGTGGATCAAAGAATTGGGTGATGGCGTCCTGGTTAGTTTTAATACCGTATCTGACGCCGTCCTGGCCGCGATAAAAATCCAGAAAATTTGTAATCAAATCAAAGAATTTCAACTTCGTATTGGCATTCACCAGGGCGAAGTAGTGTTTGAAGACGATGATGTGTTTGGAGATGCAGTAAATATTGCTGCCAGGATTCAAGCCGCCGCCGATCCCGGCAGTATTTATATTTCAGAAACAATTCATCATAATATTTATAATAAAAAAGGGTTAGAGACTGAATTTATTAAAGTAGAACATCTTAAAAATGTAAAGGAACCTGTCCGGATCTACCGCGTAAAGATGGAAGGTGAGCCGGCGCAGTCAGTTTCCCTGACAACAAATCAAAAAAAATGGACTACAGCTAAAATTAATTCGTCCTTAAAGTATGCTGCCGGTGCATTGTTCATTCTCCTCACCGGATATATAATACTACTTAATTATCCAGAAACAGCTTTTGATCTCGAACAGCCAATCCATGAAAAGTCTATTGCCGTCTTGCCTTTTGTAGATATGAGTTCAGCAGGTGATCAGGAATACCTTGGGGATGGCCTGGCTGAAGAAATTATTAATTCAATCACCAGGATCAAGGATCTGAAAGTAATTGGCAGGACTTCTTCGTTTCAATTTAAAAACAAAGACCTGGGTATACAGGAAATAGGTGAAAAATTAAAAGTAAGTACGGTATTGGAAGGCAGTATACAAAAATCCGGTAACCAGCTCAGAATTACAGCCCAGCTCATCCGGGTTAAAGACAATTTCCATTTGTGGTCCCAGCGGTTTGATAAAGAACTCCGGGATATCTTTGCTATCCAGGACAGTATTGCACTGAATATAGTTGAGAAACTTAAAATTACTTTATCCGATTTGGAAAGGCCAAGGTTGATTAAAAAAGAAATCAGCCAGGATGCCTATGCAAAATATCTCAAAGCATTGTTTTTATATAAAAGGGAAGTATTTGAAGAAAGCATAAAATATAACCTGGAAGTCATCCGCGAGGATTCAACCTTTGCACCGGCCTTTGCTTACTTGTCTCTGGGTAAAACTTGGATACTTTACCAGAAGAATCAGTACCTCGATCTTTCTGCAATAAATGAAGCTAAACAATTGGCTTTTACATCTATTCGACTGGACCCCGAATTGGCTGAAGGGTATTCCGCTCTGGCTTTATTGGCCTGGACCCTGGAAAACGATTTTAAAGCAGCTAAACTGAATTTTGAAAAATCCATCCAGCTCAGTCCCTCCGAATCCTTGATAAAAAACAGATATGGTTATTTCCTGTTATGGATGGGTGATTTTGATAAAGCAGCCAAAATGGCTGCAGATGCATTAAAATTGGATCCGGCGGACTATAACGGATATTTCGTCCTGGCCAATGCCAGTATGTATAAAGGAAAGTATAAAGAAGCGAATAAATTCATTGAGGAAGGAAAAAAATTGTTTCCGGGACATAAGGGATTTGAAAGACTTTCCGAAGTGCTCACCTTTTATCAGGGTGACTATGATAAAATACTCCAAATTTTTGGGCACTCCTTATCCAGTGACTCAACGGATAAGAAAGGCAATCTTGCTTATTTATGTATTGCTTGTTTTAATTACGGCCTTAACGCTAAATGCGATACTCTGTTTGCTCGTCTGGCCGCGATGCCGTATTATGATGGATGGCATTATGACTTGGCAAAAGTATATGCCTCTCGAATGAATGTTGATGCCTGTTTTCAGGAACTGGAGACATCATCCCGGATTCGTGAAAAGGCATTTAAGGTGTTTAAAATTGATCCTTCGTTTAATTCAATCCGCAAAGACCCCAGGTATATGAAGTTATATAACGAATATGGATTTGACCGCTACCCTTAAGACCCTGGCCTTTTCTCGGCCCCGTAGATTATGTCCATTTTTGCTTATATTCTTTTTACCAATCCATTCGTGTGTAGGAACTGACGATAAATAATCAACAGTATACAGCAAGACTTTATATGAGAAATGAATATTCAAATAAACCTGATGCAGACGCTCAAATGTAGGTCGACCCGGTAGAGCCCCTTAGAATCGGTATCCACGTCGGTGATGTGCTCGCCGAAGGAAACACGATTTACGGGGATGGGGTCAATATAGCATCCAGATTGAATCCCTGGCCATCCCTGGATGTATATTTTTTTCGGACAAGGTGTTCGACGATATAAAAAACCAGAAAGACCTGCATACCATATTGTTGGGACAGTATGCCTTAAAAATGTAAAGAAGCCTCTTGATGTGTATGCCCTGACCAATCACGGAATCATTACCCCCGAAACCCATTATCTGGATGGCAAGGACAAAAGGTCCGGTCAAAATGTATATTGGTGCTCCCCTTCGTCAACCTGAGCAATGATCCGGAACAGGATTATTTCAGCGATGGGCTCACGGAGGAAATCATTTCCAGCCTGGCCCGGTTGAAAGGATGAAAATCATTTCCAGGACGACTTCAATGCAATACAAAGGCATTAAAAAGGATATCAAGACCACTGGAAAGGAGATTGGAGCGGGATATATTATGGAAGGCAGTGTCCACATTCAGCGTAATGATCTTAAAATTACCGCGCAGTTTGTCGATGCAGACCATGATGTTTATTTATCGGCAGAGTCTTTCCGGAGGAATATGGAAATAGCAGATTCTTAATTAACCCTACTTCAAAGCCATACTTTTTGTGACGCAAACCAACAAACCGTTTGAACGGTTGATTATCACAGCATTTCATAGCCCACGAATTAAGTCGTGGGCTATGAAAATACCTCAATTAAAATGGTTTCTAACCATTTACCAGGTTACTATTAATTTTCAAAATTCCTGCAATCTGACCAACAGCATTCGCAAGAATCCCTTCAAATCCAGGTAAAATAAATTTTGTAATTTAGTTGTATTAAAATATACCAGACAAACCAGCACTGGCCAAGAGGCCTTCATATAATAAAACAATTTAACAGTATATCTAAAACTAAAAGAGATGAAAACGTTCAATTTCAAATTAATGCTTTGTATCCTCTTATTACCAATGGTGCTGAAAGCACAGCAACCGGCTGCGGCAGCCGACTCCAAAAAACACAAAATTGTAGTGCAATTTAATGACGCCGATTCACTCTCTCAGAACCGGGTAGGCCTTCAGGTGCAGAACATCCGAACTGTCTGGCCCAATGCAGACGTCGAAGTGGTTTGCCTGGGAGCCGGCCTTGAGGTGCTGATGACCGCCACATCAAAAATAAGTCAGGTGGTCGAGGAATGGTCAGCAAAAGGAGTCGTCTTTGCCGCATGCGCCAATACCATGAGATTAAGAAAGGTAATGAAAGAAGACCTGCTCAAACAGGCCGTCGTGGTACCCTCCGCTGTTATTGAGCTGGCCATGAAACAAGAGGAAGGCTGGTCTTATTTCAAGGGAGGTAAATAAAACAACCGGGCTAAAAGAGCTAAAATGGTTAAAGGTGAAGGGTTAAGGGTTAAAGATTGATCTCCACCAACCACGAACCACCAACCACTGATTAACTGACTACTAACTACCGAAAATAGTATAAATTGACCCTGTCATGTCTCAATCCCGACAACTCGCCGCCATCATCCCGCTTGAGGCGGGACCGATATCGTCGGATACACGGCTCTTATGGGCCGTGACGAGCAAAAAGCTTTTGAACTGTTGAAAAAAAACAGGAAGATTCAAAAGCCGATCATCGAAGAATACAACGGTTGTTGGATCAAAGAATTGGGCGATGGGGTCCTGGCCTGTTTCAATAACGCAAAAACAATCCCGAGCCGCAAGACTTTTAGTGAAAAAATTGGAGTTATGGCCTTCTGCCAAAAACTATTGGGACTATTGATTGGGCCCTGTCTGCAGCGATCTGTGAAATGCAGATGCAGTCGCTATTCTGCTCGAAAAAGCATTTGCCGACCATGATCCGCAAATTGTCTCATTAAAATATGCACCTTTCGTGCCGACGGTTTTAAGGACAGATCCCCGGTATCAGAATTTATTGTATAGGATTGGTTATCCGGATTAAAAAAACGATTTTTTCAGTACCCCAGGCTCCTCAACCTCCCCCGACGGATCGGGGCTTAACCTCAATCCGCCTTCCGTTACCGGAATTCGGACAGGCCTTAACCTCAACCCGCCTTCCGTTACCGGAATTCGGACAGGCCT
>JAWXBI010000309.1:0-9849 GCA_034439915.1 Saprospiraceae bacterium | reverse complement strand
AGTCCGGCTGAGTGAAATTCCGCACCTACCAGCAATACATTTTTATACATACCGGTGCGTACAAACTGATCTGCAATAGAAAGACCGTACAAAAAACCACTGCATTGATTGCGGACATCCAGGGCTCCGATTTCTTTTAACTTCAACTGCCTTTGTAGCAGAACACCACAGCCTGGGAAAAAATAATCGGGGCTGAGGGTAGCAAAGATGACAAAATCGATGTCAGAGGGTTCGATCCCGGCATTTTCGATAGCGGATTTCGCTGCCGCAGCTCCCATGGTCGAGGTGGATTCATGGTGTTTTTTACCAAAACGCCTTTCCTTTATCCCGGTCCGTTCCTGAATCCATTCATCAGAGGTATCCATGACTTTTGACAAATCATGATTGGTCACAACCTTTTCCGGAAGATAGATACCTATTCCCGCAATTTTAGTACGTAGCATGGTGGATTAATTTACAAGGTGAAAAGGTAGTGAGAATTCTGCGTTTTAGCCGGGGTAGGTGTTCAGGCCCTAACAGCCCAACTTCCTATCAGGTCTTCCTTTCTTTCTTTTTTGCTGCCGGAAAGAGGATGTTATTGAGGATCAACCGGTAACCCGGACTATTGGGATGCAGGTTGAGATCGGTATCCGGGTCATTGATAAAGTGGCGGTAATCTTCCGGGTCATGGCCTCCATAGAATGACCAGGTGCCTTGACCCCGTGTACCATGGATATAGCGGACTTCGTTCAATGATTTATTTTCTCCCAATACCAGGACATCGGATTTGATATAATCTTTTATAAACGCTGTAGTCTGACCCATAAACCCCTTTACGGTGCGGGTATGGTCCTGGGTCAGCATGGTGGGTACGGGATCCCATTTGGCGGAAAAATCAAATAACGTGAAGTAGTCGTTTTGTGGGTTTACTTTTCTTCCGTTATTATCAATGGAGCTGAATTCATTGTCAAATGGGTTTTTCATTATTTTAAAATTGCGGAAAGCCAGCGTTTTGGTAAAATCCAGTTTTTCCTGGCAATCACCGTCCATAGGGTCCCCATCAAATACTTCCGCACAAATGTCGACCCCTTCTGCCGCCAGGGCAATATCATAGGTATCCGTAGCTGAACACATCGCGAATAAAAAACCACCTCCAAGAAGGTAATCGTGGATCCTTTTCACTACGGCCAGTTTTAATTGGGACACTTTTTTGTAACCCAATCGTTTTGCCAGCTCTTCCGATTCTTTTACATGCTGCCGGTACCAGGCTGCAGTATGGTTGCCAGAATAAAACCTGCCGTACTGTCCGGTGAAATCTTCATGGTGCAGGTGTAACCAGTCGTACTTAGCCAGTTTTTCATTCAATACATCTTCATCGTAAATTTTGTCATACGGAATTTCAGCATACGTAAGGGCGAGCATCACTGCATCATCCCAGGGTTGGACTCGATTTCCGGTGTGGTCAAATTCAGGAGTATAGACGGCGATTTTAGGAGCTACTTCCAGTTTGATGGCATCCTGGTTGACCTCCGGATTGGATATCTGGGCCAGGATCTGGTTAAATTGACCGTTGGGGATTACCTGATAACTTATACCTCTCGTTTTACATTCTTTTTCATAGTGTGCCTTATGCTCGAATGCAAAACTACCTCCTTCATAGTTTAATAACCAATACGCTTCATCTTTTTGCTGCAGCACCCAGTAGGTGACTCCATAAGCTTTTAAATGATTTTTTTGATTGGCATCCATTGGTATTAAAATCATCGATGCCCGCACGGTTAGTGAATTTAACAGTACAATAACTAAAAGCGAAAAGAAGGATTTGTTCATGTATAATTTAAAACGATTTTAATTCAAAATTGAATATAAACCGAACAAATATCATGGATATTTCTTGATCTTTGCAAGTAATCACATCCGTCCTAACCTGTTTTGTATTAAAAGAATAGATGAACCTGCCCCCGACCCTAATCTGGATACTTTGTTTTTTGATCGCACTGGTATTTTGGCTGATTCTTTATTTTAAAGACTCTACCTATAAAGAGGTCCATCCTTTCTGGAAAATTTCAATGTATACTTTACGTGGATTGGTTACGGCCATTATGCTCTATCTCGTTTTAGCCCCTTTATTTAAATCAATCCTGACTGAAGTTAAAAAACCGATCATTGTCTTTGCCCAGGATAATTCAAAATCCCTGGTCAACAACTGGACTGCGGAAAAACAACAAAAATACCTTCAGGATAAAGCCAACCTGGAGAAAGCACTTTCTGTCAGCTATGACATCCTGCCTATTAGTTTCGGCGAGCAGGTAAAGGAAAATGGACAGATTGATTTTTCAGAGCGTGCCACAGACATCAGTGCGGCCCTGGATTATATTCAAAACCAGACAGCCGGACAAAATCTGGGTGCCATCGTCCTGGCTACTGATGGTAATTTTAATCAGGGAAACAATCCCTTGTATTCCCATCCTTCCCTGATCGTGCCAATTTACACGGTGATGCTGGGAGATTCTACGATCAAAAGAGACCTGGCCATTCAACGCGTATTGAATAATAGCATCGTCTACCTGGGTGATCAATTTGAAGTACAGGTCGAACTCAAGGCCCTGCAATGTATTAATGAAAGGACTAATCTCCAGGTCTTCCGCATCGAAGGAGGCCAGGAACGGTTGCTGCAGAACGTTATCCTGGATATCAAATTGGATGACTGGTTTTACACGCATCGGTTTATATTGGATGCAGCTCAGGCAGGTACGGCTCATTTTATGGTGAGGACCTCTTCCTTAAAAAATGAATACGCCCTGGAAAACAATAATAAAGATTTTTTTGTAGACATCCTGGACGCCAGGCAGAAAGTCATGGTCCTTGCAGCCAGCCCGCACCCGGACCTGGCGGTGATTAAAAAAATACTGGAAGGGAATAAAAACTATCTGGTCGATATAGCGCTGCATAATGAATTTAAAGGCAAATGGGCAGATTACAGCATGGTCATTTTTCATCAGTTGCCGTCCAAAACGGTAGACATCGCATCGGTAATTAAAGAGATCAATACCAGTCAAAAACCCAGGATATTTATTTTGGGGAGTCAAACTGATTTATCCAAATTCAATGCTGCCCAGAGCTTACTTAAAGTAGTGGGCGATAGCAGAAACATGAATGAGGTCACTGCAGAAGTAAAAGAATCGTTCAGTTTGTTTAAACCCAATCCGGAATGGAAAGAAATTTTTAAAACCTTTCCTCCCCTATCCGCTCCTTTTGGTGAATATCAGACTTCAGCAGGAGCACAAATATTGATGACCCAGAAAATCGGAAATATCCTTACCAATTTTCCGCTATGCCTGATCGGTGAAGATCAGGGCATTCGCACGGGTATATTTTCGGCTGAAGGGATATGGAAATGGCGATATTTCAATTATCTGGAAAATAAAAATTTTGATGTGATTGATGATATGGTTCAGAAAGTCGTTCAATTTATCGGACTAAAAGAAGACAAACGAAAATTCAGGGTCATTGCCCAGCAAAAAATTTATCTGGAAAATCAAAGGATACGATTTGACGCCCAATTGTTCAACGACTCGTATGAACCGACCAATACCGATGAAGTTTTTATTGCCATTCTTTCGCCTGAAAAAAAGGAATATCAGTTTACCTTCAGCAAAACCGAAAGGGCATATACGCTCGACGGTGGTTTATTTGCCCCCGGCACGTATACGTATACAGCTTATACCAATACCAAATCGGGCAGACAGGAAGTAAAAGGCCAGTTCGTGGTCCAAAGAATCCAATTGGAAACCTATCAAAGCACTGCCGACCATAATTTACTCCGGTTGCTGGCTGCACAACATGGAGGCCTTGCCCTCCTCCCGGACCAGATCAGCTCCCTGGAAAATGAATTGATTCAACAAAAAGCTGTCAAACCCATACAGTACAGCAGCCAGAGGACTTATCCCATCATTAATTTTCGCTGGTTGTTTGCGCTGCTGGCCCTGATGTTGTGCACCGAGTGGTTTTTGAGGAGGTATCATGGGGCTTATTGAGCCACGAGCCACGAGCTTCGAGGCACGAGCCACCTCAAACTCAAATTTACTAAATAACCCAAAGCAAGCGCATTACCCATACATCCCTTCTCAATGCTCGCATCCGGCTTCACGTAGCTCAATATTTCTTATTTTTACCCCATATGACTACAGTCGATTGGCCAACCGTGAGCAAACAATTTTCGCAGGTAGCAGGCGAATTGGAGCAGGAAACCGTTTCCTCCGTTGAAAGTTTAGAACAATTCAGGATTAAATACCTGGGCACTAAAAGCATATTTAAGGATCTTTCTGCCTACCTGAAAGAACTGCCGGCAGAAAACAGGAAAGAGGCCGGTATGATGCTCAACCGGCTTAAAGTACAGGCTGAAACATTATTTCAAAATTTTCAGCAACAGTTTGAAGTCGTTTCAACAACAAAAAAAAATGAGATCGATCTGACGGCGCCCGGATATCCTTTTGAGTTGGGATCCCGTCATCCTATTTCGATTGTCATGAACCAGATCATCGATATATTTAAACGAATCGGGTTTACCATCGCCGAAGACCGGGAGATCGAAGATGACTGGCACAATTTTACTGCGCTCAATACCCCCGATGACCACCCTGCTCGTGATATGCAGGATACTTTTTATATCAAGAATTCTATTCAATATCTTTTGCGAACACACACTTCGCCGGTACAGGCCAGAGTAATGACCCGGGACAAACCCCCGATCCGTATCATCGCTCCGGGAAGAGTTTACCGCAATGAAACGGTCTCGGCCAGGTCCCATTGTCAGTTTCACCAGGTCGAAGGATTGTATATCGATGAAGGCGTTTCTTTTGCCGATATGAAACAAACCCTGTTGTATTATGCACGGGAACAATACGGACCGAATGTCAAAATCCGACTCAGGCCTTCCTTCTTTCCGTTTACTGAGCCTAGTGCAGAAATGGATGTGTATTATGGGTTGGCCGACGAGACCGCGCATCGAATTACCAAAGGAACCGGCTGGCTGGAGATCCTGGGTTGCGGCATGGTGGATCCTGCTGTCCTGATCAATTGCGGGATAGATCCGGAAAAATATTCAGGATTTGCTTTTGGAATGGGCATTGAAAGACAGGTATTGCTCAAATACAATGTGCCGGATATCCGGATGTTGTTTGAAAATGATGTGCGGTTTTTACGTCAGTTCAGGTCCATATAGCAATATGATTATAAATACGATTATATTTGCCCACACCTAAATATCATGCTTTGTCTAAACCTCAGGTCTTTACCAGTTCATTGCCTCTGGAATTAAAAGAAACACTGGAAAAATATGCGTCCAAACACCATTTACCTAAAAACAAAGTAATTGAACAAGCCCTGGCATTTTTCTTTCACGAACAAAAAAGAAAAGCTTTTGTGGAGGGCTTAAAAAAATATGGTCACGATAAGGCAATGACAGAAATGGCTGAATGGGGCATGGATGATTATGCAGATCAATTAAAAAAATTCCCTTATTGAAACAAGGAGAAATCTGGTCTACGGATTTGAATCCAACCCAAGGTAATGAACAAGCCGGTCAAAGTCCCATATTGATTATTAGCGGAGATGCCATGAACCTTTTCACCAGTTTGGTTATAGCCTGTCCGCTAACTTCTATTATCAAAAACCTGGAAGGTTGTGTGGTTATTAATAAATCGAAAGAGAATAATTTAAATTCCTCTTCAGAAATTTTAGTTTTTCAAGTCAGGTCTATTTCAAAATCAAAGTTAATAAAACGACTTGGAAGCGTCTCCCCCGGTATAGTCAAAGTGGTCCATGAACAACTATATCATTTTCTTCAATTTTAAAATGAACGGCTGCATGAAAATCGAACATCAAAATCTAAAATCCCTTGGTGACCTTCGTATTCTAAGTGGTTTTTATTCCAATATAAAATGACCAAACCCTCCCTCCCCAAAGGCACCCGCGATTTCCTGCCCCACGAAGTCATCAAACGTAAATATATGTTCGGTATCCTCGAGCAGGTATTTCTTCGCCATGGTTTTGCCCCTATTGAAACGCCTTCATTGGAACTCATGCAAACTTTGACCGGAAAATATGGAGAAGAAGGTGATCGACTATTATTTAAAATCCTGAACAGCGGAAATTTCCTTGAAGAAGCCGATACCCAGGCACTGGAAAATAAAGATTCTGCCAAATTAGCCGGCAGTATAGCAAAACGGGGATTGAGATATGACCTGACGGTTCCCTTTGCCCGATTTGTAGTGATGAACAGAGATAAAATTTCTTTTCCTTTCAAACGCTATCAGATCCAACAGGTATGGAGGGCTGACCGCCCCCAGAAAGGACGTTACCAGGAATTTTATCAATGCGATTGTGATGTGGTGGGGTCAAAGTCTTTGTTGTACGAAGCAGATCTATTGTCAATTTTTTCTGAAGCATTTGAATTGCTCGGGCTGGAAGTGGCAATACATATAAACCACCGCGGTATTTTAGCCGGTATTGCTGAAGCCGCCGGCATAGCCGATCATTTCACCGACATGACGGTATGTATTGACAAGTTGGATAAAATCGGTGAAGAAGGGGTAAAAAATGAAATGATCAAACGAGGCATCCCTTCAACTGCCGCCGACCAGATCTTACAAAACATTAAAATTACTTCCATTGACGAGCTGGCAATAAAATTGTCCGATACACCATCAGGTAAATCCGGCATTGAAGATCTGACCAAGATCTTTTCTTATCTCCCGAGTTATAATCTCAGACAGGAGGTGATCTTTACTCCGGCACTGGCTCGTGGATTGAGTTATTACACCGGTTTTATCGTGGAGGTGTTATCTAAACAGACGACAATGGGCAGTATCGGCGGCGGCGGCCGGTATGACAACCTCACCGGAGCTTTTGGCATGCCGGATGTCCCTGGAGTAGGGATTTCATTTGGTGCGGAGCGGATTTTCGATGTGATGGAAACCCTGGATAAATTTCCTAAAAATATCGGCAGCCAGGTATCCGCTTTGATCATTTGCCTGGACGAAGAATCGATGGCTACCGGTTTAAAACTTACCCAGTACCTTAGGACTGCCGGCATATCCAGTGATCAATACCCCGAAGTGGTCAAAATGAATAAATCCATGAAGTATGCCAATGATCTAAAAATTCCGTTTGTCATCATCATTGGAGAAGAAGAAAGAAAAAACAATTCCGCGGCTTTAAAAAACATGGTTTCCGGCCATCAGGAAAAACTGGAATGGCCTGTCCTGCTTGAAAAAATAAAATCGGAAACAAATGGTTGAGGAATATATAGACATTTCTCAACTCCAGGAGGCTTTACGGAGCGGGCAGATTACAGTGGTGGAGCTGCTGGATCAGTATTTGGAAAAAATAGATCAGACCCGGCATTTAAATCAATACATTGAGGTATATACCGATGAAGCCAGGGCTGATGCCATTGAATTGGATTATAAAATCAAATCCAATCAACCCCTCGGTAAACTGTTCGGTATGATCCTCTCCCATAAGGATATCATCAGTTATAAAGATCATGCTTTATCGGCTTCATCCAATATCCTCAGCGGGTATACGGCATTGTATAATGCCACCGTCATGGAAAGGGTGTTGGCTGAAGATGCCATAATCATCGGCCGGGTACAGTGTGATGAATTTGCTATGGGTTCATCCAATGAAAACAGTAAATACGGGCCGGTAAAAAATCCATTTGATGAGAGCAGGATTCCCGGAGGATCATCAGGAGCCAGTGCAACCAGTGTGGCTTCGGGTACTTGTTGGGCATCCATTGGTACAGACACCGGAGGGAGTGTAAGGCAGCCGGCTGCATTTTGTGGCCTGATAGGTTTAAAACCCAGCTATGGACGGATTTCAAGACATGGCCTGATAGCTTATGCTTCATCCTTTGACCAGGCAGGGTTTTTCACCCGTTCTGTTTTTGATGCCGCTTTATTGCTTGAGGTGACAGCCGGTAAAGATGAATTCGATGCATCGATGTCATCACAAGCTACGGAGGCCTACAGCCAGGCCACTATGGTTGCTTTCAAAGGCAAACTGGCTTATCTCGATATTGAACATTTTCGTTTATCCATGGATCGCACGATAGTCGACAATTATCATAAGACAGTTGAAAAATGGAAGTCAGCCGGATATGACCTTACACCGGTTACCCTTGATTGGCTGGATTATGTCATCCCGGCATATTATGTAATGACCACAGCAGAAGCCTCTTCTAATTTATCACGATATGATGGTATACGGTATGGATACCGCGCAGAAGACGCCACTACCATGGATCAATTGTATAAATTATCCCGCACCCGCGGTTTTGGTACTGAGGTCAAAAGGCGCATTCTACTGGGTACTTATGTATTGAGCGCTGGTTTTTACGATGCCTATTATCAAAAAGCACAACAAGTTAGAAGGTTGGTGAAAAATAATCTCGATGTTTTATTTGATCAATTCGATGGATTGGTGTTGCCTATTTCGCCGGTCCTTCCCTGGAAAATAGGTGAAAAAATGGATGACCCGGTCTCGGTTTATCTCGCCGATATCTTTACGGTAATGGCCAATGTTGCCGGCCTGCCGGCCATCTCAATTCCTACCGGAAAAGATAAAAATGGTTTGCCTATCGGAACCCAGTTGGCTACCCGGCAATGGGAAGAAAAGAAATTACTTTCCCTGGCCCGGGGTTTATCTTTACTATGAATTGCCGCCGATGATAGAGGCAACCACTATGGTTAAAGAACGTATTCTGCAAGCCTTAAATAATCCTCTGCCTGGCCTGGCTGCTCAACTCCTGATGGCTATGCCCGGTCGGTATATCAATGTCCAGGTACCCTCCGATGCAAGAAAAGCAGCTGTACTGGTCTTGTTGTATAATAAATCAAACCGTATATTTTTAGCCTTGATCCGAAGAAAAATTATTGAAACAGACCGGCACAGCGGGCAGATCAGTTTTCCAGGAGGCAAGGTAGAGCCGGGTGATGATTTTCCTGTGCAAACGGCCCTCCGGGAAGCTGAGGAAGAAATCGGGATCAATCATACCCTGGAAATCCTGGGATTGCTCACGCCGCTTTATATCCCGGTGTCTAATTTTCATGTGACCCCTGTAGTGGCATGGTATGGAGGTGAAGTCGATTTTATTATCCAAGAAAATGAAGTGGAAGAACTCATCGAACTTGAACTGGCCTTGCTCATTCATCCCGAAGTAAAATCACTCAGGGACATGAAGGTGTTTCCTTCCATGGTTTTAAAAGGAGTGCCGGTATATGACATTCAGGGTTTAATCATCTGGGGGGCGACAGCAATGATGTTGAGTGAATTGGAGGTCATGATTAAGGCCTCTTCCAGATAAATCTTTCCATCTCTGGTAAACCCATTTTTGCCTCAAAGAAATCCGTTTCATACACAGGTTGTAAACTTGCCTCAGCAAGTTTTTTCTGCGTTAATCTGCTTATTCTGCGGGACTAATTTTAACATCAATGATATTAAAAGATGTTCCGGTGTATGATATCCAGTGATTGGTGATTTAGGGGGCGACGGCTATGATGTTGAGTGAATTGGAAGTGGTGCTGAGGGCTTCTGGCCAGAGCTCTTCAGGCAAGGGCGTTCCGAGGATTCGGAATATCGGCCGCCTGAAGAAAGCTGGATGCCTGTAGAAACCGGGGCTGGGGTGACCAAAAGGTCAGTTTATTTGAGCATCTGCTATATTTTTACAAAATATTGGTTTGAAGTTTCGAAACTTCAAACAGCGAACGCGAAGCGGGGCCGTTCCGCGCTCTCGGAATATCTGCCGTCTGAAGTAATCGGAAGACGACTAAAGTAACCTTTAGAAATCAGTTCCTTTTGCTCCTT
>JAWXBI010000308.1:0-12622 GCA_034439915.1 Saprospiraceae bacterium | reverse complement strand
GCATCAGAGAATTATCTCTCATGAGCAGGGATAAATTTCATTATTTATGTCTTCTGTGTTATTCTGAGCTTCCGTGGCAAAAACAACCTGCGGCTCACTGTTTATTAAATGTAGTTCATAGCCGGAATATGACTTTTTGAGTTTGAAAAGCCTGAATTTCAATTTAATTACTTACCCGTACATCTGCCAGGTGAGGTGATTTTTTAAATTTTGGGGCTTTACCTTTAAGAGGGTTGTTGAAAACATGAAAAGTCATCAATTTAGGCAGGTTGCTAAAATCGGGTATTTTGCCGGTAAGTTTATTGTCATTAATGTGCAACGTAAGCAAACGGTTTAATTTTAAAAAATTGGGTATTTCACCGGTCAGCTGATTGTACTCCAGGTGTACATTTTCCAATAGGGGCAAATAATTAAAATCCGGCAAACGCCCGGTCAATGCGTTGTGACTGAGGTTGAGGTCCCTCAATTCCCGGATATTCTTAAAATCAGGGATCAGCCCACTGAGTTTATTGTCATGTAACCACAGAGTGCGCAGTTTAGGTAGGTTATAATCCGGTATATCGCCCGCCAATTGATTCTCCTGAAGCATCAATTCACTCAGGTTAACGGATGAAGTAAAGGGGGGAATAGTTCCGCTGAGCTGATTGCCTGATAGGATCAGGGTCTCGAGTTTAGTAAAATTTTTAAAGCCCGGAATCGGCCCCTGCAATTGATTATCCGATAGGTCCAGGTTTTGAATTTGACTGTTGACTGCCCACTCCGGTATCTTTCCCTGGATATTGGTGTTGGATATGGAGAGGTTTCTCAATAAAGGGATCCGGGAAAATGCCGGTAAGGAACCTTTGAGACCGGTTGAACTGATTTCAAGGGAAAACAATTTGGGTAGTTTATTGAAGTCGGGAATGACACCAATAAAACTGCCGCTGAGGTATAATTCTTCCAGCAAAGGGGTTTTATCAAAATTGGGAATGGTATCCGAAAGGGATACGGACGAGAGATCGAGATATTCGAGTTCAGGCAGTTTGTTGAAATTGGGAATACCACCGGTGGTCAGGTCTGATTTAATTATGAGTGATTTCAGATTCGGAAGCGTTGCGAAATTGGGTATGGCCCCGGAAACCTGCTTTTCATCCAGCATCAATTGTATCAGAGCAGGGAGCGTAAGGGCGGGTATAGCCCCTTTAAGATTATTGCTAGTCATAATGATCTCGGAAACACAGCCTGATTTGCTAATGGTTACTCCTGGCCAGGTATCGATGGGTTTGGTCAAATCCCATTTTTTATACCAGTCATGACCGTTAAAGGCCTGATAAAACTTGACTAATTCCAGGGAGTCTGCCTTCCTCGAACATTTAGCAACTACCGGTGGTTTGGGTTTTTGGGTTCGTTGTGGGCGGCTGGGCTTTTTAACCTGCCCTGTTAATTCTGAGGGTGTAAATGGAAGAGCGACGAGGATGATCAATAAACAACGAATAAGTTTGTTCATGCTGAAACATTTTGAAATTAGGGAAGGGCAAATTTAACCTTAGCCTTTCACTATTTTCTTATAAATATGGTTCACTTTTTTTTGAACATCATTGAGCCGTTCGTCCATGAGGCGATCAACAGTTGATTTGAGATCACCAAAACTCAGGTGGGCTTTAAATTGCCACACCTCTCCGATTTGATTAAAAGGTATCGTATAAGATTCGTAAGTGGGGTTGTCAGAAATCAACTGAATTTCTTTTTTTTCTTTTAAGACTCTTAATCTTTTAAAAACGATACCGTCCAGTTTATGGATTACAATATATAAGAGGTCGTTTTTGATCTCGTTTATTTTCTCTACATATTGCCCGACGATGATGGATCCACTTTCTACAGGTAACATCGAATCTCCGCTGATTTCGAAAGCCCTGAGGTTGCCCTGGGGCAGCCTGGGTATATACATCCGCGGAAGTTGGCGGATATACTGAGGATCCTGAAAAGCGTGCAGGTAACCTGCTTCCGCTTTGACGTCGACGAGTTCGATATTTTGCCTTTGTTGATGGTCTAAAGTGACTGCAAGGATTTTGAGGTCGCGTTCAGCGGGGTCATAGGTTTTTAATTGATCGAGTTGGAGTTGCAGCAGATCATCCAGTCGCACATTAAAATACCGGGCAATTTTACACAACATTTCAATATTGGGCTCGGTATGATTTCGTTCATAATCCCCCAGCGTTGTGCGGGGCAAACCCAGGTTTTCAGCGGCCTGTTGTTGTGAAATTTTTTTAATTTCTCTCAAATATTTCAAATTATCCCCAAGCATAGATCCGAATATTTCGACAAAAATAAGCATAAAATACCGACATCACTGCCACCGGGATGTAGATTTTAAAAAGGGATTGGTATACCAAGGTCGTTTAGTTAGCAAAATTTTACTATGTGTTTTCTACGCTTCGCCGCTGCGCGGTTATTATGCTCCTGCGCTGCTGCTGTGGTTCAATATTAATGTGTTAAGGTTTGACCACAGGCGAAGCCGGGCGAAGCCGGGCGAAGCCGGGCGGAGCCGGACGAAGTCGTAGATCATAAAACACAGCGCAGCGGCGTAGCGTAGGAGTGCACATAGAATCTTAATTTAAGCGATATTGATTGATTTACTATTGATTATTGCTTAACTTTATCATTCATTTAAATACTAAAAACATGGATCGTCGCAAATTTGTTAAATCCACCGCAGCTATTGGCGGCGCTGGGTTGTTATTGGAGGGCTTACCTCTTCAGGCTTTAGGGCACCACAGCGTTGCGGATGAAATAAAAATAGCCGTAGTAGGTTGCGGAGGAAGGGGTACCGGGGCCGCAATTCAGGCTTTATCTACCAAACAGAATGTAAAGTTGGTGGCTATGGCAGATGCTTTCGCCGACCGGATTGCCGAAAGTGTCAAATCAATTCACAAAGAAATAGCTGATTCGGGAATGGATAAATCCAAATTCAGCGTGGCGGAGGAAAATAAATTTACGGGATTTGATGGGTACAAAAAAGCCATTGCCCTGGCTGACGTAGTTATTCTGGCCACTCCTCCGGGTTTCAGGCCTATCCATTTTGCCGAAGCCATCGCCCAGAATAAACATGTATTTATGGAAAAACCGGTGGCTACCGATGCCGTAGGAATCCGGAGTGTCCTGGAAACTGCCCAAAAAGCAAAAGCAAAAAAACTTAATGTAGTAGTTGGCTTACAACGGCATTATCAGAAAATTTATCAACGATGGGTGGAGGCCCTGCAAGAAGGAGCGATAGGAGAAATCACGGCTTCCAGGGTCTACTGGAACGATGGAGGGGTTTGGGTCAAACCACGCCAGCCCCAACAAACGGAAATGGAGTACCAAATGCGAAATTGGTATTATTTCAACTGGCTTTGCGGGGATCATATTAATGAACAGCATATACACAATATAGATGTAAGCAACTGGGTCAAACAGGCCTACCCGATCAATGCCAAAGGCATGGGCGGAAGACAATCCCGGACCGGAAAAGAATTTGGTGAAATCTATGATCATTTTACCATTGAATATGAATATGCAGACGGTTCCAGAATGTATAGCCAATGCCGGCATATCAAAGGTTGTCTCAACAGCGTTACAGAACAATTTGACGGTACTTCCGGTGTAGCACCTAAACCCGGTCTCATCCAAACTCGTAAAGGTTTTGTCCTGCTCAAACAGGATGATAAAAATGACCCCAACCCTTACCAGGTAGAGCATGACTGCCTGTTTGAAGCCGTTGCAAAAAATGAATATAAATACGCGGACGCTGACAATGGAGCCAAAGCGACCCTAACAGCCATCATGGGTCGGATGGCAGCCTACAGCGGGCAATTGATTGAATGGGATAAAGCCCTGAATTCAACGGTCAATCTCCAGCCTGAATCCTATTCCTGGACCGCCAAACCAAAATCGTTGCCGGACAAAGACGGATGGTATGAAATTGCAATGCCAGGTAAAACGGTAGTTATTTGATCTGCTCCCGGCTCAGATAAATAAACTTTTCTTGACTGCGGGTTCAATAGCGCTGCTGTCATGAGTTGGTATTGAATGGTATATCCTTGTTTGTTTAAGTTACCGGAAGCTGTAAAGAGGTATTTTGGTTATCAGGTTGGGATACGCTCATGGACTATTGCCTCCGTTTTTATTTTAAGTATTTCCCTTAAAGCACAAAAGACCCGTTTTGAATTCCAGGCTATTAAAATGGGTACTCCTTTCCATCTGATCATTTATGGAAATGATTCCACGGCAGTAAAAAATGCAGCGGAACAAGCCTGGCTGCGGATTGATGAAATCAATGATATATTCAGCGATTACAGCTCCACCAGTGAACTAAGCCGCATTCACCAGTATGCGCGGGGAACCTATTATCCGGTCAGTAAAGAGTTTGAAGATGTTTTAAAAACGAGTTTAATTTATTCCCGGCTGAGCCGCGGATCCTTCGACATTACCATAGGGGCAATGACCAGGCTATGGAGGCGGGCGGTCAAGATGAATGATTTTCCACAATTAGATAAAATCCAGGAAGCCCGTGAAGTCAGTGGGTATAAAAAATTGAAACTTAAAAACTCCTCGATAAAAATCCCTGCAGGTATGTTCCTTGACTTTGGAGCTATCGCCAAAGGATACGCCGTTGACGAAGCCTACCGGATACTGTCTGAAAATCAATTTCCGATCGCTTTAATAGATGGAGGGGGGGATATTTATTGCGGGCAACCACCTGATGGAAAACAGGGATGGTCTATTACCGGTCAGACCAGAGACATTGAAGGACAAGTCAAAGATACCCTGATGTATGTCCAAAATGCCTCCATCGTCACCTCCGGGGATGCTTTTAAATTTATCGAATTTAAAGGAAGTCGATATTCTCATATCATAGACCCTTTGACAGGACTGGGGATCCCCGGGCCCCATTGGACAACAGTTAATGCTGATCGGGCAATACACGCCGATGCCGTGGCGACCACCTTAAGTGTTTTGCCCCCAGGACGGTTGAAAAAATTTCAAAAAAAATGGACTAAAAAATTTAGCGGGCAATCAACTAATTGGCATTACTTCATTTACTATCCAAAGTAGAAACTACTTTAACCAGGGTAAATAATGAAGGGATGAAATTTAGTGTAAGCTGGTATCAGCTTCCTTTGATTACTTTCAGACTGATATCCAATTGTCCTGCGGAATGGGTCAAAGTACCCGACGAAACATATTGAACACCGGTTTGGGCAATTCTCCTGACATTTTGCAACGTAATGCCTCCCGATGCTTCGGTTTCAAATTTATCATTGACAATGGCCACAGCTTCTTTAAGAATTGGGATCTGAAAATTGTCAAACATGATTCGGGTTACTCCGCCGACTTTTAAAACCTCATAGACTTCAACCAGGTTGCGCACTTCGATCGTAATACTCCTTTTGAGCTTATTTTTTTTCAAATATGCCTTTACCTGTTTAATGGCCTGTTCGATAGAACCGCAGGCATCCACATGATTGTCCTTGATCATGATCCAATCATAGAGGCCATTTCTGTAGTTGTAACAACCCCCGCATTTTACTGCATATTTTTCCAGAAACCGGTTTAATGGGGTTGTTTTCCGGGTGTCCAGCACTTTTACATTTAAACCCTCTACTTCGGTGGCAAACCGATCTGCCATGGTTGCAATTCCACTTAGCCGCTGCATGGTATTCAACACCAATCGTTCCGTTTTAAGCAGTTTTCTGGTGTTGCATTGTACTTCAAAAGCGATGTCCCCGTAATTGACGGGTTGACCATCCTTAATGAAGGCTTTGAATTTGACCTTCGGATCAGTCAGTTTAAATGCACGTTTGGCAAATTCCATTCCGGCCAATATCCCATCGTCTTTTATAAAACACCGGGCTATGGAGGTATCTTTTAACGGAATACAGGCATTGGAGGTGTGGTCCCCTGAACCTACGTCTTCTTTTAAAGCTTGAAGGATAAATTTATCAAGTTGCGCTTGTTGCATGATTTAATATTAGAATAATAATCCCAGCCTGAACCCCAGGCTGTGGATAAAGGTATTTGATTTTTCGGTATACTTATTATAGATGTCATCTTTGGGGTCCGCCGTATTCCCCGTGGATATAAAATGAGATTTAAAACCATTGTTCAAGGTTATGTCAGAAATAAAACACTGGTACCTCAAATTGATAAACAGCCGCGTGCTGAGGCTGATCCATTTTTCCAGTCCTACCCCTGAACTCAGAGAAAAAGAAATATTTTCCAGGTCAGCCATAATATTTTCGCCGGTGGTGAGTACGGTACTGTTGTTGATTGAACCCCTGGCTTGTAACAAACGGTGAACACCAAATTGTGGTAAGGCCACCATCAGGGACTTCTCATCATTTTTTTTAATGCGATACGTTAGTCCAAGGTTGGCTTCCCAATACTGTAAGTGATAGTCCAGGTGGCTGTTATCGGGTACCGGTTTGGGCCCCAGGTTGTATTGTGGGACTTTGAGTTCGGAAATGGGCCAAAAATTTCCACCGGTCCTGTAGGCTAATGTACCGCCCTGATTCAACGCCAGGTTGGTACCCAATCCGATGCCCCATTTGGAAGATAATGCATACTCCCCCGTTACCCCCATTTTAAAGCCAAGTTGCCCCCCACAGCTCCTGATCTCTCTATCATTGGTAGTTAACCAGGAATAAAAGGGTTCGACATGAAGTCCTAAATTGATTTTTTGAGCGTGTCCCGGCAAATCCATCAGTATAAAAACCAATGGAAGCAATAAAATTAATTTTTTCGATTCCAATTTTGAAGCCGCAAATATCATAATTTGCCTTGATATAAGGAAGATGGATACAAAAACAAGGCCAGACAGGTACATAAATCGATTAAATAGTTGAATACCATTATAACGTGTATTTTCGTTAGTTGCCGGAATGTACCCAGTTAAAATCAATAAGAATTTGTGTCTTCTAACCGGAGCTCTTGCTTTGGGCTTATTGATCATGCAATGCCGTGCCAAAGATGAACTGGTAATTGTCACAATCCCTGTAAAAATTGAAGATGCATTTCTCAATTTGTTGGGTCAGCCCGTTGCATTGATACAAAGACACCTTGATTCTGTTTTAAACCTGGATCGGCGGTTTACCGAACTATTCTCAGAATATATCCTTGGTAACCAAGACAGTCTGGATGAAAAAATCGTTTTTGAGGCCTATTTCGCTGATACATCGCGTTCCCGGTTGAGGGATAGCTGCAGCAGGATCTTTAAGATGTTAGATTGGGATCAAGAGGTAGGCATTCCCTTGTCAAATTATCATCATCAATTTCCAGAGCGCAACATTCCGAAAATCTACCTTTTAATTACTGATTTTAACTATGGAATTTTTATATTTCAGGATGACCAGGGGAAGGATGCCATCGGGATTGGCGAAGAAATGTTTACCGGCAACACGGATTTGTACAACCAACTTGCTTTAAATAATCCCAATTTTTCTGCCTATCTCAACCGGACATTTAATGTCGACCACCTGCCTTCCAAGATCATTCAGGCGTTGCTCAACGATCTGCTGCCGGCCCCAACCTCAAACCGTTTACTGGATCATATTGTCTCCGAAGGGAAAAAACTATATTTCGCCAAACGACTCATTCCGGGTATACCGGATACGATCCTCCATGAATACACCCCTGCTCAATGGCAGTGGGTGACGGAGAATGAAAGGGAAATCTGGAGGTTTTTACTAACGGATAAATTACTCTACCAATCCAGGGGAAAAGATATTATAAATCTCGTTCAAGCCTCACCCCACAGCCAGGGCATGCCACCGGAAGCCCCGGGCAGAGCGGTTAACTATATAGGATTAAAAATAATGGAGTCTTTGGTAAGAAATGAAAACCTCAATTTGCAGGAAATATTGAACATCCAAAATGCAGAAGATATTCTGCGCCGTTCGCGGTATAAACCGAGATAAGTCCTTAACTGGTATAGAATTTGTATATTACAAAAAAAAATAATTTGTATGGCAAAGAAACGTGCTATCCCGCTGGTAGACCTGGCACAATTTACCAAGGGTGATGTGACCTCGCGCAAAGCTTTTATTAGAAAGTTGGCAAAGGCATTTCATGAGATTGGATTTGTAGGGGTGATCAACCATGGGATCCCTAAAACCCTGGTTGACAGATTTTATGATGAATCCAAAGCTTTTTTTGCCCTGCCTACCGAGAAAAAGCTCAAGTATGAAATCAAAGGTCTGGCAGGTCAGCGAGGTTATACTTCTTTTGGAAAAGAACATGCCAAACAATCAAAAGTGGCCGATTTAAAAGAATTTTTTCAAATAGGACAAGAAGTTGATGGTAAAGACCCCATCCGACGGGAATACCCTAAAAATGTCTATGTCCGCGAAAAGACTCAATTCCTGTCCACCGGAGTAAAGTTGTATAAAGCGTTCGAAAAATCGGGTGCTCAATTGTTGAAAGCTATTTCAATCCACCTTGGATTAGGGGATCGTTATTTTGAGACCAAAATTAAAAATGGAAACAGCATCTTGCGTTCGATTTATTACCCACCGATCACCGCAGAGCCCAAAAGTGCCATCAGAGCCGAGCAACATGAAGATATAAACCTTATTACCCTGCTGGTAGGTGCATCCGCCGGGGGACTTCAGGTACTGAACCTGAAGCAGGAATGGCTGGAAGTAGTACCTGAACAAAATGAAATTGTAATCAATGTAGGGGATATGTTACAGCGGCTGACCAATAACTATCTCAAATCCACCACACACCGGGTAGTTAATCCCCCCAAAGCGGACTGGCATAAACCGAGGTTATCGATTCCTTTTTTCCTCCATCCCAGGAGCGAAATGGACCTCGCTTGTTTGCCGTCTACAGTGACCAGGAGCAATCCATTACAATACCCTCCCATTACAGCTGGAAATTATTTAGCGGAGCGATTGAGGGAAATCGGGCTTAAAAAATAGTCCGGTTGAATTTAAGATTTAACATACTGCTTTAAAATCAAGGTTAAAGCCAGAGCGTAAGGCTGGAAATAACTGTATATTTGCTGTAAATAATCTTACAATGACATCATTTCTTTTATTATCAATGCCCGGCGGTGGAGAATGGATCCTGATCTTTGTGGTGGTTCTGCTACTTTTTGGAGGCAAAAAGATCCCTGAGCTCATGAAAGGTTTAGGTAAGGGGATCAGGGAATTTAATAATGCGCGCAATTCCATTGAAGAAGAAATTCAGGAAGGAATTCGCGAAGTAGATAGAAAAAAAATCAACGATCCTAAATAATTTACTCCGGATCTGAAAGACATACCCTGGATGCCATGCTCCGGGGTTTATTTTTTCAGGTGTAACTTATTTTATTTCATTACGTTTATTTGTTAATCAAATCATTCCCCATGCGTTTTATTTTTATACTTTCTTTTTGTGTTTGTAGCCTGACCAGCATCGGTCAGAAATTTGGTCACATCAATTCAGCAGAAATCCTGGGCAAAGTCCCGGAAATTGCCCTGGCAGATTCCATGCTTAAAAAGTTTCAGGATACCCTGATGATCACGGGCGATTTTTTAATTAAAAAATTTCAAAAACAGGTGGCTGACTATCAGGCTGAAACCCAAAGAGGCAGTCTTGCCCCGGTAGCCGCCCAGAAAAAAGAAGAAGAATTGGCCAAAGAACAACAATCGTTGAAAGACTTTGAAAATGAAATAAAACTAAAATTAATGCAACGTCGGGAACAGTTGTATAAGCCAATCCTGGACAAGATTGATGATATTGTCACCAAACTCGGAAAGGATAATAAGTACACTATGATTTTTGATTCCAGCCAACCCGGGTATCTCTACCTTACGGCCAGTGAGGATCTGGGTCCCATCGTCCTGAAAGAATTGGGTATGCAATAATCACACGTTTCTAAAATATCGAAAAAACCGGTAAGGCTTCCGACAGGGCTTACCGGTTTTTTTGCTTCAGTAGTGCGTATGCTGAAAGTTTCTTGATCTTACATTTTCACCGGATTTTGAAAACCATCCATACCTCTGAATAAAATCACTTTCCCATCTTTAAATTTAAAATGATGGATATAAATACATTCAAACAATTGACCGGATGACCATTGAGTATATTTAGCTTTGACCCTGCAATAAACATCATCGCCGCTGGCCACAAAGTCATAAGGCTCAAATTGATTCTATTTTTTAAATTTAGCCCCAACTGTTTAAAAAAACCGGCAACCTCCGTAGCTCCTATAAACCAACGCGTACTGTAATCAAAGACCTGGTAAACTTGAGTCTGGAAATGCCTTGATATACATTTCATAAGCCTAATGGATGGATTGTCTTCTTTTTAAAGGCATCGGACCTGCGGAATATTTTATGAATTCATCAGAAACCAGTTGGAAAAACTGATCGAAATTCCGGGCGTTGAGTGTTTCATAAGCCATTTTTATATGGGCCTTATTTTTTTCGACCATTTTCATATTTTGAGAAAATGAGGTATCCGGTATAAAAGTGGAGACCAAGAAGAGTAATCTAAAGACTAAAGTTTTCATGTTGATAGTTAAGTTTTGTTTATTTAATTTTTACAAAACCAGGCAGTCAACCAAACCTCAGAACAGGTCAATCCATGTTCAATGTCTATTCAAAATCAAAACGATTTGTTCAGAATGCTCTAACCCCTTTCAGCAAAAAGGAATTTTATTTACCCGGCTCTCATGTCTGCCCCCTTCGAACTTCGTCTGTAAAAATTCTTCCACCATTTTGGTTGCCAATAATTTATCAACATATCTGCCCGGGATGGCAATGATATTGGCATTATTGTGCTGGCGGGCAAGGCGGGCTAATTCCTCATTCCAACACACAGCTGCGCGGATGCCCTGATGTTTATTCGCCGTAATAGCTACCCCATTGCCACTGCCGCAGACCAGGATACCCAAATCAGCCACACCTTGTTCGACAGCCAGGGCAACCGGATGCGCGAAATCAGGGTAATCCACCCGACCATTCGTATAGGTGCCGTAATCCATGCAGGAGATATTACTCAATTGCAGGCTCTTCAAAATTTCCTGTTTTATTTCAAATCCGGCGTGATCGGCTCCTAAGGCAATGGTCATAAAATTTGATGATTATGTCTGCAAATATCGAGTACTGCAGACAGATTCATTTATTTTTTTCTGCAAAAACCAGGAGGAGTCAGGCCGGCATAGAAATATGCTAAACTAAACTTAGTTTGCAGGCTAAATTTTAAACGAAATGACCAGAGTCTGGTTTGTAGTGATCATCGGTTTCATCAGCTGTCAAAAACAATTGCCCGCTGATCTGATAATCCTGGATGGCAATATCTATAAAGCAGAAACCGATACTGCTTTCGCCAGTGCAATGGCTATTCGCGATGGTAAAATAATTTTTATTGGCGATTCTTCAGAGACGCTGACCTTTAAGGGAGATCAAACCGAACTATTCCGTGCTGAGGGTAAATTTATAATGCCGGGGTTTATTGAAGGGCATGGGCATTTTGCTGGGCTGGGGGGCAGTTTAATCAATCTCAATTTTATCAAAACTAAAAGTTGGGATGAAATCGTGGCCATGGTAGCCGAAAAAGCAAAAACAGCCAAACCTGGAGAATGGATTATTGGCCGGGGTTGGCACCAGGAAAAATGGACACAGCCCTTGTTTGCCAGTGTTCACGGCTATCCTTTACATGATGCCTTATCTGAAGTTTCCCCTGACAATCCTGTTTTCCTTAGTCATGCCAGCGGTCATGGGGTTTTTGTAAATAAAAAAGCAATGGACTTGTCGGGGATTACAAAAGAAACTCCTGATCCAAAAGGGGGTACTATTGTCCGTGATGCCCAGGGAAACGCAATCGGTATGTTTGAAGAAAGGGCTATAGGTATAGTCAGGCAGGCCTACAATATTTACCTAAAAAGCCTGCCACCCGATGAATTAAAAAAAATATGGCATGACGGAATTGAACTGGCACAGGATGAATGTCTAAAAAAGGGGGTGACCTCATTTCAGGATGCCGGCAGCAGTTATCAGGAAATGGATTGGTTTAAAGATCTGGCGGAAAACCATAAACTCAAGCTCAGATTGTGGGCTATGCTTCGTCATCCGAGCAAGGAGCTAAAGGGTGAGGCTTTCAACACTTTTCCCTGGATTGGCCTCGGGAATGATCACTTTACTATGCGGGCGGTAAAATCGGAGGTTGATGGGGCTTTAGGATCCTATGGGGCCTGGTTGTTAGCTCCTTATGCCGATCGTGCGGATGTATTCTACGGTCAGAATACTACAGAAATCAGTGAAGTCAGTGCCATTGCCCACCTGTGTTTAAATCAAGGGTTACAATTGGGCGTTCATGCCATAGGAGACCGGGCAAACCGGGAGGTACTGGATCTGATGCAATCGATTTTTAATGGACAACCGGAAAAAAAGGACTTGAGATGGAGAATAGAACACGCCCAGCATCTGGACACTGCCGATATTCCAAGATTCGCTCAATTAGGAGTCATAGCAGCCATGCAGGGGATCCATTGCACCAGTGATGCCCCATTCGTCGTTAAACGACTGGGTGAATTCAGGTCTCAATCCGGGGCCTATGCCTGGAAAAGCCTATTGAAATCAGGTGCAGTGGTGACCAATGGAACCGATACTCCGGT
>JAWXBI010000307.1:0-4182 GCA_034439915.1 Saprospiraceae bacterium | reverse complement strand
ATACAATCGTTTGGCGATAATCCATGTTGCTCCTCTTTCCACCCTTGTCTTTATTTCTTCAAATGTTTTTGATGAAAGTGCATGACCGCATACAATCAAACATTCTACTGAATCAAGTACAGCTCCTTCTACCAAATGATCAAATACCGGCCACGCTGTCAATAGGAATAAAGAAATCGGGTTTCTGAGGATAGATACCCCTGTTCCATAAAGTAATTGCTCCTGGACGTGCAGCCTGTTGTGTGAGAATGGGCCAGATGTATAGCCATTCTGAGGCGGCTTTGTCCAATGGATGATCTTTGTTGCCCAACAAACCGATACGGGAAGGATACTCTAAGGAGTTACTGCTAAACCCGAGGTCAAGAGTACACTGTTTAACAAAAATTCACGGCGAGTAGGGAATTTCTCATTTTTAGTTTGATTTTTGGCCATATATGATTTATTATTTCGATGGCTTCCTGTAAATGATTAACTGTAATGGCCCCATTACACCAGATGGTTTCAACATTTTCTCTTTATTTGAAAATTGAGACATGTCTCCAGATGTCCATACATTCTTTAAACTGTGGTATTGTCTATAAAGGACTCACGTTGATCAGCCGAAAGCGTTATTATTGGAAAGTAAAAATTTGGAGTTCTGAAAATGTCTCAAGTGACTTTAGTAAAAGTTCATTTTTTGAAATGCGATTATTGAATCAAACCGATTAGAAGGCTGATTGGATTGGATACCCGGCAAGCTGGACAGGACGTGTTCTTTGCTTCAAAAAAACATTTACAACGATTAAGCCTGTAAAAATGTGCGAGGAATTATATTTCTGGAATGGGTTATTATGTACTTCACATCAATGGCAGAAAAGTGGGTAACCATGTACTTGACCCGGGTACGACAGATTACAGTAAACAGGTTTTATATACAACCTACGATATCACTGATTTTTTGGAAAAGGAAAAAGCCATAGGAGCTTCAGTAGGTCCCGGTTGGTATGGTATACCCAAGCTCCGGTTACAGGCTGAGATAACCTATAATGATGGGACAACAGAAATGATCTCGACAGCTATGAACTTTGACTGGAAAGTGAGTGATGGGCCCATCATTAAATCTAGTATATACGATGGTGAATTTTTTGATGCCAGGGAAGAGAAACCAGAATGGGATTTACCTAAAGCAGGTGTTAATTACAGCCAGACGAGTATGGACAAATTCTGTAGCAATTACTCACCCGGTGGAAAAATGGTATCACAAAAGCTCGAACCTATTAAGGTAGTCGATACAAATATGCCACAAACGATCAGTGAGCCGGCTAAAGATATTTACGTCCTTGATGCCGGTAAGAATCTTGCTGGTTGGGCGTCCTTAAATGTAAATGGCAAAAGCGGAACAAAAATATCCTTGAAATTTGCCGAATCTCTATATAAGGATGGGACGGTCAATCAGGAAAATCTAAGAGTGGCGGAAGCAAAAGATACCTACATTTTAAAAGGGGGAGCGGAAGAAAATTGGGAACCTTCTTTCACCTATCATGGTTTCAGATATATTCAGGTTGAAGGCTTTCCTTATCGCCCAAGGGTGGGTGATATACAAATTAAAGTTATCCGTTCTGCGATTAGTGAAAATGGTAAATTTCAATGCAGTAATGAATTGCTCAACCGTATTCATCATATGGTTCAATCAACGGAAGCAAGCAATCTATACAGTATTCCCAAAGATTGCCCCCTGCGGGATGAAAGAATGGGTTGGTTGAACGACATGACCGTCAGGATTGATCAGGCTTTATATAATTATGACCTTTCCCGCTTTTACGCTAAATGGATTGATGATATTGCAGATACACAGGAATCAGATGGCTCTATTACTGATACAGCTCCGTTTCGTTGGGGTAAAAGGCCTGCAGATCCGGTCACAATTCTATAAATAGTATTTATATCTTACGATGTTACAATGAAAAAACTGTTTGTCCCTGTATCTTTTCTTTTATCCATAGGCCTGTTTTCATGTAAATCCGGTTCGGAAAGGACTTCCTTAGGTTCTGCCGAGCAATGGCGTGAGTATTTGGGAGGGCCGGATAGAAGTCATTATTCTCCCCTCACTCAAATTGATAGTACGAATGTCACTCAATTAAAAGTGGCCTGGGAATACCACACAAAGGATTCCGGGCAGATGCAATGCAATCCTATTATTGTAGATGGAGTGCTTTATGGCATGACTGCCTCTACCCAACCTTTTGCTATAGATGCAGCAACCGGAGAGGAAATCTGGAGGCGAAAAGCAAAAGGGCCAGTGATGTATAATACCAGCAGGGGAGTGACTTATTGGGAGCAAGGAGAGGACAAAAGAATCTTATATACCAACGGTCCCTGGCTGTATGCGCTTAATGCTAAAACCGGTGATACTATTCCTTCTTTTGGAGAAAACGGGAAAGTAAGTTTAAAAGCAGGATTAGGCGAAACTGCGGCAGAAAAATTTGTGGTTTCCAATACTCCAGGAACGGTGTATGAAGATTTAATCATCATGCCTCTACGGGTATCAGAAGGGGCAGAAGCCGCGATAGGTCATATTGAAGCTTTCAACATTCAAACAGGTAAATTAGCCTGGGTATTTCATACCATTCCGTATCCTAATGAATATGGATATGATACCTGGCAAAATAAAGAGGCTTATAAAAATACCAATATTGGCGGCGCCAATAATTGGGCAGGTATGGCAATAGACCGGATGAGAGGAATAGTATATGTACCCACTGGTTCTGCTGCTTTTGATTATTATGGCGGCAATCGTAATGGGAATGGTTTATTTGCCGATTGCTTACTGGCATTGGATGCCAAAACGGGTCAGCGTAAATGGCATTATCAATTGGTGCATCATGACATTTTAGATCGAGACCCCCCCGCACCTCCTAATTTAATTACAGTAACGCAAAACGGAAAGAAAATAGATGCCGTAGCACAAGTAACCAAACAAGGATTAGTCTTTGTCTTTGACAGGGAAACGGGAAAACCCTTATTTCCAATTGAAGAACGAAAAGTACCGGCATCGGATGTACCAGGGGAAGAAGCATGGCCAACACAACCTTTCCCGGTTAAACCTGCCCCTTATGCCCGGCAAACCTTAACCGTCAATGATATTAGTCCTTATGCTGAAAATAAAGAAGAATTAAGAGATACATTTTTAAACAGGAGGGCAGAAGGACCCTTTACTCCATTGAGTCTAAGGGGTTCTATTGTATTCCCAGGATTGGATGGTGGAGCTGAATGGGGTGGAGCTGCTGCTGACCCGGATGGTATTCTTTATGTCAACAGTAGTAATATGGCCTGGCTGCTAAAATTGGGGCCTACTCCTCCAGCTTATGAGCAATTAACTCAAAGTGCTTCCGGCCACGTGATTTATATGGCCAATTGCACTTCTTGCCATGGACCGGAACGAAAAGGAAATCCTGTTAGTGGTTTCCCCTCTTTAGTAGATATTAAAATCCGTCGTTCCAAAGAATATATTTCCAATGTAATCTCGAATGGTAAAGGAATGATGCCAGCCTTTACAAAACTAACAGACCTGGAAAAACAAGTTCTGGTGTCTTTTATGTTGGGCGAAGAAAAAAAAGGGCCAAGTTTAACCAAAATAATGAAAGGGAAAGAACCCGGATTAAATGAAGATAAAAAGATTCCATATGTAGCCTATAAAATAACAGGCTTTGAGAAGTTTTTAGACAGTAAGGGCTTGCCTGCTATTACGCCTCCCTGGGGCACGTTAAACGCTATTGATTTAAATACCGGGGAATATCTGTGGAAAGTGCCTTTTGGTACTTATCCTGAATTAACAGCTAAAGGCATTCTAAACACGGGAGCGGAAAATTATGGGGGACCGGTAGTGACAGCGAGTGGAATGTTATTTATTGCTGGAACAAAAGATAAAAAGTTTAAGGTTTATAATAAACGAAATGGCAAGCTGTTGTGGGAAACCGACTTGCCGGCAGCAGGTTTTGCAACCCCAAGTACCTATGAAGTAAATGGCAAGCAATACATTGTTATTGCCTGCGGTGGTAATAAATTGGGAGCACCATCCGGCGATAGCTATGTAGCTTTTGCATTACCATAAAATGAGATGATATAGGAATCAATGTTCAACATAAAATAATTAATAGAAACCTTATAGCAAACTATTGGAGCCATTAACCGCTAACCTTGGTT
>JAWXBI010000306.1:0-4531 GCA_034439915.1 Saprospiraceae bacterium | reverse complement strand
TCCCGCTTATACTGGCAACACTCATCCAATTTGTTATATGCTTCATCTGTTGCTTTTACTTTATCGGTGTCATAACCAACAGCGGCTATCCGGTGATGTATTTCGTCTATTGTAATATCACCAGGATTATAGGTGACCGTGAGCATATGGGTTTCCCTGTCCCAATTGACTTTTTTAACGCCTTTGACCCTTAATGAAGTTTCTATTTTTTTCTTGCACATCGTGCAGGTTCCATTGACCTTAAAAGAGGTGGTTTCGTCCCCGAAGTTTATGGCCAGAGATTTTAATGGGCTCAGCGCCAATAAACCAGTGATTAATAAGAACAAGCTAAACGATTTTTTCATATTGAATATATTGGTACAAAGGTAACAGTCCTTCGTGTTTAATGTTTGATTCCAGGATGGGCATGCTGTTAAATAATTTAACTCAAAGAAAATGGCGTGTTGAGCAATCCGCTATAAGATAAGGAGTAAGGAGATTTGGTTTAATTTTACACCATGATCATCGAAGAAACTATTGATTCTTGTATAGAAGAATTGGCCCAGGGCAATGAAGACTGGTTGGCCCACCTGACAGAGGATCAGCCGGTATTGTCTTCCTACCTGATTGCAGAAGACCACGAGGCTTTTTCTGAAAACGAGACCCAATATCTCTATTACCTGGCCGTAATGTGCTGGATGAGTTTTGACCGGACCTATCCTGACCTGGCAGAGGTGGATGCAGAAGCGCTGGCTTTCAGGGAAGAAACCAACTGGAACCGCGTGGACTCGCTCCGGCCGACCAATTTGAAAAATATTATCGACCGGTTAATACCGGACTACAAAGAACCCGAGATGCTCTATTATATTGAGGATGCCTTGCAAATTGATGAAGAAGATCCTGAACATCCCGTCACCAAATCAGGGCAGATACCTCTTTTCATCACCCTTCTGAGTATAATCGATGTCCTCATAGAAGCATCTTCAAACCCGGCAACGTTAGATTAAGGCCATTCACTTTTTCCTTCTCAAATACAAGGGGCAAGGTAAAATCCAGGCATAAAACCGGCATTTGAATAATTAATTATAAATCTGCTTATCTTTCACTCCTGAAAATTATGTCGCTTAAATTAAAACCATATCTCTTCATTTTTGTGGGAATAGTGTTGGGCAACAAAACACTGGCTCAGGATATCCATTTTACAATGTTTGATATGTCTCCCCTGACGCTCAACCCCGCATTTATAGGTGATTTTAGCGGTACATTCCGGGTCACCGGCATTTACAGGATACAATGGCCTACTATTGCAAAATACCAGACCCCAGCCTTTGGTATTGATGCCCCTTTATTCCGCGGTTTAGGCAAAAACGACTGGATTAGCCTGGGACTGGCTGCTTTTCAGGACAAAGCCGGGGATGAATTTGGTCTCAAAAAAACCGGAGGCTGGATAGGCGGTTCTTATCACCTTTCTTTAAAAAAAGATGGTTCTACTTTATTATCGATCGGGGTGCAAAGTGGTGGTACTGCCAGAAGTCTGAACGGTACTCCCCGTTTCCAGGATCCCACAGACCCAGCTTTTCCAGGGGGAAGCGCCGGGGGTGATAATAAAAAAACAAGTACTGACCTCAATGCAGGGCTTTTGTTCCGAACTGCTTTGAATAAAGCCAAGACTTCCGCTTTAAATATCGGCCTTGCTCTTTACCATTTATCCCAACCCAATAGTGCCTTAGGCGGCGGCGGGTCCGGGAGCGGACAGACACCCGGCAATGACAAACAAAACATGCTTATCAACGGCCATGCTCAAATGATCCTGCCACAGGGTGATTTGTTGACTTTTATCCCCGGGGTCGTCGTTCATTTGTCCGGAGGCAATTTTGAAACCGCCGGGCAATTAAAAGGGGAGCTATTAGTCAATCGTGAAAAAGACTTTGCGGTAATGGGTGGCTTAGGTTACCGTGTAGGAGATGCTGCCTTTGCCATCTTCGGTGCGCGTATCAAAGATCTTAGGGTTGGTTTGGCTTATGATTTTAATGTTTCAGGAGCTACAGCCAGTACCAGTGGAATCGGCGGCTACGAACTGGGTGTAAGTTATATTGCCAAAATCTATAAAAAGCCCGTTGTCAAACCGGTCATCTTCTGTCCACGCTTCTAATTAATACAAAATCCAGTCCGTGCTATGTGATTCACGGTTAGTTTTTATTCTATCGTTTGAATGTTTAAATTCGTCTAAAACCATCTTTATTTAATGGCTATTTAGCCATATTTGATCTCCATATTTTTCGAATTTATGTCCATCCTTACTCTGCAAGCCATCAGTAAAACCTTTCAGGCCTATAAAGCGGTCGATCAGGTCAGTTTCTCCGTACCCCGGGGTTGTATTTATGGGATGCTGGGGCCCAATGGTGCCGGCAAGACCACAACCATCCGCATGATCACCGGGATCACCCATCCTGATTCCGGGGAGATTTTTCTCAATGGCCAAAAGGTCAATGCCACTATCCCTGAAGGCATTGGCTATATGCCGGAAGAAAGAGGATTGTATAAAAAAATGAAAGTATGGGACCATCTGATGTACCTCGCCCAACTTAAAGGACTTTCGGAAACATCTGCCCGGGAGGAATTAAAAATGTGGATCGAACGCCTGGATATGAAATCCTGGTACACTAAAAAAGTAGAAGAACTGTCTAAAGGAATGACCCAGAAAGCTCAGTTCATCGCGTCTGTAATCCACAAACCCGAGCTACTGATCCTGGATGAACCATTCTCCGGTCTCGATCCCATCAGCACCAATATGATCAAGGATGAAATAACCAAACTCAGTGAATCGGGGACGACAATCATATTTTCCACCCACCGGATGGAACAAGTGGAAGAAATCTGTGAACGGATGGTATTGATCAATAAAGGCAAAAACGTCCTTGAGGGTAATGTGGAAGAAATCCGCAAAGCCAATCGTCAGCATATGTTTGAACTGGTCAGCGAATCCGAGTTGCCTGCCCAATTTCCTGGTTCCTTTAATGAAATTTCCCGTGCAGGCAGAAAAGTAAAATTCAGTCCGGAAAAAGCAATCAACGCAGCAGATTTACTCCGTCACTTTTTGAATGAAAATATCCATGTCAGTTCGTTCCAGGAACAATTTCCCAGCATCAATGACATATTTATCAAAACCGTAGAAAACTCCAATAAAGCATGAACAAACTCTGGTTGATCATCAAAAGGGAATACACCACCCGGGTATTTAAAAAATCTTTTATCCTGCTCACGTTATTGGTGCCGCTGGGTATCGTCGCTTTTGGTATAATCATCGGGTTTATCATGAGCAGAAATACGGTGCAGGATATCAAAGTAGCGATTTCTGATCCACAGATGATGTTTTCGGACAGTACTGAAATCAAGGGGTCTGGTATTCAATATGTGCATACCACTAAAACCTTTGCAGAACTCAAACCGGAAATGGAAGCCGGTAACTATTCAGCCGTATTGGAAATCACTCTTCCCGAAAACATGCAACAACGCGAGTTCAGGCTTAAAATCAATACGGATGAAAGGCTTGATATCAATACCAGTGAAACCATCAAACGCACCATCTCCCAACTCTACCGCAATTACAAAATCAAACAGCTCAACCTCAATTCTACCGAAATTAATAACCTCAATGTTGACATAGACCTTGATCGCCAATCTGTCTTTAAACAGGATAAAAAACAATCCAATGCCTCCAATGTCGTAGGGGCTATCCTGGGAGGGATTATGGGCGTGCTCATGTATATTTTCGTTTTGGGACAAGGTATGATGGTCATGCGCAGTGTGATGGAAGAAAAAATGACCCGCATTGTTGAAGTGATCCTATCCTCCGTCAAACCCATCCAACTCATGATGGGTAAAATCATCGGTGTAGGAGCAGTAGGTCTTACCCAATTGATCATCTGGATTATATTCATGCCTTTAGCCGCCATAGTCACCAGTCTGATGTTTGGCAAAAACGTATTTAAGTCCAATATGTCCGGTGTCAATGTTGACCAGGCTATGCAACAAGCCGGGGAAATGGGTTTTGAAAATATTATCATGGAGTTGGGTCAGATCAATTGGTGGTTTATTATTCCGGTTTTTCTTCTGTTTTTTATATTTGGGTATTTTCTATATGCCTCCTTGTGTGCGGCGATAGGCAGTGCAGTAGGCGACGATCAGGCGGAAGGCCAGCAATTGCTCCTGCCCATTACGTTGTTGATCGTGATGGGACTGTATATTGCTATGGCCGCTATCCGTGCACCGTATAGCAACCTGGCCGTAATATCATCCTTTATTCCATTTTTTGCACCCATGGTCATGCCGACGCGGTTGGCATTCGATCCTCCGTTGTGGCAGACCCTGACCTCTTTGGCGATTATGGCGGTATCGAGTTATTTCTTTGCTCTAGTAGCCGCTAAGATTTACCGGACCGGCATATTGATGTATGGTAAAAAAGCGAGTTTTAAGGAAATAGCAAAGTGGGTGTTTTATAAGTAGTGAGAGCGATCGGGTATCGGCTTTCAGCTTTCGGGTATCAGCTTTC
>JAWXBI010000305.1:0-24877 GCA_034439915.1 Saprospiraceae bacterium | reverse complement strand
CAATTAATCAAAAGATCGCCAAACTGGCCAAGGGAAAGAATATAAAATTCGCGGATGCAGACTCCCTGTTTCTGCAAAAGGATAAAAAAATAAATGAGGCCTTGTTTACTGATGGTTTACATCCGAATGAGGCGGGTTATGAAAGATTGGGGTCGTTTATTGTTAGGAAGTTGGAAATATTTTAGAAATAAGTAAAGTGGCCAGTGTAATACGAAGAAAGATGTATTGGGATTAAACTTTAATCATTTATTCTTTTACCTGGATATTTACGGCAAACTAATTCTGAATTCTTACAATCGTGCAATCAGTTCAACCGATGGATTTCGTATACTGTAACAGTAAATGAATATGGGGAAAAAAGAAGAAACTTACCTTGAATATTTTATCTCTTTAAATCTTAACGAATTTCGATGTCTTAATTTTGTTATCATTAAATATCGATAAATAGTAACTGCCGGCAGGCCATTGTTGCAGACTTATGGTATGTCCATTACTCATACCATTCGGTACGGTATTATCGATAAGAATTTTTCCCGACAGATCAGTAATCCTGAACGTGAATTTTTGACTGATATCCCGATCAAATTTAAAAGTGATATGGGAAGTAGACGGTACTGGAAATAATTCAAAATTCTTTAATATCAACTCCTGCAGGGACGTAGACACGGCATCTCCGATGTTTGCAAAATATGCTCCGTTGCCATGCGTTCCAACGACCATGGTATTGTCAGACAACCGGTGATCGATACTATTTACTACAGCAAATTCCATGGGTGAGTTTTTGATTTCTTTCATCCATACGGTGTTGGCTTTATTTAAACTGGTTGTGCTGTACAAGCCTACCGTAGTACCTACAAAATATTCAATACCTGATTTTTTAACTACAATTTCACCACTCCGGATACTTGGCTCTGAAAGATTTCCTTCCACGTTTGTCCAGGTGGGGGTCGGGGACTTTGCATTTCCGGTCCACCATATGCTTTTGACGTTGTAATTGCTGTATACCACGAGCATGGTGTCATCGTTTCTTGAATTTAATGCAATATCAACGATGGCACCCTTGGCTGCCACTCCGCTTTCAGCAGGTGTGATATTGACTGGTATGGTCATTACTCCCGAGGACCTGGGATTTTGAAGTCTGAATAATTTACTCAGGGAAGTGCCAAAAAATAAATTATGCAAATTATTGTAGGGTCCCCTGGTGGTGGCCAGAGATGTAATTATTTCTCCATCACTCACCTTGGTACCAGATAACATTTGCCAGTTGCTACTGGTCACTGAACTGGCCATTGTGGTCCGGTATAAAACATTTTGACCCGCATAATATACGTCCTCAGTATTATCCGGATCGACCAGGAAATTAGTTTTAAATGCGCTGGTACTTCCTGTTGGCATTAATGAGGTAGACCATGAAATGTGCGCGTTATTAGCCGGGTTTACAGTACGCCGGTAAAAATTGCCATTTTGTGTTGAAACCAGGAACCATTTATTATTATTTGTTGTCCTGGAAATACCCTGGCTCATTCCATCTCCATACACTACTAAGGACTGATTTTGAGGGTTAGCAACCATACCATTGTAAAATATAGCTCCATTATCCTGAGTACCACCAATAAAGGCGAGGGGACCCGGATTGGGATCTACTGTTATGGTATAATATTGTATAGTTTGCATACCTGAATTCAAATACTGATGTTTTACGATATCTTCAGCAATATTGGTGGTCAGCGACACGCCACCATCATGAAAATGTATCATTTCAGATGAACTTCCCGGCCTGAAAACAAAACCGTGGATATCCGGATGCGACCGGTCTCCATCGTATCCTTGTGTACGTTGCGGGGGTGTATTTAGATAATTAAATCCGCCAATCAGGCTGGTGGTGGCTTTTGAATTAAATCCATTTGTACTCCGGTAGGCTGATGACCCGCCAATCAACACAAAATTAGGATTATCCGGTTTGACCGCAATAGCAAGATTATATCCTCCCTGGCTATCAAACGCCCTGAAATTTTCATTGGCTGCACCGGAAGGTAAATTAATGCTCAGGTCAGTCAGTTTATAGCTGGCTGGCATAGTCATATCAAGTTTGAATAAATCTGCAGTGGGAAATATCTTTGTGGTTGCGTTCAACTGATTACTCATCAATGCATACAGGATGGACTCATTGGATGGGGCAAGGGCGATTACAATCCGTTCATATTGTTTTGGACCGGGCCATAGATTAAACAGCGTAGAGTCCACAATTTTTTTCCACGTAATCTTAGTTGCATTCTTTCCTTCCCATAATCCCTGGAAATTGGAAGCGGGATAATTTGCATGAAAAGAGGTGCCTAACCCATTCCAGGCCAGAAATATTTTTGAACCATCCTGGGTCATGGTAAAATCGTTCATGGCCGTTCCGAATTGAATATTAGCACCGAGTTCAAATGTTTGATTGACCGCAAAAACAGTTTTGCCTGTTCTGTTTAATTGAACAAACCCACCCCAATAGGATATCCAGATCGCACCATCGGCCAGATTAACCATGACTTTGTCTATGAAATCAAACCGATTGTCGAATAAAAATTCTTTACCTGTTTGTGTAATAGTCACATTCTGCCAGGTAAGCCCTTTGTCATCACTGACCATTAAACCGTAACCATGGTGGGAGTGACCATAGCTGCTGGCCGAATTTCCAATATATTCACCTGTCCCGGCAAACCAGGTGTCGCGGTAGGGATTTCCCGTAATGGCGCTATTTCCCATGCGGGGATCCTGAGCCAACGTGGTAATATTATTGAGGTTTGGCGTCGGTATCCAGGACCAGGGTTGTCCTCCGTCCATACTTCTGAATAAACCACCGGATACGCTTCCGGCAATAATCATCCTGTTTGAAGAGCCATTGTATCCAAGATCATAAGCACAGGCCCTTGCACGGCCACTGAAATTCATCGGTCCGGCTGAAACAAATGTTTGTGACCTGTAATGCCTTACCACCTGGGGTATTTGCATTACCGCCAATCGGTCATTATTTCTGGCGTTTAGGGGCACCAGGCCCGTAGCGGGGTCATGGGTGATCAACCATTCGTATTCAAGCCACTTTTTATTGTATTCCGGCCGGGAATTCATCAGGGGTTCCTGGGAATTTGATAACTTTTCGTCTGTGGGTACTCCCCTGTTTTTAAAGGGGTTAACCATTAAATAAATGACCAGCAAGGCGGATATATAAATCGTTATTCTGCCGTCTGAATGATTCTTTCTCATAATACAAAGGCACGTTGAGTGAAGGAATAATTTACGGCATAATCCAATCCGGAAGTTCAATCCATTTTTGTAATCTGGCTTTGCCAATATTCAATTTAATCCATAAGTCATATTTTTCACCAGGCGCTTTCTTGTTGACTTTTGTTCTATCGGGCTTCTTTACATTTATTTTATAGGCAGGCAAAAAATCAACGGGTGTCAAGGTATCCCTGCGCACCCAACCCGGATTCATTATTTGTTCCTGGATATACGGGCGTTCAAGCAAGACCAATTCTGCAGAGTGCCGTTGACCATTTAAACAAAGTTTCTTTATGTGTACAGGCCTGGAAGTTTTTTTAGGGGAAAGGAAAATGTAGTATTGATATTGCGCCGGAGAATTGGCCGAATAATTATTTGGAGCCACCCCGGAAATAATCTTCTGCCGGTAAGCCAGCAGGGTGAAATTTGTTGTATCTACCTGGGCACCTGCTCTGTGTAATAAGTTTAAAAACAATATTAAAATCAGAAAACGCATGGTTCTTGTAAGGCAACTAAAGTTAGTTTATTTCAGAATAAAAAGCAGAAAGGGTAAGTGAAAATTAATCAATTATACCAATTGGACACATTTGCGGACTACAGATCAGCTTATCTGATCGAATTATCTATGATCTTATTAAAAATGAAAAGTATTTCAATTTAAGATCCGTAATCTATCAGTATCTTCATTGGGCATACTTCCCCAGCCTTTAACACTTTCAAAAATATATTTTGCGCAGGTGACTAAAATCGATATATTTAACATAATATTAACCTTTTTTATGGATCAAAATATTTTGATAAAACACTTCTATTTTGACCATCAAAATGAATAGCGCCGTAAGGAGAAACGACCTGAGCAATCTGGTATCCAAGTGGTTTGCATTCTATGTGTTTCCGCACTGTGAAAAGAGTGTATATGCCGACCTGGTTCATTTGGGACTGGATGCGTACCTGCCTGTCCGTAAAGAGATCCATCAATGGAGTGACCGGAAAAAATCCATTGAAACGCCTTTGTTTACCTCTTATGTTTTTGCGAAAATATTCAGAGAGGACTTTTATGCCAAAATAAAATTCATTGAAAAAATCGTTAAAATCGTGGATATCGGTGGTGAAATCATCAGCATCCCGGAAGCCGAAATGAATTGGTTAAAACTGATCTGCGAATCCAGCAATGCAGTAGAATCAAGGCCAATAGACGATGTCCAGACCGGAGATCAGGTAAGATTAAACTCAGGACTCTTGAAAGGATTAGAAGGCAAATTGGTCTTGAATTTGGGTAAAAACAAATTTGCTTTTGAACTCAGCCTGATGAAGCGAATGTTGATCCTGGAGATCAACCGCAATGAAATAGTTAAAGTTTAGAGGCGAACGGAGTATTCGCTAAATTTAAAGAGTTTTAATCTGACGTTCACATATTTATATACTTGTGACCGATGTGGCGAAGGCATAAAATTTAAGATAAAATTTTTCCATTATTTGGTATTTAATAACTGGTTATGCGATTGATTTTCTTTGTGGTATGCTGTTGTATTTATTCTAATTCCAATGCAATCGTCAAGTACGATGAAGGGAATATCATGATTGATGGAATACAATTTTTACAGGACCGGGAAGACCCCAGGTTATATTATTACCTCCCTCAATACCCCAGGCTTGCCAGAAAAGAGGATGGCTCCCTGGAATTGTTGTGTATGAAATATATAGGTCAGGGCGGAGCTGAAACCAATGGTGGAATTTTTCATGCATTGATTGAGTTTACCCTTCCGCAAAAAATGATCGAGGATTTGGAAGGAAAGTTAAAAGCTAAGGTGGGTAATAGTGCACGCATCGAAGGCCCGGTAAACTTACAACAAGCGCTAAAAGACGGGGAATCCGGCTTAGCTAGTTTTCAGGTGATTTCTTCTATTTTAACCAATACTACAGGAGCCAATCCATTTACCAAAACGATCATTACTTCTGGCCACGCGCCATTCTTACCGGGATCCAAAGCGGCGATAGCAGCCAGGTTATCCCAGGAAGGGGCTACCTTATTATTTAAATCGTTGGAAGGTGGGACCTCGGATGTCTCGGTGACACTGAGCGGGTTTTACGAAGCCGCCGTAAGAGCATACAATGCGATAGTGGAAGCCGAAAGTTCAGTGGTTTATAAACACATCAGTTCGGTCTATAATAAACAGGAAGGGTTTAAAAAAGATGAAATCAGAAAAGTGACCGACGAATTGATTCGCAACCAAAGCATCAAGGTCGACGTGTTTGATCGAAGTGCTGCCCTGAGCATTAATGCCAAAGACATGGATGGTATCCTGAGCATTATTACGGACAAACTCATCGAAGTCATGTTTAACGCGGAAAAAGGATGGGCTAAAGACCCGGAACGAATTGTAGCGGTGGGCCAAAGCCAAATCCCACTCCGGCAGGAAAGGGGAGCGTTTGCCCAATTTTTTGCTGGCACCGGCAACCAGGAATACGTGTCCGATGATCAATTTAGCCTCAAAAACTATAAAGACATCCGCAGCAATAAAATCATGATCAATTTAAGTAAGTCCACCACCATTAAAGTGCCGGTATATGCATCGGGTAACCTGGCGGGCCTGTATAATGAATTGAAAAGTGAAAACCAATATTTTAAAACCGTCAATCTGGATGATCCTGATTTTCAGAAAAGGGAAATCGTATTCCAGGTAGATGGTCAGTTTGCAGAAACTTTTAATGATGTGTTTAATTCGGTGACGGTCAGTTTTAAAAAGAAATACAGTGAAGGGGGTGAGGAAGTCACCCGAGATCTGATTTTTGATAAAAAGTCCATTGAAGCCGGGAATAATATGCAACATGTGTTGTATCCCAGGTTGGGAATTAAATCTTCCGATTGGCTCAATTATCAATACAGGATCAGCTGGTCGCTCAAAGGTCAAAACACGACTATCGACGAACCCAAACAAGCGGACCAGTGGAAAACCGCCAAATCACCCGCCATCATCCTCAGTCCTCCTTTTACCAAAAGAATCATTGAAATAGATGCCGATCGAATCCTGTTTAAAGAAAGAAACGTGATCTCAGCAGCGATTCGTTTTCTTTCCGTCATCAATGGCAAACCTCAATACAATAAGACCCTGGTATTAAGAACGACCGATGCAGTAAGTACCAATAAAATCGCACTGTACGCGGATTACGATGGTTCATTTGCTTACCAGGTTACCTGGAATATAAAAGACAAAGAAATCAAAGATGAGGTAAAAATACTCGACACGGATTATTTGATCTTGAATCCTAAAGAGTAGAAGTTTATTTAACAAAGATTCCCACAGCGGGCAATGCGAAGCGAAGACACCAGGTTTTACAAAGAAATAAGTACGTTTTTAACAATCAATTCATCGCTATCGCCGCTTCTTTTGTGATTTTGTGGGATATTAACTCTACTCTTTAATCAGCCCCGATGTGCTCTGTCTTGTTGTACTGCTAAAATTTAACTCTTAAAGCATCTTATGCCAAACAGCTATAAAGTATATATTCTCCTTGCAGGCCTGATGCTGATCAACCAGCCTCCTATATCTGCCCAACAGGTATACATCGACAAAGGGGTATACCTTGAAGGCTTGTGGTGTTTTCCGCTGCACGCAGACAGTTTGAGTTATGTGTATATGCCTACGCGGGGCAGGCTGTCAATAGGTGAAGATAAAAAACCCAAATTTTCATACCTCCGCTATATTATCAACAAACCCAGTGAAAACAATACCAACCGGTCCATCACGGAGGCAGATGGAGGCGGCATTCTGCACTTTCTGGTTTTGTACGATACTCCGGAAGAAACAGTAACCAGTGCGGAAGAAGCACTGCAGAAAAAACTGGCTAATAAAAACATTAAAATAAAAGGACCAGTCATTTTTGAAAAAGGATCCTATGCCCTGATCTCTTCCATTCTTAATCCTTCTAATGGATCAGTTGAGAAAAAATTAATCACGTTGGGAGAGGCCCCTGTACTTGAAAACAGCAGCATCGCGCTTTCATTCAGCCTTAAACCACAGGAATCCAAACTATTGCTCGAGAGCTTCAAAATGAATACGCCGGATGTATCCATCATTTTTGACCTAACCTTTGGCGGATTGACCGATGCGTATGATGCCGAACTGGATATTGATTGGTCCGAAGTGAAACACAGCGATGCGTTCAAAGCCGGTGGTTCGGTTTATTTTGTTGGGGCTGATATAGAAGTTGCGTTTGAAAAAATGCGCCGGCAAAGTGCGATAAAACTCCGGGTTAATGGTTCAGGTGGAATTTTAGAAGGTTTGTTGAATACGGTCTATGACAAACTGCTCAACCTCATGTTTGTTCCGGCAAAACCTGAAAAAGTGGAGCAGGCCGGAGGACTGGGTGCTGCCTTAAATGCGTTGACCGATCCTAATGGCCCAATGGGTAGCCGGAAAACAACCGGTTTTGGGATCAATGTGGGTTATCAGATGAAGGACATGCAAAGTTCTGGAGTCAGTCATTTGTATTTTAAAGGACGCAGTCAGGTCACTCGCCACCATTATGTCACCTTTAATATCGGAAACTTGTATAAACAATACAAAGACGATCCATCCCTTTTTATTGACATCAATTTATGGGATCCGACCTTTCAGCAACGGGAGATTTTTGTTGGTGTCGACGGCGATCTTGAAAAAGAATTTAAGGATATGTTGAATAGTGTTACGATTATTCTCAATAAAAAACACCAAAACGGACAAACCACCCTGGAAAATGTCCTGATCAATAAAGGTACCTTTAAATCGTTAGACAAACCATTATCCATGTTATACGGTTATCAGTCTGATACCAACCGGCTGGCCTGGCTCAACTACGAGTATAAAGAAATATGGCAATTTCAGGGAGGAGTCAATTACGATACCGGTTTAAATAAATCGGATGCTTCCATGATCAATTTGTATGTACCGTTTTACCGGAAAACCATTCTGCTCGATGGCGATCTCAATCAGTTAAAAACAACTGGAATAAGGGCAGTATCGATCAAATTGTTATACGATTTTTTTGGACAAAAAAAGGAACACCGGATCACACTCCGGCCGGGGGATGATATCACGGAAAAGTTTTTTCAAGTGACCTTGCCAAATGCAATAGAGGAGATTACTTATGAATTGACCTGGATCAAAACGGACGGCACGAGTGTCAGCAAAACCGGAAAAGATAAATTCGGATTGATTTTCGTTGATGAGATGCCTAAATAAAGTTATTATTGAACTTTGTTTATCGATCAAACTAACCTCAGACGTTAAAACGTAATTTTAAAGTAATAATTATTGCCTTTTTTACACTATTTAGTTTACCCTTCAAAAGGCGGCCAGGATAAGAAGCGAAAAATTATGAACCAGGTTAATAATAGATCTTGGAATTTATGCAGCTCACCCAAGGGTTTGTTTAATCTTATTGCCTCCAGGGCATGGATTAGCTGGTATTTGTTTTTTTATGGTCCAGGTTTGACTTTTACCAATGGCCAATCCAACCCAATTCAATTATGGATTGGCAATAAAGATTCTTTACCGGTAGAATTAGTATCGAGGAATAATCCGGAAACCAAACATCGCGAATATTATTATCTTCCCAATCAATTACGTGTATCGAATAACCTGGAAAATCAACCGGAATTATTGTTCATGGCATGGGGAATCGGTAGCGGATCGGATCAAGCCCTTATGCATTGGATCCTGACCTGGGGATTGAATGCGGAGCAGGAAGAAGGGCTTCAGAAAAAATTGGTGTCGCAGATCGATAGCACCGGAATTCTAATGGGTTCAGTTCAGGTCCAGCCAGCTGTTCAGGAGATTAAAATTGTGGGTCAAAATGATACCATGATTCAATTATTATTAAAAAATCTGACTGGTGGAGGGACCATCCCTAATTCCCCAGGTGGTAAATCCGCTTCCGCTTTTAAATTTTCGGGAGCTGCTGCATTAACCATGCTGGAAGCAAATAAAAACATCAATAAATGGAAACAGGTTTTTATAGAAATGCCATTTCAGTATAACCATCCGGAAGGCGGTTTAAAATCGATAACCCTGAGGCTGGAGGTTAAAACCCTTTTTCAACAATTATTGAATTGCAAATCGTGTATTAAATTAATTTAAGATATCATGAAAAAATATTCATTGAGTCCTTTCCTTTTAATTCTTCTTTTTATCTGTCTATTTATTCAAGTAAAGGGGCAGATCCTGGATAGTGAAAATAAAATATCCCTCATTCTCAAAGATGGCACCAATGTCACTTTGTTTGGTCAGGCTTCCTCTTTATCGGATGATAAGACCAACACCTATTATTATCTCCCCTGTAATTTGAGGCTTTCGAAAAAAGCAGATGGTACACCGGAGTTTTTATTCCTGAAATACACCTCCGATGAAAAAGGAGCTACCGGCAATACTCAAGGTGGTTTATTGCATTTGCTGATGATACATGGTTTGACTAAAGCCCAGGAAACTGAAGTAAATAATTTATTAAAATCTAAATACAACGGCGCGACCCTGAAAGGGGCGGCAGACGTGGAAGCTCAGGCAGAAAATTCAGTAAAAATCATATCCGGAATCTTAAGTTCTAAAGAAATGACCCGCTCTTTGGTGTTTTCCGGGAAAGCTTCAACCCTCCCTGGTGGAAAAATAGCATTGGCGGCTTTATTAGATAAACAAGGTGCCCAGTTGTTTTCCGCCACACTTGAAAAGATCCGATCGATCACTGACCTCAGCGTCAATTTATCGTTTAATTATACGGTAAGGGTTCCTGCGGCTAAAGGATATGTCAAAGAAGATTGGTCCAAACTGGACAGTATGATGCAAAAGGATTCCGCAAATTTTTCAAAAAGCGAAGAAAAAGATTATGGCGAAAAAGTTGGGAATACTGCTGTGGGTTACCTTTTCGGAGGACCTATCGGCGGTTTGCTCGGTTGGTTTGGCTCGAGCCCGGAAGAACATTATTCTTATGATGAAATGCGGGATTTTTATAGAAAACTAGAAGAACAAAAAGTGGTGACCTTACGCTTTGAAGAAAATGTCGCTGATGAACGAGTCACTAAAATCAGGGAAGCTTTTTTTCAACATTTCCTGAATGCTTACACGGAAAAAGATGCAGCTAATCCGCGAGATCCCGGACCCAAAGAAAAAGAAGCGATGCCGGATATTAAAACCGGTGATTCCTATAAATACAAAAGGGAGATCCGCGAAGTAATCAAGCAACACAAAGTTCAAATATTTGATTTGTCTTATGCCCTGGCCGTCAAACGGGATCATCAATTGACGGAGAACCTGGCAGCCTGGTACGATCATGCCAAAGACAATCCTAAATGCATCGGCCTGGTCAACCTCAATGATCCATTTTTTCAATATCGCGATATCAATGTGATCCTCGACCTGGAAGCCGAGGAAATGATGAATAAAGAAGTCAATTTCGTTACAGTCAATTTGAGAAAAAAACGAAGCGGTGAAGGGGCCAACGATTTTAATGCGGATGTCACTTTTGACCGGAAATTTTTAGAACTCAATGGAAATCGAACCATCGTCACTTATTCCAAAGCGCAGGACGAAGGACCGGATACTTATGAATACAAAACCCAATGGAGCTTAAAAGGCGGAGAATCTTTTCCAGCCAATGATTCACTCTGGATAAAAGGCAGTTGGCAGGGTATCAACCTCGCTCCTCCTGTCAAGCCCAGGACGGTTCGGTTTGAAACAGATATGGCGGATATGAAAGAAGCGGGTATAAAAAATGTCACCTTACAGTTACGATATTTGAAATTTAAAAATGAAGTGGAAACCAATGTCAATATTAATGTATCCGGAACAGAGCCATTTGCAGAAAAAATGATATTCGTGGATCGCAATAGTCAGGGATATGCTTATCGCCTGGTCTTTCACGATAAGGATTTAGGCCCTTTAGCCACACCCTGGGAAGCAAAAATCAATACGGACTATATCTATGCTACACTACCTAAAGAATTAAGAGAAAAAAAACAAGACTGGATCAAAACCGCATTAAATGCAGCATCCGCTATGGTGGGTACGGGTGAAAATGGCAAGATATCCAAAGAACAACAAATACTGAATAAATTCAAACAAGTGCTGGAAATATCCGGGGCGACAAAAAATTAATTCAATTTATAATATGTCTTTTTATATGAAAACCTTTTTTTTATCCTGGATTACTACCCTTTTGATTATGGGTGCTAGTTGTCTCAATGCCCAAATTTTGGACTACAATAATAAAATCGGGTTGACACTCGGCGATGGCACCAATCTTTTACTGTATGGTAAGGCCGTTTCGCTGAGTGAACAGATATCGAGTGATTATTATTATCTACCCACTAATTTGCATTTGGGAAAAAAAACCGATGGAACACCTGAGTTTTTATTTATTAAATATACTACAGAAGAGCGAGTCGATGCAGGGGGGGCTCAGGGAGCCATCATGCATTTTCTCATGGAATGGGGACTTACACCCGAGCAGTTAAAAGAAGCTACCGTCAAATTGCAGCAACTACTAAGGTCGAATACCAAATCAGTTTATGCCCGAGTTGTAAATCCGCGTATCATGGGTCCTGTAGATGTAAGTGCGGCAGAAAATGGAAGTTTTAAAGTGATCTCTGCTACATTAAGTGATGATAAAAGCGCTAAACTCATCACCTCCGGCAGGGCATCCACAGTACCTGGCGGCAAGACAGCTGTCGCCTCTAAAATGGATAAAATAGCTGCACAATTATTTGCTGCTACTCTGGAAAAAAATCGTTCTATTACAGATTTATCGTTGGAATTACAATTTAAATACAATGTATTATTTCCTGCCGTGAAAGGTCGAATCGTCATGAATTGGGATAAAATTCATACTGTATTTGAAAACGCTTCAAAAGGTCTTGATAAAAACGATGAGGAAGTATTAAACAGATATAAGATATCACATATATTTGGAAAAGATGAGTTTTTTAATCAATGGGACAAGACAGGTAAAAAAATAATCTCGGAGACCGAAGCCCGTTCTGTTTATGATTATCTGCGTGAAATCAAAGCTATAGATATACAAATAGACAAAAATGTCACCGAAAGTGCGATTGCTGATCAGGTCATTGAAAGTTTTATGAATGTATTTATGCAGTCTATCTCCGATGCCAATAAAGAACAGCCCGAAGAATCTGAAGATAAAAAAGATATGGACTCCACTACTGATCCCGATTTAAAAAAACAAATCAATGACGCAGGCGAAGTGCACTATACATTTAATAAATCAAAATTCACATCTAAATCATCTAAAAAAAGGGAAGAATATAACCTCACTTTGCGCATCGCTATTCCTATGTTCCATTCACTCACTGGCAATCTGGCCAGTTGGTATGACGGAGTAAAAAACAATAAAAAATGTGTTAGCAGTGTCAACCTTAACGATAAATTTTTCCAACACCGTGATATCAATTTTATCATCGACAATAAAGTAAAAGACATCTTTGAGCAGGAAGTAAATTACGTAACTATTAATGTCCGTAAAAAAAGAAGTTCGGGCAATGACTTCCAGGAACAAGCTACTATTGATCTGGAGCACCTCAAATCGAAAGGAGCGATCGCAAGATTTACCTATGCGCGAAGTGATGATAATAATCCTGACATGTACGAATATAAAACCCAGTGGAGCCTTCGCGGCGGTACCTTATATCCGTCCAACCCCGATTGGCAACAAGGAGACTGGCAGGGAGTCACCCTCACTTGTCCTATGGTTCCCAGGAATATTCAGTTTGAAGCCGATCTGGAAGAAATGAAACAATTGGGTTTTGTAAGGGCTTCCTTACAATTAAGATATATGAAATACGGCAAGGAGGTAGAAAGCAATATTCCCATCACCGTTTCTCAGGGAGTAGCACTCGCCGAAAAGAAATTATTCATTGATGAAAACATCCCCGGATATGCCTATCGCATCATACTCACACATAAAGAAAAAGGCAAAATGGCATTGGATTGGGACAGTAAACTCAACGATGACTATGTATATGCCATCCTCCCTAAACAATTGAAGGATGGTGATCCCGGTTTTATTCAAAAACTTTCAGATGCCGCTAAATTGATGCTGGAGACCAGTAACGGTGAAGTAAAACCTGAGAATAAAATTCTCTTCAAATTTTTAGATGCTATAAAAATATTTGTCAAAGATAAATAACTAATAATCATGAAGACATTCAAATCAATTTGCGGTAGTATCTGTTTGATATTGGTGGTACACGGTACTTTCACTGCACAAAACATCTTCATTGACAAGCCAGTTACCGCCGGACCATTGACGGTTTTTCCGGATATGGCCAATCAGAATCAATACTATTACCTGCCCAATAAACTAAGGCTCGGTATAGGCAGTAATGGCAAACCGCAATTTTCTTTTTTGCGTTTTGTCGAAAATGAAAGGTCTGAAGCAGGTGAAGCCAGTGTTCGGGAAGGTAAAGGTGGTGGCATCGTCCATGCCCTGGTGGAATTGTATGTAAGCGAAGACATGATCAAAGAAGCGCAGCAAGAACTTAAACGGGCAACGCGCAATGAAAATGCCATTTTAACAGGGCCAATCATTTATAAAAGCGGTACCATGGCATTGGTATCTTCTATTGCCAACGAAAAAGGAGGATATGCAAAAATGGTGATCGGGCTTGGACCTGCACCTGTTTTGGCTGGCAATAAAGCAGCCGTTTCCGTCCTGTTGACCAAAGAAGGCGCTAAGATTTTATGGGAAACATTTAAGACGCCGACACCCGATCTCAGTTTTTCATTTGTGATGTCAGTGGTTGGATATCGCTCACCCATCAATGCCAAAATAGAGGTGGACTTTGAACGGGTATATTCCAGTGAAGCGCTTAATGTAGGTTTTGCATTAAACACAGGGGGAGGTTCCGGTAACGGCAATGGTTCCAACCCGACCTCTACATCTGCAGGCAACGGAAATCCTGCAAATTCAGAAGAGGTGACCAAAGCAGAAGCAGAACAAAAAACGGCGGAGGCTGAATTAAAAATTGCAGGAGATGCATTGAAAGAAAAAGAAAAGAATTTTGAAACAGCCAAAATCGCATTTGTAAATGCGAAAGCGGCAGTAAATGCGGAGGGTGTTAAGGCCACAGACCAAGCCACCTTAATTACAGCACAGGCAAATGAAACTAAAACCAAAAAAGAACTTGATGAAGCCCAGGTTAAAGTAAAATTGGCCGAAACCAAAGTAAATCAGAAAAAGCAATTGGTGGCAGATGCAAAAACTAAATCCAAACCATCAGCAGGCCCAACTGCAAAAGCTGCCGAAACCAATAATAACAACAAATCCACTGCTTTTGTACTTGATGCCCAACTAAAAATTGCCTATGAAGAAATGCGGCAGACCGGAGCCATCAAAGTAAGCGGAGCAGCTGGAGATGCCCAACTGGATAAAGTTTTGGAAATCGCGTATAATAAACTCACTGACATGTTGTTTGAAAAGGTAGATAACAGCAATTCACAGGTCAATCTGGGATCTATCACTGATGCTGCCAATAAAATGAATGCCAGAGAGGCTGAAAAGCCCAAAGCCGATGGATCGACTTCTATTAATTTAAGTGTAGCCTATCAATTAAAGACCGTTAGGAGGACCGGAAAATTTACGGTGGATCTCAATCGTTCATTATCCGATCAGGTTGATTTTCGTTTTGACGATAATTTTGGCAGACCGGCTTGCGATGAATGTTTCAGGCAAGTCAACCTCGATGATCCTATGTTCCGGCAACGTGAAATCCAGGTTTCGCTCGATGGCTTGAATTCAGATCAGTTTAAAAAGTATATCAACTTTGCCACCGTAAGTATGAAGAAAATCCATGGCAATGAGGACATCACCGCAGATGAAGTGCGCATTGGCCCCGCAGAGTTTGAAAAAAATGCTAACGTTTACCGCTTGTTGTACGGCTGGAAAGATGCGAAAGATGCAGATAAAAACAAATGGTTGCAATACGAATACCGGACGACCTGGAGTTTATTCGGAGATTATACCATACAGGATATTTGGAGACCCAGTGAAGCTTTTGGATTAAATATTGCTCCACCGGTGCGTCCGATCAAAGTGGATCTGGAAGCCAATGCAGATTTATTGAAAGCAGCAGAAGTGAGAATGGTCAACGTAAAGTTTTATTACAATTATGGAGGAGGTGAAAAAGTGCAGCAAGTCAATATCCGTGCTGATCAAGCCACCACTGCAGCCACCGCGGAATTATTGCTTCCCCAAAATGTATATGATTACGATTATGAAATCACCTGGCGACTTACGGGCAACCGGGAGGTGAAAAGCGGCCGGAAGAAATCAAATTATACGATGCTGTATGTAGATGAATTGCCAAAATAATCAATATTTATTTTAAAAAGACTAAGCATTATTATATGAAAACATTATTATACATGGTTCTGTCTGCACTATTGATAGTGAATGATTTATCTTCTCAGCAAATCATACTAGACAGTCCTGTAAAGGCAGGGGAGTTAACCCTTTTTCCAGAAATGGATAACCCCAATAACTATTATTATCTTTCTGATAAGCCCAAAATAGCTACTGGAGCAAATGGAAAGCCGCAATTTTCTTTCCTTAGGTATATAGAAAATACTAAAACAGCCACATCCACCACGACTGGAAGTAAATCCGAAGGTGAAGGTGGGGGAATAGTACATGCTGTCATATCCTTGGACGTCACACCCGCACAAGTAGCAACCGCAGAGCAGGGATTGAAAAGCTTAAATAGTGCTGGCAAAATCCAAGGGCCAATTATTTATACCGGTGGTATGATTGCCTTAATATCCTCTATAGCACAACCAAATGGAGAATTTACTAAAACCGTACTTGGCTTAGGTAAGGCGCCAATATTGGATGGTCAAAAGGCCTCTGTGTCGGTTTTATTAAATAAACAAGGAGCTAAAATACTTCGTGAGACATTTAATACACCTACACCCGATATGAGTATTTCCTTTGAAATGTCAGTTTCCGGTTTCAGAAAACCTAAGAAGGCTATCATTGAAGCTAATTTTGATCAAATCTATGAACATCGGGCTTTTCAAGCAGCCGTGGCTGCACCTGTATTACAAGCAGAAATAAACATGGCATTTACAGATCTGGTAAAATCAGGGGCCATCAAAGTAATAAATAAGGGTGCCGACGAGCAAATGGAAAAATTGATCGAAGATGCTTATACAAAATTAACCCGAATGATGTTTGAGTCGACTGGAGGTTCAGGCACACCAAGTTTGGAACAACTTATTGCAACTGCGGGGAATAAGCCTAGCATGTTAGATCGGGCTTCTGGTTTGCTTAATTCAGCTCGTGCTGAGCAAAGAGCCGAAAATCAAACAATCAGAGCCGAAAACGAAACTCGTCGAAATTCCAACATTTCTACAGCAGACCCAGAGTTTCAACCCCCAACACCTGAAGCAGAGAATGAATCTACTTCTGTCTCACCTCCACCACAAACATCGAATACCCCTCGTCCTCCATTACAAAAAGGAAAAGTAGGTCCGAGTGAACATGCAAAAGATCACATTAAAAAAAATCCATTACCTCCTCCTTCCAGGTTTAATGATGCTACTCCTACAAGACAAGAACAAGCACTGCCTTCGATAGCAATCGCGGCTTCATTTGAAATGAGAAAAGTGAGACAGCAGGGGATGTATAGAATAGATTTGGAAAAATGGTCTAAAGACAACTTGACTATGAGATTTGATGAAAACTTTGGCACTATCAATTGTTCGGAATGTTTTAAAGATGTCAATTTGGAGGGACCATATCGTCAACGTGAAATTACTACTTTCCTGGACGGATCTGATGCACAAGATTTTGGAAAGTATATCAATTTTGTAAATGTATTAATAAAGAAAAAACATGAATCTGGTGAACTGACTCAAGATGAATTACGGATTGATAAAAATAATTTTAATGCAGAAGGGAATAATTTTTCAATGGTATATGGATGGAAAAATGATAAGAATACTCAAAAGTGGGCAGAATATGAGTATAAAACGGTTTGGAATTTCTTTGGTGGTGGCTTGATAGATGCTCCGTGGCAAAAATCAAATATTAATACAATCCCTTTGGTGGCTCCATTTATCAGGAGCGAAATATTAATAGAATCTGATCCCGATATCATGTTACAAAAAGGAATCAGAATGGCAGAAATCAAATTGTTTTTTAAAATTGGTGACAAAGATCAAAGCAAACAAGTAAGGCTCAATATGAAACAGAATCAGTTTAGTACTTCTGCGGATATTTATCTTTCAAGATCAAATTCCGAATTCGAATATGAAATTACCTGGTTTACTAACGACGGAAAATCAAAAACATCAGGCATGCAAAAAAACAATAATTCAATAATATTTATAAACAATATTCCTGATTAATCATTCTCAAACATGTATAATATGAAAACTATACTAATAATTATCCTATCAATATTTATTTCTATGTATGCTTTTTCACAGGAGGCAAGAGCCTTTATAAGTGATAGACTACGGATATTTTATGTAATCAACGGAAACTTACCTGCCTCGACTGCAAATAATGTAATTCAATTAAATAACCAAGAAATATATAATCATCAATTTAATGGAAATTTTTGGACTAACAGTGCATTAGCAGGTTCCCAGGCAATGGCAAAAGCTCTTTTGTGTGAAAAATCTAATGGCGGGGACTTCTATTTACAAGTATGGGCAAGCAGGTTACTGAGTATTTCTGGTAAGATCGTTTATGTATATCTCATTGATGATTCTTCTAACCCTATAACCAATTGGAATAATGCATGGACACATTATGGAGCCTGTCAGGGTCCTAATGGTTGTTGGCCTTGTGCCATCGGTTATGCTGCGAATCCTTCATCTTCTGATGCCCAATTGGCATTGGCTGCCGGACAGCTGGCCATGGGAAACTTCTATTTTACTAAAGCTGATGACGGAGGCTCTGTAGGAATCAATGAATTCAAAAAAGGGGTATTTCTTCATGAGCTTACACATACTCAAGACAATAGTAATGCAAGGGATCATTTGTTTTTGATTGGTAGTAAATACTATAATTATGGATCGGATGGCACCCATTATTATGCAGAGGTATTACCAAATTTAGCATCTGGATTTAAAGAATCTCTTGCAAATTTCCCTCAAATGGGGTATAATAGATATGGAAAACATAGCCCATATGTGGTTTCATTCAATTCATTCGCATCGGATGGTGGATTATTGGTTGAAGCAGCACCTGTAGGAATTACAAGTGGGGATGTAGCATTTGCCAATGAACTCATTGCATTAAAGATACCAAAAAAGGATGTTACAATGAACGGAAATAAATATTTTCAATTTGATTATAAAAATTTACCTGTCAAATATATAATTAGAAATGAAATGGTAATGGGTATGATTTTTTATAACTGTAGATTCTATATGAAAGCCGATGTATTTTGGACTGCAATTAACTCTAGCAATCATCAATTTTATCGAGCCTCGTCTTGGCCAGTAGATATTACATTTTTGGAATTATGCAGAGCAGCTAAACCCTCCGAAATGGCTGAAACTGCTATAGGACTTGGAGTTTCTCGTTCAGAAGGTAATCCCTATTTTTTTCCGTTAGCGCTATGTGATTTTTTTACTAGTTTCAGGGCTAAAGATGAGGCAGAATTTGGTACTATATTCGAAAATACAAGTTTATTAAAGCCTTACATTGATGCCTATTGGGTATTGAGACCTACTATTAAAGAAAAGGTAGGGAATAAAAAAACACAAGCTGCTATAGAAAGCATTAAGCAAGAATTAGGGTTTAATTGAATATGTCTTCCTCTGTAACTATTTTTCCAAGGATTATAATAAAGTAAGCTGTTTTATGAAAGTAGATTTACTGATTGGTCTATATTTACTTATTTGCATGACTGCTAAAGCGCAACGCACTTTGAATCCCATTTCAGATTTAGCAGATGATATTGAGTCAATACTGGGTAAGAGTGCTAAAAGCAAAATGAAAGTCACTGTACAATCCGAGACAGGAGTCGGTATGGAACTAAACTGCGAATACGAAGGTTTCACCGAAAAAAAATACAGCATCAAATTTGAAGTGCTGAGCAAATTAAAAACCACGTTAAAAGAAATTACACCAGTGACCTTGGAATTAAATACAAGAGCTAAATCCATAGATGTTAATCTTCAGTTTAAACCTCTGGCTTCACAGATTTATCAAAACAATTTGGTGGAATCTTCTTTTTTAAGACTCACGGTAATCGAAGAAGGACTTTCCGAACTGGAGAAGCTATTGAGAGAAAACCGTTCGTATCTGTTCGATTGCAAAAAAGCATGGTCAGTAAAAACAATAGCAAACAATAATACTGTCGTGGAAATACGATTGATGCCCCTTCCGGCAGCAGCGGCACTTAAACCTTCCAATTAAATGAAATCAGGCATTTGTTTTTTCGTGGCTGTTTTGGGTTATTCTATCCTGATGGCTCAATCATCCAATCGAGGGACTCTTGTCACCATAGAACCCGAAGGGCCTTCCAATATTCGGATTGAATTGAATAGCCTGATTAAAAGTGAATTCGATTTCCAATTCGATTATTTTGATTTCCTCAATGTCACCGGCAGGGTATATGAAGATAAAAACCCCAAATCAGGCATATATTATTTTTTACCCAAACAATATTATCTCGAATGGACTCCTGAAAATGGATATAATTTTCATATCAATTATTTATCTACCGGTAAAGGTATTATCATCACTGGTCGTTTGCTTCCTAATATCAGCCAGCAACAACTTGATTTGGTGGAGATGCTGGTAGAAAATGAAGTAAGAAAAGATATAAAACTTCAATCCATGCCTGTCTCTACCGAATGCAAATTGATATTCTCCGGTGCCTGGGGTAGTTTGTTTGACCCTAAAAGTCTTGAAGTAAAAGTACCGGCCAATTTTTTAGAACCCCTCACCTTTGCCCTTCGGGCAAATGATGCCATCGATGTTGCCAATATCTGTAATTTTCTTTTCGGCGATAATGGAATAAAAGGTGAAATGATGATTACCCCAAGTGGGAGTGCACCCGCAGAACCTATCTCCGTTATCCTGAAACTCGATGACCGAAAAACTTTTGGTACGGCTGAATTAACAAAAGATAACTGGAGAAATAATACCTGGCAAAACATATACCCTTATCCCATCATTGTAAAAAATCTGCACTTGCTTCGAATAGTGAATAAAAAACCGACAGTATATACCTGGCAGATGGGAGATGTAGAAATAGCGGAAGCCACTAAAATAAAATTTGATGCAGGACTAGTGCCGGATTGGATCGATCGCGATTTAAAAACTAATAAAATCTGGATCGATTATGTAGTCAAAAAATGCAAGGAATGTGACAACGAAATCATCGAACGATTGACTAAAGGCACAGGCGGCTCTGTCCTTAAACCAATGACTATCGAAATTCTCGACCCCATCGCTTATACCGGCGCAGCTAAAATAAAAATCCAGGTTCAGTCTTTTCAATTGGATCCTAATGGCAGAACCAAAATATTAAAAGACCCCATCAATATCATTGAGGATGGGGGCACCATTAAAGACATCCAACTGTATGTACCGGTAGGAAAAAACCCTCAATTTGAATATACTATTTTACTCATCATGCCAGATGGTAAAAGTTATGATTCCGGATGGCAAAAAAACAATGGCGCTAACATCATTGTTTTTGGCAGGGAACAAATCAAGGCCATATTTCCAGATTTTCCTAAAAAATGAATTCGGATATTGTGTTAACTCCATGAAGTACAATCTAAAAAGCAACTCACTTGTCCTTCCTGTACTGCCATTTATTTTATGCGGTCTGCTTAGTGTAAGAAATTTTTCTTTCGGACAACCTGCATGGGAATCAAGAAGTATGAAAGAGGATTTTATACTCTTTGGAGATTTTCACAATCCCAACCTTAAATATTATGCACCCGGCAAATTAAAATTGAAAATGAAGGAGAATGGTAAACCGGATTTTGTGCTGACCCAATTGAGATATACCGGCGTTTCATTATCCGGCGATCAGGGAGATAAAAGGTTTACGAATATTCTCCAAATGAATATTGAAATGGAAAGCATGGATCAGGCAGGCCTCGATAATCTACGAGCCTTATTCCAACTGAGTCCACGGATAAAATTAGTGCCCCTCCCAATTCGCAATCTTGAATCGGCTTTGACGTATCTGGGAACATCCATGGAATCTTCAGCCGATCAAAATATAAAAAAATTAACCGGATATTTACAGGGAAATAGCAGTACGGGTGGCGTATATTGGACCGAACGCAATTTTACCCTTGCCCTGGACAACAACGAATCTCAACTCATCGAAAATCAACTTAAAAATAACCGGTTGGCCTTTAGTTTTTCCTATGCATTTTATGCCGATGTCATGGTCCGTTCATACCGTGAATTAATTTCGGGTGGTGATCCGCAATTTAAAAAATCATTTCAGGCAAATAATTCGGAGATCAATGAACCGGATACGTCCATAACTCAGTTGGTGGTTAGAGCCAATAGTTTTTCGGTATCCATTGATCTGATTCAATTTCCCAATTGCATCAAAAAAATAGATATCAATCAAAATAATACCCCGCCGGCTTATGCTTATGTAGAAATAAGATGCCATGACTTCAGTAATAAAATGCGTCCGGATCTTTATTTTAAAACTTTCCAACTCGAAGCACAGGGCGTGAGTGGCAACCCGGTCACCGGAGAGTTAAAATTTTCTGCAGCCAGACCGGACGAACATACCATGACGGTTAATTTTCCTTATGCCGTAAAAATGAATAAACCACCCAGATACCGGATTATTGAAACCAATGATTCCGGAGAACGAATTACCATGCCCTGGAATTACCTTACTGCCTGGAAGCCGATGATTGATATCACCAGTACCCTGGAGCAATTGGACCTCATTGAAAAAAGTCTGGATGTTGAACTGGATCCTGCCTGGCTGGAAAAAAATAAACCGGAACGTGTTGAAATCTGGACCCGGTACTCCTTTCTGCGTAATCCCCGTGTGCAACTGCTGGCGTTTAATAAAGATGATCTGAATGCACTCAAAAACATAATTCTGAAGTTGGATAAAAACTCGAAGATTCAATACCGGGTTATTTTATTGCCTTCAACGATTGACAATTCGGAATCCTGGCGTACAATGGATGAAGATTATTTGTTGATTAAATAATATGAAAATTAAGATGAAATATATTATGCTGTTCTGCTTGGGGGTCTGGATAAGTTGTAACCTGGAAAGGATAGAAGAAGGTACCAGTGTCGGGGGCTTAGGTGCAAAGTTTTCAGTGAAATTGGGTGGCGGCAAGGATGATATGGCACACGATATTCTGGTCACCAAAAACGGAGCTTATCTCATTACCGGTGAATCGGAAAGTTTTGTGACCAGCAATAAACAAGCTTATCTGGTAAAGATAGACGTCAATGGGAAATTTCTAAAGGAGAAAGCGTATGGCGGTGCTTTTAGTGATGAAGCGCATAGTGCTTTGGAAACATCCGACGGGGGATTTATTATATGCGGTTCTTATGGGAGGTCCAATGGAAGGAGTGATGTGTACATATTGCGTGTAAATTCGGATCTGGATACCCTTTGGACCAAAGTTGTAGGATCAGTCGATAGCACAGAAAGAGGTGTAGGGGTGGTTTTGTTTAACGATACCAGTTTTGTTCTTGGATATACCAGCCAACCTCCGACAGGCAGTAATACTGTAATTATAAATGCCCGGTATAGTATCAATGGCAAATTGCTCAGTACGAATCGCATCTTCAAAGTGGAATCCGTCTATTTATACCGGATGAAAAAAACAGTGGACAATAAAATTGTTTTTATTGGCGGTATATCGACCAATGATTATTGCAGTTATATTTTAAAATGCAAGGAAGATGGCAGTTATCAATGGGAGCAGAATTTTTGTACCGGTTCTAACTTTATTCCAGGCTATGGGGTGACCGAAATGAACAACGGTGATTTGATCCTTGCCGGAAGTACTTTGTTGAATAACGATAGCCATAATTTTAACCTGGCGGCATACAACGATATTGGAGGTAACCTGTGGAACTACAATTGGGGCGGAGCCAATGCAGATGAATTATGGTCAATAGTTAAAAGCAATGATAATGAAATTGTGGTTGCCGGATATACTCAAAGCTTTAGTGCCATGCCTGAAGTCTATATTTCAAAAAGAAGATTAAGCGATCGAAGCAAGATCTGGGAAAATCATTTTAGTAATATAACTGTCAATCTTCAGGATATGAAAGCTACTAAAGATGGCGGCTATATTATTGTAGCTGAAGAAAATTCATTTATCGGAAATAGTGAAATTCTTGTTTTTAAAATGGATTCGCAGGGTAATTATCAATAAATCTTAAGCACATGAAATTTTTTCTCCTATTCGTATTGATCATCTGGGGGGGCTCCTGCAGCCTGGAAAAAATAGACGACACTATTATTACTACTCTGCCCAATTTCGAAACTCATTTTGTCGCTGAAGCCAATAAAACCGTTTCCGTTGAAAGCGTGGTCGAAGCTATCGACGGAGGTTATATTATCAGCGGACAGATGTATGATGTCAATTTTTTTTCAACTATTTTTATAATCAAAACATCTAAAACAGGAAGTTTTGAAAAAAAAATTACCAGCTTTGGAAACAACTTTGGTGAAATCCTTGGAGGCAAATTAATTCGTATTTCAGATGGATATCTCATTGAAGGGTCTGAAGGAGGAGGAGGTGCTTCACAAATTTTTGCTGCAAAACTCCGGCCCGATCTGACGATTGCCTGGGCGAAGACCTATGGTATCGCCAGCAGAGACGAAAAAGGGGGCGATCTGATTTTAAGTTCAAAAGGAGAATTGATCGTAGCAGGAAACAATGGCACATTTACATCCAATTTCCCCTTCTTGTTGCGGATCAATACGGACAATGGTAACTTACTGGACAGTGCAACCATTACCAATCCAATTTTTGGCAGATATTTCCCGGTATCCATGATATTAAACGGGACATCCATTGGTATCATGGGTTACAATTTTGGTATCAGCATACCTATCCCTTTCTTTATGAAAATTGATGAAATGCTTAAACCCTTAATTGCTTATAAGCGCCTGGAGGATATCGGAGGAGGCACAGGTGTCTTAGTACCGGGTGCAGGAGATGGTTTTGTCATCATAGACGGAATAGTAACCCAACTAAAACGTCAAGCCTATGTGACCAGTATCAATGGCAATGGAGATAAGATCGGTAAATTTGATCAGTTCCCCTTGTTGGCTGAAAGTGGATTTTTGGGTGGGGCCAGGCATACTAATGGCAAATATATTGCCTGTGGATGGGGGGGTCAGACCCTCGGTGTAGACTATTTTGGTGAAGTCGCCCTATTAACGGCCTCCTTGTCCGTGGAAACTACTTATGAGTTTAAAGAATCAAATAAATCCATTGAATTCACAGCCGCAAATTCGGTTTCGGACGGTGGATACCTTTTGGCCGGAAGTTATAATAATGCCAAAGAGATAATTCTGGTAAAACTTAACAATCAATTTAAATTACAATGAGGAATATATAATTCACAACATTCTACT
>JAWXBI010000304.1:0-2843 GCA_034439915.1 Saprospiraceae bacterium | reverse complement strand
TGTAGAATTGTAGAATTGGAAAATATTCAGATAGGTGATTGAATGAGTGACTGACAATTCAACAATTCAACAGTTCAACAGTTCAACAATTTAATTAACAACTCCGCCTCTCAGAACCCCATAATCCGCATGACTCCTCTCAGAGGAATTATAGCCCAGGCCGGTCGGCTATTGAGTTCATATCCCAACTCATAGACCGCTTTTTCCAACAAGTGGTAACGCAGTAAGTAATGGATCTCCGGTTTATAACCAATATCCAACCCACCCTGTATGGCCGTTTTAATAAAACCATGCAGATACAGGCCACAAATTAGCTGATAGAACCGCTCGGCCAGGTCAAACAATTCATTTTGATTGATGGCCCATTGTTTTTGTTCATCAAACAAAGTAGCATAGATGGCATAATGAAATGACCGCAGCATGCCGGCTACATCTTTAAGCGGACTTTGTTTAACTTTTCGGTCACGGATGGTACTTTCCGGCTCGCCTTCAAAATCCAGGATATAAAATTCATCCTCATGGACCAATACCTGCCCCAGGTGAAAATCGCCGTGTACCCGGGTCCGCATACTGCATAACCTGGATTCATCAAATCCCAGGATTTCTTCCAGTACCTCATTTCGGCGGTCCATAAACAGTTGACCATATTCCCTGGCCAGACCCCTTAGTTTACCCATATTTTTTTCAAGTAAACCTATTCGAAGGTCAAAAAGATAACTTACTTTATTTTTAAGCCATACGCTGTAATCAGGATTAAAAGCCACCGGTGTAAATGGTACTTGTCCATTATCCCGGGCAAGTGCCAGGTGCATTTGCGCCGTACGTTTACCCATGCGGATAATACCATCAATCAGTTTTTTCCCCAATTGTTCCCGGGTTTGGGGCGAAAGACTTTTGGGCTTAATCGGGTCAAATAAACTGTCTTTTGGATCCCAGGTCAGGCGAAGCTGGGTGTTTTTGTTGAAAAGAGTAAAAAATGAATTGACTTCCTGGAGCATCCACTTCCAGCTATCTCCTTCGTTTTCCAGCTTTTGTTGCATGAGACCCAGGGAAATCTGAGGTTTGTCCGGCCTGATCCAACTTACACTGCCCATGTATTGGGCGGTATAAGGATATCGGTTAAGATTGAGAAAACGCGAAATTTCAAGATCCGGATTGCTCTCCGGAAATACCCTTCGAAACCATTTAAAAAAGTACTGGTCATTATAAATAATCGCGGTGTTGCTTTGTTCGGCAACGAGGATAAATGAATTTACTTTTTTAGGAGAAACCACTTTAAAAGAATCGGATTTTTCAAATTGTATTGATCCCTGTGGCAGTAAGACGGATTTGTTTTTGACGAGGTGATCGAAGAGCAGGACCCTGAAAGAATCTGTAAATAAAGCATCGTATAACAACCCTTCCTGTTGGACCAGCCGCAGTCGGGTGATCAAAGGGATCAAGGCAAAATGGCTTTCTTCCGATTCGGGAATAAAGGCCAGCGGTAAAAGATAATGATGGCTAAAAGCCTCTTTAAACTGGACTTCAAGCATCAGGATATAAAACAATTTCTTTTTATCCTTGATCACATGGATATGGTCTATCCGCACATGTTTGATCGTGCTGCTTTTGCCGGCAAACCACCTGCAGGACTGAATGTACTCCGGCAGGATAAGTTCTTCCAGGTCTTTTTTTAAAGGTCCGTCTTCAAATATAGATTCCCAGGGAAAAGAGGACTGTAGTTTTTTACCGATTTCCATAAAACTGTGGGCCACAAGGTAGAAAATAGTAATCAGCAATCGGCAATCGGCAAATCAGGGCCTGCCCTCTGCCCTCTGCCCGCTTTCTCCAAATAATCACTTAATTTTCGAGCCAGTTTTGAAGAACGCCGAGGAAATAGCCATAAAAACAACGTATTTCAGTATTATTGGCAATGTTATACTGGCGTTGATCAAATGGATCGTGGGGTATTTTGGGCACTCGTATGCTATGATCGCGGATGCCATCGAATCCACCACGGACATCTTTGCTTCTATACTGGTATTGATGGGATTAAAATATGCCAGCAAACCCGCAGATGAAGATCATCCTTATGGTCATGGACGGGTAGAGCCACTGATTACTTTTTTAATTGTAGGATTCCTGATTACTTCTGCAACCATCATTGCCTATGAAAGTATACAATACATCCGCACACCACATGAAATGCCCAGGTCATTTACACTTTGGGTTCTTGGGGCAATTATCATTTGGAAAGAAATTTCGTATCGCCTGGTTTCTAAAAGGAGTCGGGAAACCAGCAGTTCTTCGCTCAAAGCAGATGCCTGGCACCACCGGAGCGATGCCCTCACTTCTATTGCTGCATTTATAGGTATTTCCATAGCCCTCCTTGCAGGTGAAGGGTATGAATCGGCTGATGATTGGGCTGCTTTATTGGCTTCGGGGGTTATCCTTTACAATAGTTATCTGATTTTCAGGCCTGCTTTGGGCGAAATTATGGACGAACACCGCTATGATGACCTGATCGACCGCATCAGAAAAGTTTCTCTTCAGGTCGAAGGGGTCATGGGAACTGAAAAATGTTTTATTCGAAAAGCGGGTTTAAAATATCATGTCGACCTCCATGCCATTGTAGATGCCAGTATTTCTGTAAAACACGGCCATGATATATCCCATCGCTTAAAAGATATTTTACGTGAAAAGTTACCCGAGCTAGGGCAGGTTTTAATCCATATTGAACCGGATGAGTAGGGCATGGGGCTTAGGGCATGGGGGGCAAAGGGCATGGGAGCGCAGGGCAAAGGGCATGGGGGTATGGGGATTAGGGAAACTAGATTTGCCCTGGACATCCTGTCTTTTCGAAC
>JAWXBI010000303.1:0-3653 GCA_034439915.1 Saprospiraceae bacterium | reverse complement strand
TTTGGATTTTTTTACAAGACCTGGAAGCCCGCCTGTCGGCGGACAGGGTTTGAAACCTCATTAAACCAACTAAAAACCCTGTCCGTCTTGGCCAGGCGGGCTTCCAGGTCTCGTTTTATTCATTCTTTAAACCTGCAATTTGTCATACACCCTCAGGGGGGGTCTGGCGTTTCTTCCGGGTCCATGGATTTCGAAGCTCGTTTAGGTGTCCGTTCGGTTGTTTTCAGTTAGCTGGAAAAGAACAGCGACATCTGGCAGCATCCGGAAAGGATAAAGGTTTTAAACTTTACGCGAAGCAAACACCTGCAATTTAGGAAAACTGTCCTGAGAAGCACGATCCCTGCTTCCTCCAAACCGCCGCTAAACCGCTTTAATGCGGGGTTCGTATAATTTATTTTTGAGATTCATCATTCCATGTAGAATTCTGGCTATTTCAATTTCGTTTGTCGAAACCATTCGATAGAAAATTATATGTTCGCCAGATTTATAACCCAGTATTCCTTTGGTTAATATATCATATTGTTTTCCAGCCATTGGATTTTTAGCCAAGTCACTACAAGAACTTAATGACAAATCATAATATTTATCAGCTTGGTTTTCAGACCAGTTTTCCAAAGTGTAATTCCAAATTTTAGCTAAATCCTCAACGGCTTTATTTGTAAAGTAGTATTTAGCCATTTGTCCTTCTCCTGGCTTTAAGAACGTTGAGATGTTTTTTAGGATCAAAATCTAATGCGCGACCACTTTCTAATCCTTCGTTGATTGCTTTTCTCAAAGTAATAATTTTATTTTCTTCCTCTTCTAGGAGACGAAGTCCTGCCCTAACCACTTCACTGGCATTATTAAATCTTCCTTCAGTAATGCTATTTTCAATAAAACGTTCAAAATGATTGCCAATTGATATTGAAGTATTGCGTCCCATTTTTTTAATTTTAAGCTAAGTTACCAAAAATTGGTAACATTCCAGATTTTCAAAACAGGCAGTTTAATCGGTTAGCATATTCAATAAACTTTACAAAAAACCTTATGTATGACAGGGCGTACCTACAGCACGCCGTATTTACCCTTACGTGTTTTTACCTATAGTAAATCCCTACGGGATAAAAGGATTTATTGCATTTATAGGCGAAGTTTGTAAGCCAATATTCAGAACTGCCTATGTACAGGCCTCGATTGGTAACAGGTTTTTTTCTGTCATTTCGTTCATTTATACGAGAAGTAAAAATTTATCCAATCATTCCCAGTCACTCTACGCCACTCGTAAAATCTTCTCCATCTTCCGTCCATTCGCTAATTCATCCACCAACTTGTCCAAATACCTTACCTGTTGTGTTAACTGATTTTCGATTTCTTCCACCCGATAGCCACAGATTACACCAGTTATGAGTTGAGCATTAGGGTTTAATGTAGCATGCTGAAAGAATATTTCAAAAGTTGCTTTTTCTTCAATGAGTTTTTGCAGCTTATTTTCATCATATCCGGTTAGCCACTCCATTACTTTATGCAATTCTTCTTTCGTCCTGCCTTTCTTCTCCACTTTTGCGAGATAATGCGGATATACTGAGGAGAATGTCATTTTTGCAATACGCCCATCGTGATTTTTTACATTGTTCATCCCTTGTATTTTAATTTTAATATCTCAAATTTATTTAACTATATATAAATGACATTGGTATACATTGATAATAAATTAAAACAATCCTAAAGGTCTTACACCAGAATCCTACCTCATTCCCAGGGCGCAAATTCCCAACGGTAAAACAACCCCGCTTTCTGCCGGGATACACAATTCATCCGCCCTGATCTTCCATCCGGGAAAATGAAGCTTAAGCAATTGTTCTGCTATCCGCGGGGAAAAACCCATGGAATACATATTGAGTAAAATCAGTTGACCTTTTTGAACCGACAACTTAGCGCAGCACGCCAGTAATTCATCCAATTGATCCGGCAGCATCCACTTCTCCCCCTTAGGTCCGCGGCCATAGGCTGGAGGATCAAGGAAGATGGCATCGTAGGCCTTATTTCTCCGGACTTCCCTTTGGACAAAACGCATCACATCTTCCACTACCCATCGGATGTCTTTGAGCCGGCTTTGTTCCATGTTAGTTCTTGCCCACTGGATCATATTCGGCACAGCATCGACATGGACGACATCGGCTCCGGCCTGTCGGGCCACCAGGCTGGCGGCTCCGGTATAAGCAAACAGGTTTAATACCGAAGGAACCGAAATTTGACTTAAAGTTGTTTTTATTTGTTGCCAGTTCGCGATTTGTTCAGGAAATAAACCAACATGGCCGAAGGAGGTGCATTGTAATTGGAAGTTAAGGGTATCGTATTTGATCCACCAGGGTTGGAGGGGATTCGATTTGTATTTCCATCCCCCGGCCTGCTCTGGCCTGGTCCGCGAAAAACTGGCATCCCAATTGTCCCATTTTTGGCTGCTGTATTGTTTTTTCCAGATCGCCTGGGGCTCAGGTCGCCTTAGGATATACGCTCCGAAACGCTCCAGTTTTTCCTGGTCACCACAGTCTAATAAAGAATAATCCGTCCAGCGCATGGACGGGCAAGTTAGAATACTTTTTATAATTACATTAATTTTGGCCTAGAGATGATTCCAGATAAAAACAGGACCTGGGTGGTTTTTTTATCTTGCTGTTTTAGGCTTTAATCGATAATCCTGTTTACTTGGTGGAATTATTGAAAATAACTTTCACTTTAAAGCCAAATTTGTTTTAAATTTCTTAACAACCGCTTAAACAATATGAAATCAATTTTTATTGCCCTGTTTCTCTCTTCATGTATTGTGGCCGGATATGGCCAGACCATGGATGAAATCATCACTAAACACATTCAGGCTACAGGTGGGCCTGAAAATCTGAATAAATTAAAAGCATACCGCGCCAGCGGTAAGATCTCGTTGGGCCAGGGAATGGAAGCCCCTTTTATGATTGAATGCATTCAGGGCAAAGCAGCCCGCTTTGAAATGACTTTTCAGGGTATGACTATGATTCAATGCGTAGAAGGAGAAGCCGGCTGGGGCATTATGCCCTTCCAGGGTAAAAAAGATGCAGAACCCTTTACCCCGGAACAAGTAAAATCGATGGAAGACCAGATGGATATCCAGGGACTATTGTATGATTATAAGACCAAAGGTCACCAGGTGGAATATGTCGGCAAGGAAGATTTTGAAGGCACTGAAGTGCATAAATTAATAATCACGAAAAAGAACGGGGATATCGTTTATAAATTCATCGATGCAGAATCCTATCTTGAACTGAAAAACAGTTCAACGATAAAGACCAGTGACGGGGAAACTAAAAATGATATGCTGGCTTCAAATTACCAGATGGTGGAGGGTATAAACCTGCCATTTTCCCTGATCAGCCGAAATACAATTGCGGGCCAAACTTTTGATCAGTCCCTGACGGTAGATAAATTCGACATCAACCCTGTCATCGATGAAGCCAGGTTTAAAATGCCGGTTAAAAAATAATCTTTAGACCAGAAGTCCAATTGGGTTCAAAACTCACCGGATTCAGTTTATTATTTTCCGATAAATGTTGTTGTACTCCTAAATCAATCCAGCATGAAAGCACTATTCCTTCGCCTCTCCCGATTCTCGGGACTCAGCCTCAACCTCAGCCTCAACCTCA
>JAWXBI010000302.1:0-3897 GCA_034439915.1 Saprospiraceae bacterium | reverse complement strand
ATGATCTCACCATTGCTCAGTCCGGAAGTGGTATTGTAGGTAAAAACCTGACCCGTTGTATTATAAGATCCAACTTGATTTTCCGAAACAAAAACTTTAAACTTTTTTATTCTTCCGGCACAAGCCGTGCATCCGGTGCGATGAGTGATTTCAATGCCGGTCACATGATGTGCACTGCCTAAATCGACCTGCCACCAGGGCTGAGATTCATTATTGGTATGATTAAAACTGGAGGAGGAGGTGTTACCATCTATTGCCATTGATGCCGGGTAAGGGTTGGATGTATTGAAATTGCTGGATTGTGAAGCTGTTTTTCCCTGGCTGATATTTATACTGGTCACACAACCCAGGGGACAATCATCACAATCTCCTCCGCAATCAATACCAGTTTCATTTCCATTTTGAAATCCATCCGAGCAGGAGGAGGTAGTCGTAATAGGTAAAATAGATGAAGTGACAGTGGCATCACAATTGTCAAATGCTTTGGCCGTGAATGAATAGGACAGTGCAGTCGCCGGATTGACTGTAAAACTGAATGGTGAATTATTGTCCGTTCCCACCAGGTTGACTCCATTATAAAATTCGACTTTTGTAATACTTCCGTCAGTGTCCGTAGCGAGGGCATCTATGGTGAATGAACTTCCATTGATGTATGAGGGCGCGCTGGAAGAGAGGGACAAGGTTGGACCTTCATTATCTTCACAAAGATTGCCCTGGCATCCGATCACTTTTACTTCAGCAAAATGAAGGGGTCCGGCCGTGGTTCCATGATCTACCCAAATCCTTACATACCTGCCCATACTGGCCAGATTTGGAATATTCAATACCTGGCCATTACTCATGCCGGTGGAGTTATTGTATTCATAGACAGCCCCAGAAGTCGAATAACCTGTTACTGTGCTGGCAGATGATACAAAGACTTTGAATTTTTTAATCCTGCCGGCACAGGGAGTACATCCGGTGCGATGGGTTATTTCAATGCTGGCTATGGAAAATGTATTTCCCAGGTCCACCTGCCACCAGGGTTGCAGTTCATTATTGGTGTGGTTAAAACTCCCTGTGGATACTTGCCCATCAACAGCCATCGATGCAGGATATGAATTACCAGAATTATAATTTGAAGATTGAGTCGCCGATTTTCCCTGACTGATAACCCCTACATTAGGGCAAGTCTGAATACATGGAATACAACTACCTCCACAATCTATACCAGTTTCTGTGCCATTCAGGATACCGTCTGTACAGGAAACTGGAGGCGGAGGACCAGCGCAGGAAGTCGATAAACAAGTCGCCGAATTAAACCTAGCCCGTATAAGATTACCTGGTTGAAGGCCAAACCCATTGGAAAATTTAATCCCTATCGAAGTATTGTGGCAATACGACATTATGGTACCTCCGGCACTTCCCGGCGAAGGACCTGCTGTACAGGCTGATGAACTGGGTTCTCCAGTGGCAACACTCTCCTGGGTAGAACAATTGTCAATTGGTCCGCCCTGCCATCCGCACCAATGAGTATGATTGGAACCCATATTATGTCCCATTTCATGGGCAAGCACGTTTACAGACCAGGAATAAGCCGGATAAGCGTCATAAGACATGAGCGGTTCACTGACGGCGAATCGATAATTCGGATTGCACAATACATTGAGCCAGGCAACACCGGCCAGACTGCAACCATCTGGACAGGTTATTCCTCTGACGAGATGAACAAAATTTCCAGTAAACGCTGCATCGTTGAGCCTGCGGCTGCCCAAGGTACTTAATGCGGAGGACACATTGTCCGAATACCCATCTTCCGTTGTCCATACAAAAATCGTTTTGATATTGACATCAATACCCTCGGCTGTATAAAGAGCTTTGACTCCTGAAAACAATGAAGTCAGCCAATTTGTGCAATTGGTTACCGACCCTAAAGCGTTGAAGACTTCCAGGGTTAATTCAAAATCAATTGTGACACAACCAACAGCTCTGGATTCCAATTTTTTGTCAATCTGGGGTTTAATCACATCAACACCCGGGATATTCAGGGCACTCTCAGGGGTACGGCAATCAAAAACGACTTTTTCTTTGACGTCATCCTGCCCATAGAGAATATATTCACCGGGATCCTGGATGTTGGACCTTCCAAGATTGAGATTGCCAAATTGTGAAGAGGAAATGATTCCGTTGAGTTCGTTATCGAAGATGGACAATGTGACCAATGACCCTGGGTCACCGGCAATTTTTCCGGTAAAATGCTGGCCGGGTTGATAAGGTATGGACTGACCCTTTGACTGATCTGTGATCAGTTTGAACTCCTGGTCAAATAAATTTGTGCCGCTCAGTTCCAGATCAAGGCTTTCCTGATGGTAGGGCACAGACAATACCATTCTTTGTAGCTGCGCTGACCGAATAGTATAGAAAGCATGGGTATCCAATTGCATTAAAGTAAAATCTTTAATTTTTTGATTATGGACAGAGGCCCTAAATGCAGAATTTTTTACTTTAAAAACAGATACTATCGAATCCTTATTTGAAGAGCCTTCAGTAAGGTTTACTCCATTATAATCTGTTGGATAAAAAGCATTTAATATCAGATTTATAACTAAATATAGAATAAAATTCATATAAACTGGCGTAAAATAAATTATATATCAAAAATAGCAATAAAATCAACATTTTATACTTCGACCAAATTAAATTTAACACATTCGTATGTGAGAGCTAGCTAATTTTCCAGGCTTGAGGGGTGAATCAGATTTAAATTAAGGGCAATAACCCCATGATTTAATACCGCTTCCGATTTATAATTGTCAGGTAATCAATCGATAAGACTAACTCCGTACCTAAATTATTCAATAAGGTTGAACCTAAATGAAATTTTATCTTTGCCAAATTTAAGAAATATTATTGCTTTATATTCTTGTTATTTTAGTTAAAAATTTATCGAAGGGAAATTATAACTTGGTTAGTCCCTCTTTTTTGTGCCAAATTTATTTTTAAGAAAGTGTCTATTCATATTTTACCTGGCGTCCGTGTAAAATAAGTTTTCAAAGAGGCAAATCAACCTTCTTGAATCCCGTATATAAAACGGCAATACTCTAGTCAATTTGCCCCATGGGTTGAGATCCGAGAGTCTATCTACCACTATGTGTTCCGGATGTTTAAGCACGGTGGACTGACCATACTTCAAATCCCTAAAATAACCCGGCACCTGGGAAGACATATGGGTGCAACTCTAATTATACAAAACCAAATAAAAAGAGGTTTTATATTTCACCTGCCACCTGCCTGACGCGAACAAGGCAACTGGTTTTAATATCTTTGACATTGAAAAACCAGTACACCCCATTTCATGAAGACAGGATTAATTGTTGTTTTTTTTCACCCCGATGCGGAGACCATAAAACAATCTTTGGCCTTTACTTCGTTATTTGAACGCGTCTATATTTTTGACAATACAGAAGGTAATCATTGCAACCAGCAACTGGTGAGTGCTTGTTCGCCTGAAGCAACTTACCTCCATAAAAATGAAAACCTGGGTACGGCGGGTGCCCTTAATATTGCGGCCCGCCAGGCTCTTAAGGACGGTTTGGATGGTGTGATAACCATGGACCAGGATTCCCGCTGGAATGAAACTGAACTAATAAATTACCTGAAATGTATAGCCAGTTATCCTGACCTGGATAAGGTGGCCATGTTAGGCATCAATTTCGAAAACCAGGCCCTCTCGTCCTACGATTGCCAGTCAAAAGACACCGAATACCTCATTACCTCCGGCAGTTGGTTAAACCTCAATATCTATTCCAGGCTCCCTGGATTTGATGAAAAATTATTTATTGATGAAGTGGATCACGACTATTGTTACCAGGCTATTTTAAACGGATATCGGATTACCCGTTTTGATCATATTTTCCT
>JAWXBI010000301.1:0-10500 GCA_034439915.1 Saprospiraceae bacterium | reverse complement strand
CTATTCGTCGCGCTATCACTGTCGTCGCTCGCGTTGCTCACCGCTTGCTTCTCTCGTGGTGGGATAATTTGTCCGCAATAACAAGCTTAACTTGACACTAGTTAGATGGAATTTTGCAGTTGACTGCAAAATCTGCCCGACCAGGTTGCATTGCTATTCTTGGAATCTATGATAACAGCCATGATAGCTGCAATTAGTTCGAATACAGAGGGTATCCGCCATGGAGAGCATGCATTGGATCGGAGATCATGTTATGGACAGGGAGACCAGGGCTCATTGCATCCTCTTTTGCGCCTGGCTCTCCGTGATGGTTTTGTCAGGCCGGGTCATCCGGGTAGATTCTTGTTTGGCGGTCATGATCCAATGAAACATAACCTTTTGATAAGAAGGAGCCTGTGCATTAAAAAAATCCCAGGCTTTTTTATTGGCTTTAAATTTTTTTTCAAACTCGGGAGAAAGTGTTCGTGTTTCATTTTCATGGGAATATATCCCGGATTTATGTTCTTTTCTTTTTTGGAAAATAGCAAGGCCGACAGGATGTATCAGACCTTTTTGTGTCAGATCTTCTATTTTTTTAATATTGATCGCACTCCAGATACTGGTAGGTTTTCTGGGGGTAAACCGGATACAATAACTTTTATTATCAATAGAACGGCGAACCCCGTCGATCCATCCGAAACAAAGTGCCTGATCCACTGATTCGGACCAGGTCATACTGGGCAGGCCGCTGTTCACTTTGTAATAACCCACCAACAATTCCGATTCCTATTCATGGTTTTTTTTAAGCCATTCCCTGAAATCATTTTGCGTTTTGAAAAAAACAGGCGTCATGAATTAATGCTGTTCGGGTTTCAATATCAGGACCATTTAAAATGGTGCCCACCCTGAAGCCCGGTCTGATATCTCATCTTTGGTTTTTATAAAATATTTGTTTATGGAGGTACTGAAATATTTAGAGCCTAATCCAGCCAGTATTTTTCCTTCGGGAGAAATTAAATCACCTTTGTGTTCTATGTAAATATAACCAGAGCCCGGGTACCTTCCGATAAAAGCAGGCCCATCTAAAGATAGGGTATTTTTTCTTGAAATGCAATTAAGGATGTACACCTGATCCGCACTGATCTTTGTTAATCCTTGATCAGACTCCCAAATATAAATGGCAAGTTGATGGAGCGGACTTATTCCTGATTCCGTATTCTTGCCGTCAAAAATACAATCTGCAACAGTAATGCCTACAGCTTTTTCTTCGATAACGAGCCCTCTTTCGTGGGGTACTGAATCTTCAATTTTAGCTTTCCCACATCCAATTATTTCACAGTTTTTCAGAACTATCCCTTTTGTATTTTCTCCGATAATTATACCCGAGTGGCAAGATTTGGATATTTTACATCCGACTACCGTTATTTGATGACCGTTTAAAAACAAACCGCTGGCATGATCATCAATAAAAGAACAATCCTTAATTACAATGTCTGTAGCCCGAGCACGGTTATCTTCCAGAACGGAGTTCAACTTGGGACTTCTGATGGCATTGCTGTCGCGAATTCCCTCAATTACAATACCATATCCCATATTATTTAAGGTATGTACATTTTCAATATGGTAGTTTTGGATAGGACTGCAGTATTCATCGCTACCGGGTAGGGGGCCGCCAACTGATTTGATGGTAATCCCATTTCCCTTATTCCTTTCAAACGTGGTTCCCCTGATAGTCACGTATTGACCTCCGGCAAAACAATCGATCCCGTCATCGGCATCAACTCGATTAGCCCTGAGTTGGATACATTTAGTAAAATCAAATGGGCCATATTTCAATCCATTTTGGTTGCTGGAACCACCGGTAATGGTGACATTCAGACAATTGTAACGCAGTTTGATCCCGTCCAGTCCAGCATGCGACCAATGGCAGTCTTTTACGATTAGATTTTTAACTGAATTAGCCTCCAAACCAAATTATCTGAAATCTCCGGGTTCGAAAAAAGCATCATCTGCTACATCGTTTTTAAAACTGACCCGGTCGAGTAAAATGTCTGTATTGATGTATTCATTGAGATGAGTCTGCAGATATACTCCACTGCTGGCATTTATTATTTTTACATTTTCGATTGTAATTTTTTCACCTTAAATATAAATACTGTAACAGCAACGTTTATTTGGCATATTTATATGTTCAACCACCAGGTCTTTAATTTGTACGTTATTTACCCGGTCACATTTTATAATGGGGAAGCCTTTGCCAGAAGCTGAAAATTTAACACTTAAATTTTTTTTACCCATCAGGATATTTTGGGATTGTAACATCACTGGCTCGTTTATTTCATAGATGCCGGCTTTAAGCTTGACTTTCCGGTTTTTTTTAAGAAGCTCATTTATATAAGTAGCATTCCTTGTAATTGATTTAGTCATAGGGTACGCTTTACTTAACAAAATAAGAAAATTTAAAAAAAAAATAAAATGATGCTTTAAGTTTTTTGCTGAGGAATATGAAATATGCAGGAATGCGAAGTAACTATAGAGATCAGGACCTGGGGACACCCTTCGGTCGGATTGTGTTTGATTCCTGAATCTCCAAAGAAATACCTATCCAATTTGACCTGACGAACTTCCCGGGCAGATTTTTAACTGATGTATGATTTTATATTGCCGTAATCCCTTAACGCTGCAATTGTTATGCCTCCTTAGCTTGACCAGATAACTTTGTCCGTAATTAATTGAGCATTTTGTTTTTGAGTTTTGCCCCGGCCCACCACCAAATTACGGGTGGAACCAGCATACTCAACCCAATAGCCCACACCGGATGTTCCAATCCGGCTGCACCAACCAGGGCATAGGTAAACCCCATAGGCAAACTCCCGCATAATAAAGCGAGGTGAAAATGACTTGCCTTCATCCTCGTGAGTCCCGCCATACAAGCCACCACTTCGGGGAATACCGGTAACCATCTCGATAACACTACTACCCAACCACCGACTTTTTTTGATAATTTTTTACCGCGCTCAAAATCTTTAGGCCCTAATATTCTTATTGCTGCCTTTTCACCTAAAGAACGACAAATCCAATAACCGGCTGATCCCGCCATAAAAGATCCTGCCACACTGATACTTCCTCCCAATATCGGACCATAGATAAATCCGAGGGCAGACATGATCAGCGTTGCAGGAAGTGGCAAGATCAGGTCGGCCATCAATAGAAGGATAGCCGCAAACCAGGCCCATGCGCCATATTGGTTTAACCAGACAATCGTCCCCTCCTGGTTAAAACTCATCATCAGGCTGTCCCCCCAGATAAAAAATGTAATCAATACAATAGCCGCCAGTCCAAGAAAAACCAAGAATAATCGCATAACTTCATAAAGGTAGAATTTGATAGTTATTATTCCCACAGCGACAACGATAGCGCCAAGGTCAGAAGGAATAATCTTCAAAGGGTTCGTTATGCCCGTTGCGCTATCGCTGCCATCATGGGTTTTTTACTCATTATTCCCACAGCGACAGCGATAGCGCCATGGCCACAACGAATAAATTTTCAAAGTGGGAGGAGTTAGTATTTTTAATTCTACCCAAATCTAACCCAGTAATCCCGATAAAATTCGGGACGCCGATGTCTGAGGCAAAACAACAGATCAATAACAGTGTAATATATTTGCTGGTGTTTGAAGACAAAACTACAAGGTGTTTTTTGCTTCCGGTACGGCGGCTAAACCAACGCCGCTACAAGACTCTTTTATACCGGCATAATTTTCCAGAATATTAATATTGGGAGCAGTGCACAAATAACCCCCAAACCCATCACAATGCAAATCTAAATTTCCGAGCCACCTCCCACTTTCAAATTATTCCACCATTTTTGCTCTTCTCCTTTTGGGAGTTTAACTCAACCTCACATTAAAACCATGAGTAAGCCTACCCCGGAACCCCTTGACCCTACCCAGGTGCCGCAACGTGCCCTTGATCTGGTAAAAAAGGTCCGTTTTCCCATGCTGGCTACAATAGATGGAGCACAACCCAGGATCAGACCGGTTTCTCCCGTTCGCACGGATGGATTTACCATTTATGTTGCCAACCTCAAATCCTATGGCAAAACCGTCGAGATCGAAGCCAATCCCAAGGTGGAACTATGTTATATGGATGAAGATCATAACCAGGTGCGAATTACAGGGATAGCTGAGGTAATAAAGGAACGAGCACTCCTCGAGCAAATATGGTCTGAAAACCGCCTCCTTCAACATTACCTTGGTACCGTGGATAATCCGAAGCTTATTGTTTATAAAATCAACCCTACCAGGGTACGCTATATGCTGGAATGGGCTTTGGATTATTATGAAGTCCAGTTAGGTATAACAGGAATTCCCATAAATTTAGATCGATAGATGGGCATTAATGATTTAGGATATAAGCCGGAATTTGAAAATTTCAAAATAACACAGGATCTCAGCGGTTTTGAAATTGGGCGCGTAGTGACTGAGCACAGAGAGCGATATATCCTCAAAACCCCAGACAAAGAATTTGAAGCGGAGATCACCGGCAATATGCGATTTACCGCGAAAACCAGGGAAGATTTTCCGGTAGTTGGGGATTGGGTCGCTTTCACCGCTTACGATGGAGACTTTGCCATCATTCATAAAATTTTTCCTCGTTATTCCATCATTAAAAGACAGGCAGTGGGCCAAACGGGAGAAGTGCAAGTCATTGCATCGAATATCGATTATGCATTTTTGGTTCAGGCGGTCGACCGGGATTTTAATATCAACCGCCTGGAACGTTATCTGACTATTTGCAATTCAGCACAGGTAAAACCGGTCATTGTTTTGACCAAAATTGATTTAATCTCTGAAACCCGGATCGATGAAATAAAAAAAAGTATAACAATCCGGGTGATACAAATCCCTGTATTCACTATCAGTAATGAAACGGGGGAAGGTTACGAAGGTTTAAAAGAGTTTATCGAACCAGGGAAAACCTATTGTATGCTGGGATCATCGGGGGTTGGAAAATCAACCTTGTTAAACAACCTCTCCGGTAAAACTGTTATGAAAACGGATTCAATCAGCACATCCACTCAAAAAGGGAGACATGTATCCAGCCATCGCGAATTGATGGTCCTGGACCAGGGAGGAATACTCATTGATAACCCGGGGATGAGAGAAGTAGGAATAGCTGATGCAACCGATGGATTGGAAATCACCTTTGACCGGATCATTCAACTGTCCATGCACTGCCGGTTTAAGGATTGTACCCATATTCATGAATCGGGTTGTGCCGTTTTGGAGGCCATTGATAACGGCGAGATCGATCAGGCTTCTTATGACAACTATATGAAAATCCAACGCGAAAAGACATTTTTTGAATCAACCCTTGCCGAGCGGCGTAAAAAGGAAAAACAATTTGGAAAAATGTATAAAAACGTTTTAAAAGACGTCAAAAAGTATAAAAACCTTTAAAACCCTCAGCGCAGCGGCTTACTAAATCGCCCGCGCTCTAAAATCATCATTTTTTCTCCTAGAGAAACAAGAATGTCTTAGGGCATTTGATAGTTAAAAAGGAATTCAAAGAATCCATGTTTTGGGCAAATCGTTTAAAGAAAATGCAGTAATTTTACAAACTTTGAATTTTTCATTAACCATGTATTGCAGAGGTACTTACCTGACTGTCCTGTTGTTATTGTTACACGGACTTGCCTATAGCCAGGATTCTGTCCGGTATGAGACCCACGTGCGCCCTCTGCTGGAGAGAAAATGTATCCAATGCCACAACACGAATGGCCCCAAAGGTGGTGTCAATATTGATAATTATAAAGAACACGACCGGGTAATCAAAGACGGGCAGTTTTGGCTTAAAATCCTGGATCAGATCAAGACCCGGGACATGCCACCTAAGCAGGAGCCACCCCTGTCGGAGAGTGATTATCATGAGTTGGTCAATGGAATAAATACTATTCTGCAGAACTCCCTTCGGGAAAAAAGCCCTGGCCGGGTAGTGATCCGGAGGTTAAGCCATTCGCAATATCACTATACCATCCTGGATTTGTTGAATGTGGACTTTGATGCCCAAAGTTATTTCCCGTCTGATGGATCAGGGGGCGGTGGATTTGACAACCAGGCCCGCGCTTTGTTTTTTACCCCGTTAAAACTAGAGCGCTATTATGACGCAGCCGACATCATCATTGAAGAGGTGATCAATGATAAAAATAAATGGGATGCGGTGGTCCCTATTCATTATAAACAAAACTGGTTGCAGCGATTTGGTAACTGGGCCAAGTCCCTGGTGATGAAAAACTACAGGGAATTCAATGCTCCCGGGGATGCAGCGGAAAAGACCATTGTCCCATTTGCTACCAAGGCATATAGGCGGTTTTTAAAAGCAGAAGAAAAAATAAAACTGGTCGATCTGTTTTATACCGTATATGACCAAAAAGATTCCCTGGAAAATCCGAGGAGGTTCAATGAAAGTATCGCCCAGGTATATAAATCTATCCTGGTTTCTCCCCATTTTTTATACCGTAGTGAGGAAGAACCCGAAAAAACAGGTTCCTATCCCCTGAATAATTTCGAGGTGGCCACCCGGATGTCCTATTTTTTGTGGTCCAGTCTGCCCGACCAGGAATTATTTGACTTGGCCTATACCGGAAAACTGGATGATACCCTGGTTATCGAAGCTCAGGTTAAACGAATGCTTGCCGATCCTAAGTCCAAAAGATTGGCTGAAAGTTTTACTGTCCAATGGCTGGGTATTACCAAATTAATTGACAACCAACCCATGGCAGATCCGGAATTGTTTCCGGACTTTGACCATCGGATACGAAAAGCGTTGTACCAGGAAGCTATTGAGTATTTTTATTATGTCCTGACAAAGAGTAAAAATCTGCAGGACCTTATCCATAGCGATTATACCTTCCTCAATAATGACCTGGCTAAATTTTACGGTATTGAAGGGGTGACGGGGGACCAATTTCAAAAAACAACTTTAACAGATAGCCGCAGAGGTGGGGTTTTAGGGATGGGGAGTGTGTTGGCTACTACTTCATTTCCATTGCGCACCAGCCCGGTATTGAGGGGAAAATGGGTGATGGAACAATTGTTGGGGATATCTGCCCCACCACCACCACCGGTTGTAGCAGAACTGACCGCAGATAAAGCAACCCACGAAGCTCTGGGATTAAGAAAAATATTGGAAGCCCACCGCGCCAATCCCGAATGTCAATCCTGTCATGAAAAAATGGACCCTCTTGGTCTTGGCCTTGAAAATTTTGATCCGGTAGGCCGATGGAGAGAGCGATATGAAAAAGTACCCATTGACCCATCCGGTGTATTGTCTGATGGAAGGCCTTTCCAGGGACCGGATGAATTAAAAAAATTATTGTTGACCGAACAATCAAAATTTGCGCGCAATATTTCTACCAAAATGTTATCTTATGCATTGGGAAGATCGATTTTATTTACCGATGAACCCGCCGTGGCACACCTGGAAGCGACCTTGATGAACAACCATTTTAACCCCGAACTTTTTATTGTCGAATTGGTAAAAAGTTATCCTTTCAGAATGAAATTGAATGATTTTGAAAAAAAGATCTGATGAAAAAAAACTGGCATATATCGCGTAGAAGAATGTTGAAAGGTGTGGGTGCCTGTGTAGCGCTTCCTTTCCTTGAAGCAATGGCAGTACCTGGATGGAAATCGGCTTCTGTGTTAAAATCACCGGTACGCACGGCATTTTTATTTATGCCCAACGGGGTACATCCGGATCAGTGGACACCTTTAAAAACAGGCAGTGATTTTACCCTGACCCGCCAATTGCTTCCACTGGAAAACCTGAGGAAGGATATCAACATTCTCGGCGAATTGATGAATAAAAATTCGATATTCAAAGGAGCTGACGGACATTATGCCAAATCAGCCAGCTTGCTGACCTGTATGCCTATAAAACAAACCATAGGTGACAACATCAGCAGTGGAGGAGTGTCGGTAGATCAATTCATTGCTACCCGGATAGGCAATGAAACTTTGTTTCCATCCCTGGAATACGGAATGGATCGGATCACTACCGGAGTAGATATCAATGTTGGGTTTACCCGATTGTATGGTTCGAGCATATCCTGGCAATCACCCAGCCAGCCCATGTCTAAAGAAATAGATCCCAGGTTGGCATTTGACCGTTTATTCAGATCATATATACCGGGGGTAAAAATAAAAGAGGACCCCTGGAAACATAGTATCCTCGATATGGTGTTGGAGGATGCACACAGTCTTAGAAAAAACCTCGGAAGAGCAGATCAGGATAAGTTGACGGAATATCTGGAATCGATCCGCAGTGTGGAAAAACGAATATCCAATGACGGCAACCGTGAAAAATTTGCCGCTAATATCACTCCGGATATTAAAAAAGAACTGGTGCGTGTCAACGCCAGCATTGATGAATATGTGGAAAAATATACCGGTGTGGATGTCACCCAAAAAACACGCCTGATGATGGATATCATGGCTTTGGCTTTTTGGAGTGATGCCAGCAGGGTATCTACTTTTATGTTTGGAAACTCAGTCAGCGACCGCAATTTTTCATTTTTGGAAGGGGTAAAAGGCAACCACCATTCCATCTCACACCACATGGATAAGAAAGAATTGATGGACGAATATGCTCGTATCGCCACCTGGCATGTGGAACAATACGCTTATCTGCTCGAAAAACTGAAGAGTATAAAGGAAGGTGACAAAACCTTGCTTGAAAATTCAATGGTTGTATTTGCTTCCGATCTGCGAGACGGCAACCGCCATTCTCCCAGAAACCTTCCTATATTATTAGGTGGCCAGGGAGGAGGCAGGATAAAAACGGGACAGAATCTGATTTTTGATAAAGAAACACCATTGGCAAATCTTTACCTGACCATGCTGCAGGCCATGAATATAGATCAGTCTGAATTTGGCGATAGCACCGGAACCTTAAATCAATTACGCGCATAACCTGCACGGTAGCCTGGTTCCCGTTCTGACTTTAATCGTTATTGCCATTGAATAAACCTATACCTAAATCCGCTGGGCCGTTATTTATATTGGCCTTATTAGTATCGAGCCTGGGCTTCTTACTCTTGCCCTATCTCAAACCGGTTGATGTGCCCGTCTTGTTTTTGTGGCTTGGCAGGTTTCACCCCCTGATCGTACATTTTCCTATTGTACTTATTCTGTTGGCATTGTTGCTGGAGGCAGGCAAATATTTTAAATTGATGATGATCGGGGACATAATGTTCAAGTTGATTTTAATCGGAGCAGTCCTTTCGACTCTGGCCTCCATCGGGATTGGTTTTTTTTTATTTGCTTCCGGAGACTACGCCGGTAATTTGATGGACTGGCATCTTCAGGCGGGTTCTTTTTTGGGGACAATGATGTTGATGACGCTGGCATTTTATTTCCTGCACCTTCGAAACAAGCGGTATTTTCCATTTTATATTACCGGTCTGTTGTTGTGTAATGGGCTGATGGTTGTTACGGCTCACCAGGGGGGAATGATGACACATGGAAAGGAATATCTTTCAGAATATCTTCCTGCCATATTAGACCGTTCCGAAGTCGGGCAAATCAAACCTGAAAACGAAATGTTAGTCTATGCAGATATGATTGCTCCGATATTGGAAGCAAAATGTGTAAGCTGTCACAATACCCAGCGTAAAAAAGGGGGCTTAACCCTCAAATCCTATTCCGATCTTTTTACCCGGGGAGAAAGCAACCACCTATCCATTATAGCCAGTAAGCCGGATAGCAGTGAATCCTTCCTCCGTGTCAACCTGCCCCTAACACACAAAGATCATATGCCCCCGGAAGGAAAATCACCCATGACGACGGATGAAATTAATTTATTAAAACATTGGATTGGAGCCGGTGCACAGGAGGAGATAAGAATAACCCAAGCTTCAGAGGATACCGCTATGAGATCTGTCATACAGAAATTATTGCCTGAACTGGTCAAATACCAGCGGCGGGCGGAGATGGCAAGGATAAAAGCAAAATCATTGGATGCAGCACTGGATGACCTGGCCCAAAGATTAAAAGTTAACATAGAGCGAGATTCATTGAATGATGGACATTTTTATTCATTGTCTATGAAATTTCCTCCGGCTCCTTTCACCAATGATCAGTTCCGCGAATTGAGTCCTTATTTCGAATCTTTTTCAAGGCTATCCCTGGTAGCGAGCGGAATAGATGATGATGGTTTGTACTACATCAGTCAGATGACCAACCTCAGGGAATTGTATATTCAAAAAACGAATGTCACCGGATCCGGGTTGATCTATCTGCAACGACTTCCCCAATTGGAAATTCTAAATCTCTCTTTCACTCCATTGGATGATAAAATTGCCCTGGACCTGCTCAAATTGCCCGTACTTAAAGAAGTATATCTTTATCGGACCCAGACTACCCGACAGGTGATCGAAGCGATGAGAAAAAATAAACCACAATTGAAGATAAGATTGGAGGAAGGACCGTTTTTTTAGGGGTTAGAAGTTGGGGGTTAG
>JAWXBI010000300.1:0-5771 GCA_034439915.1 Saprospiraceae bacterium | reverse complement strand
TTTTACCACTGAATTTTTGATGTTGGCTGAGGTCAAAATCCGTCCGGCTGTGGATTCCCTCGATTTCTTTAAATCCAAATGGAAATTCAAACTGGATGTCCACTGCGGCATTAGCATAATGGGCCAGATTTTCATGGTCGTGAAACCGGAGTTTGGCCGCAGGGCTGCCTATGGCCAGGTGCCAGGCCATTCGCATGGTCTTCCAGTAATTGTACCATTTCATTTCTTCCCCGGGCTTAATAAAAAACTGCATTTCCATTTGCTCAAATTCGCGCATACGGAAAATGAATTGCCGCGCCACGATTTCATTTCTGAAGGCTTTGCCGATCTGTGCAATCCCAAACGGCAGCTTCTGGCGGGTTGTTTTTTGAACATTGAGGAAATTGACAAATATCCCCTGGGCCGTTTCAGGCCTGAGATAGAGTTTACCTTCTTCGCCGGCGATATTACCCAGTTGGGTGCTGAACATCAGATTAAACTGACGGACATCGGTCCAGTTGCGGGAACCGTTTTCAGGATCGGCAATGGCGCAGTCTTCAATGATTGATTTAAGAGCCGCCATATCTTTTTCCCTCATGGCAGCCTGGAGACGGTCGTTTACCTGGATAGACTCTGCGTGCCATTTGGATGCCTGGGGATGGGTTTCCCTGAATTTACCTTCGTCAAAAGCTTCGCCAAATTTTTTGCGCCCTTTCTCCGATTCTTTATTGATTTTGTCTTCCAGACGGGCTATATAGTCTTCAATCAGGACATCTGCCCGGTACCTTTTTTTGGAGTCTTTATTGTCTACCAGGGGATCGTTAAAAGCATCCACATGACCGGAAGCTTTCCAGGTAGTCGGATGCATAAAGATCGCCGCGTCAATGCCTACTATATTTTCATGCATTTGGACCATGGACTTCCACCAGTATTCTTTGATGTGGTTGCGCAATTGGGCGCCGTATGGTCCATAATCGTATACTGCTCCGGGCCCATCGTAAATTTCAGAGGCAGGAAATACAAAACCATATTCCTTACAATGAGAGACTAATTTTTTGAATAATTCATCTTGACCGGCCATATCCTAAAGGGGTTTTAAAAAAAGAGGGCAAAGATAAAAGAAATCGAATCAATCGAATCACTCGAATCACTCGAATAAATCGAATAAATCAATATATTTACTGATCAGGATGAATATCGACCCTTTAGCTGCTGCACAACTTAAACTGCTGGGAAAAAATTCTGCATTTTATTCGATCCGATGGCCGCCCAGATTAATCCTGGGCGTTGTGATTGCATTGACGATTGGTGCCGGATTGTATTGGCCCTACACATTCGGTGTGGTTTTATTTGGATTGGCTATGTTGAATTATCTCATCTTATTGAGCTTCAGATTGAGCAATGTAGAGCGCCCTTCCAGGGGAACAGACCGGTTTGATTTGAATGACGACCTCAGTCTTGATTTTTCCATTATCCTTCCTTTGAAAAATGAAGGTGCGGTGATTGAGGAGACTATACGCTCCATTGAGCAACTGGACTATCCTGCTGACAAAAAAGAGTTGCTCATCATCGTGGAGTCCAGTGATCAATATACCCGGGAACATCTCCTCCAAATTGCTTTGCCGGCCTATGCCCGGTTGGTCGACATCCCTACATTGATGCCATTTACTAAAGGTCGTGCTTTGTTGTATGGTTTGGAACAAGCCAAAAACCGCATCATTACCGTATTTGATGCAGAAAGCAGGCCGGAGCCCCAGCAACTCAGAAAAGCGGCTTCATTGCTTCGCAATCAACCCGACCGCTGGTGTATCCAATCCAAGGTGAGGATCTCCAATAAAAATCAAAACTGGATCACCCGCAATTTTGCCACCGAATATTTTGAGTGGTTTGACCAATATTTACAGGAGTTGTCCAATAAAAATCTCAATTTCGGATTGGGTGGCAATTCATTTTATATCTCTAAAGCCAACCTGGTCCGGTGTGGTGCCTGGGACCCTTTCAACGTGACCGAAGATGCAGAGCTCAGTGTGCGGTTGATCCAATCGGGGATTCAATTGAAGTTGATGGAAAGCTATACCGACGAAACTTGTCCGCATAGCCTGGGCAACTGGATCCTTCAGCGTACCCGATGGAATAAAGGATTATTGATTACCCAGATCGTCCATTTGATACCCTCCCTTATCCAACCTGGTTTTTCGCTTAAGACCTGGATTTCCTTCTGGTTACGCATGGTGGCTGGTAGTTGTTTACCTTTTTTTAATTTGTTTGTATTTCTGTATTTCCTGGGTACCTGGTTTTCACCCCGGATATCCTGGTATGCGGATCTTGGGATGTGGACCTTGATGGTGGTCAGTCTTGTCTTTATGTGGTTGGTCAATACCATCAATTTTGGCCGTCTCAAATTGAAGAGGAACCCAGTGATGGTTTTTTTAGGAGTATGTGGGTATATAGCATTGCATATCCTTTCTGGTTTTATCGCCTATTATGAATACCTCATCAAGCCTTTAAAGTGGAATAATACCAAACATTAATGGTGATCAGTGGTTAATGCGGACAACTCATAAATTAATTAATGTATATGTAGTATTATGAATTTTAACCATTTTGAGGTGGTTCCGTCTGGTTTACCGGGCACCCTCCTCAGCTAATCTTTTAGATTTATAATTTGTTGAATTATAAAGGCTCACAATTATGTTAGGTTTTAAAAATGTGTTAAATTCACCCTGAATTAACCACCTAAGCTGTGAAAATTAAATATTTTTTCATCACCACTGTAGTGATGGCCGCTACATTTTATTCCGCTGTTGTATTTTTTTCCCCAGGCACACTGCGATGGACAGGAGGAACAAGTACCGATTGGAATACGGTTTCAAACTGGACAGTAGTCAGTGGCACTCCATCTATTCCTCCCAATAAATTCTCTACAGGTGACCATGTCATTATAGATGGAACAGCACCGAATTTTCCCGAAATTACCATAGCTGCTAATGCACGCTCCTTGACTGTTGTGGCTAATGCGGTATTGACCGTTAAATCGGGAGGTAGTCTGGATGTAATTGGTAGTGATGTGGATGGAGTAACCAATAGTGGTCGTATCATAGTCGAATCCATGGCCACTATGACCATCGACTCTGCTTTTGATGACGGCTTAATAAATATGGCAGGTGCGAAAGTGATTAATGCCGGCACATTCTCTATTGTAAATGGATTTGGCAGCCGGATTGAAAATCATGATTCCATCATCAATACGGGTGCATTCAATGTAAACATGGGAGTTGATACCGCCGTGATTAATTTCAGTACCGGCGTAATAAAAAACGCGGGATCCTTTTTTATTAATGGAGGAAACAGCAGTCAATTAGCAAACTATGGAAAAGTATTGAATGAATCTAATTCCTTTACAGTAACCGGTGGGACAGCGGGTATATTAATACTCAATCGGACGGGATCCCTTATCCAAAACGCAGGAACATTTTCCGTCCAATCCGGATCTGACCGCAGGATCGACAATGGGGGCACCATTATTAATTCTGCTCTTTTTAATGTGAATGGCGCTCTTGCCGGAGAAGGAATTGTGAACCAGGTCACTGGATTAATAACCAATACAGCCGGAACATTCATGATTTCCGGAGGTAATGCAACTCAGTTGGATAATTTCGGGACCGTCAATAATTATTCCACCTTTATTATTCAAGGAGGTGGAGTGGCAGGTAATTCTTTATTAAATAATGCCAGTGGTGTCTTTAATCACATTTCGGGCACCTGGTCTGCTTCCTTCGGGAATGGTATACGTGTGGTTAACTCTGGTTTAATTTCGATATCTGCAGTTGCCACTTTTGGAGGAGGTCCAGGGAATTCGTTAACCAATAATTTAACCGGTATAATTGAACATTACAGTGGACTATTAACAATAAACGGTTTCAGTGGTACCGGCTTTCAGAATGATGGTACTTATCATGGTGGCGCTGCATCTTCCATCACCATTCCTAACGGGGCGGGGGCCGGGATTGTGAATACCGGGACTTTTATTGATACGGCTGGATGCTCACTGGATATACATAATTTGGGTGGAGATTTGATCCATAATTCTGGTTTGATGTATATAGATTGCAACAGTATGCTTTACAGGAACGGTTCGGATGGAATTCGTAATACATCTACAGGAGTATACCGGCAAAACCTGGGTTCAATTACATTTTATTCTTTTGCAAGTGATTTTATTGAAAACGACAACTATTTCTATTCCGATGTACCTATGAATTTGGCAGGAGGAGGTACGGGTAATTATCTCATATTCAATAAGGACAGTATAATTCTTGGCCCAAACAGCTCATTGAAAGCTACGACAGGAACCTCCCGGTTTGTATTCAATGGGATCAATGGATTTTTGGATAATGCAGGAGACTGGGCGCTTCGCCAGGGCGGGAATGGAGCTCCGGTTATACAAAACGATGGGATTGCCTATTTCAGGAATACTTCATCTGTAGTTGGAGATGCAATTTCCCAAAATGTAATCACCAATACTGGAATATTCCACCAGGATGGAATTATTGAATATCGCACCTTCGCTTTCAGCCTGCTGGATAATTCCAATTATTTCAAAAACAGCGGGTCGATGAAAGCGGGCAACCTGGGTTTTAATGTGGATGCTATTATCAATTCCGATACGCTGATTAACTGCGGTATTTTTGAAGTGGACACTACCGTGAATAACGGCTTGAGCAATACCGGTTATTTTCTCAATGATTCGACCGGGATATTCTATGCTGATTTTCTTGGTAAAAACGGAATTTATAATGATGCCATAGGCACCGTAATAAATCATGGTGCACTCTGGATAGCCAGAGACACCGGTGTAAGCCAGTATGGGATTAGAAATCTGGGAATATTTGAAAACTACAAACTCATCGATATTGGACAAAAGGGACCTTTATTTGGAGGGGGTATCCTGAATAATGGTCTATTTTCTAATTTGAATCAAGCGGAAATTTTTATAGACCATGTTGACACTTTTGGAATTCAGAATAACAACAATTTCTTAAATGCCTGCTCCTATATTGAATCCTGGGGTATCATACGGGATAATAATAATTTTACAAATGATGGGGTGATCCGTAAATTGCTGGATACACTTAATCTCAATAGCAATGTAGCCGTCAACAATTTTATCATCTATAACGAAGATAATAACCCATTTACCAGTGGTGGTGGGAGTGGACAAATCATTAATGGACCTATTACTTGTCCTGACCCGGCAGTTAATTTATCTTATTGTGCGGCAGTGGATTGTACTCCCTATGCCAATATTACTGTCATTTATGTCGATACTTCAGCTAATGGGGCAAATAATGGTCTCAATTGGGATAGTGCATTTACTGATTTACAAGATGCATTGGCCATTGCCCGGACTTGTGGTGTAGATACTATAAAAGTAGCCCAGGGGATCTACTTTCCCAGCCCTTCCGATACCCTGTTCGATCCTTGTTCGGGTTTACCTTTAGTCATTCCTTCCAGGTCATTATCATTTGATATACCCGATTCGACGGTATTATTAGGAGGTTATTTATCCGGTGGAAGTATAGACCGGGATTGGGCTTGTAATAAGACCATTCTCAGCGGGGATATCGATGGTAATGGAGACACTTTAAATAATAGTCTTCACGTAGTATATACCAGAAATGTGGATAGTGTGATAGTTGACGGATTCTTTATCCAGGGGGGTAATGCAAACGTAGTTTCCATGGCTGATCCTTTAGCTTCTGCAGGTGGAGGCTGGATAAACGATGGAAGTG
>JAWXBI010000299.1:0-28580 GCA_034439915.1 Saprospiraceae bacterium | reverse complement strand
TTTAACCTTTTAACCTTCCAAATATTCCATCTAAGAAGTCCGGATAATATGCCTCCATCCTTCTTGAAATTGAGCCTATTTTCAATTTTTATTGCCTCACAGGTTGCATTTTTGCTATCTTTGTCCTGCATGAGACCCCGGGAGTTATTAATCATCCTGCATAAAAATGGCTGGTTTAAAGTTGCTCAAAAAGGAAGTCACTTACAACTAAAGCACAAATCAAAAACAAGGAAAATTACAGTCCCTATTCACAATCAGGACATCCCCAAAGGCACTTTACATGCTATTTTAAAACAAGCAGGCATTAAATAAAAAATCGATGAAGAATTTGGACCTTATTATTGAAAGAGGGAAAAACAAAATGATTTGGGGCAGGGTCACTTATAAATCCAATTTGGTCGTAGAATCCTCCAAAACTATACCTGGCCTTGAAAATAAAATAAAAAAATTATTGTTGGATTTTCATGGAATTAAAGAGATCAACTTCAATCATTTATATGACTTAAGAGCTTTTTTTGACCGGTTTGATTCCCTTAATCAATCAAAGTTGGCTCACCTGGCATCTATTAACCCCTCCTTGCTCAGGCAATATGCATCCGGTACTAAATTTCCATCCATCCAACAAGCATCAAAGATTGAAAAAGCAATTCACAAATTGGCGGAAGAATTGAGTAAAGTCTCGATTTATGCCTGAATTGAAAAAATAGAATTGCTTAATTGAAAGACACTCCTCCCCCAAATTGTGGAATCTTTGAATTGTTTAAATTGTCACAAACTCTTCAATATAATAAATGTTTAATTGTTGAAATGCAAGTCTCCTCTATCCCAGTTGTTTAATTTAAGACATTTAATATTGATTTAAATTTATCGAATCCTCCATTAAGCAGTGATTTAACTGCTTCTTTTTTTCCTACATCCAAAACGAAGTAAAAAACATCTACCGCTTTCACTTTTACTTTTGCCATTAACCTCGAAAGCCGTTTAATAGTTTTATTCTTAGTAATTCTTGAGATGTCCCTCTTTAAATCTTGTGATTCTTCAATTAAATCATCCAAACTATCGTGCCCGACATTTGATTCGATTAATTTATTTTCAATAATAGTTAGATATTTATAAAGGCCTTCCTGTCTTAAATAATCAAATGGTATATTATTGGCATCTATATCCAAGATAACAAATTCATCGTATAGTTCTTTTTCATAAAAATTGATATATTCATCCTCCTGAGTCAAATTTATTTTATTGTAATTTTGAATTAGTGAAACCCATTTATTAAAACTTCTTACAACCCCATCGAGGTCATCAATTTTATTTTCAGCATCTTGTGATAATACTGAATTTTTAGGTAAATATTCAAAATTGAAATTTACTTTTTGTGTAGTTTCTAATTTTGAATCATACACCCTAAAGAAAAAATTAGATTTCAGATCCATATCTTTTAGTCTAATTAAATTCTTGGATCCAACTAACTCAACTATATCAGAATGTATTGAAACTAACTCTCGCAGCTTTTTTAACATTAATTCAATACTCTGAAGTTGAATCAATGGATATTCCTTTTTATTCATATAACTATTTGATTCATAGGTTTATAAAGCTATAAATTAACTGAATTAAAAATGCCGAAAATAAGTTAAAGTAACCAAAAACCTTTATTTCAGAATGTTTTGTTATATTAAGTTATATTATCAATCTTGCGTTAAAGCTCCTTAATTGTTCCATCATTTACACGTATAATTTCAAAATTAATTTTGCAATTATCATCATTTTCATCATTTCCGAACCAAAACGAGGCTTTTTTTAAATAACTGTAAATATTTAATAGCTCTTTGACGTCATAAATAATTTTTAATAATTTTCTTAAGTATTCCTCCGAAACCTATAAAATAAGAATATTCTTTTTTTTCATAAACTGAAATACCCTTGCTACTAAATCGCCAACTCTACCTCCGCCTCCACCGACCCACTTATTTAAACTGCAATCCCCGGATATATAATCCAGATTGATTCTTTGACATACAAATAATGTTTGAATTGTGGAATCCTTTGATCCGGGTAGCTATCGGATCAAAAAATAGTTAGGGTCTCAGCCTTAACCTCAATCTCAGTCTTAACCTTAACCTCTATATCGCCAACCCCACCACTTCCTCCATCCTGTCCACATATTTAAACTGCAGTCCCTGGATATATTCAGGTTTGATTTCTTTGACATCCCGTTCGTTTTCACGGCAGAGGATGATCTCTTTAATCCCGGCGCGTTTGGCAGCCAGCACTTTTTCCTTGATACCACCTACCGGCAAGACTTTTCCACGCAGGGTAATCTCTCCGCTCATGGCCAGGTGAGGTTTTACAGGAGTGCGGGTAAATGCGGATACCAACGTAGTGAGCATGGTGATACCTGCCGAAGGGCCATCCTTGGGAATAGCGCCTTCCGGGATATGAATGTGCACATCATTTTGTTCAAACATGGTGTCGTCGATACCAAACTGTTTACTTTTGGATTTGACGAAACTCAGGGCCGTGGTAGCCGATTCTTTCATTACATCACCCAGGTTACCGGTCAGGGTCAACTTACCCTTGCCTTTGCTCAGGCTGGATTCAATGTACAGTATATCTCCTCCAACTCTGGTCCAGGCTAATCCAATAGCTACTCCGGGCATGGATACATCCTGATAAATGTCCTGGTTGATTTTTTCCATTCCAATCATCTTGACCACATCTGTTTTTTTCAGCGCAATGGTATAACTGGATTTCATGGCAACTTCTTTAGCCACGCGACGCATCAGGCCTGCAATCTGCCGGTCGAGCGCCCTCACCCCGGACTCCCGGGTATAACTATCGATGACATGGGCGAGGACTTCATCGTTCCATTTGATGTGTTTGGGTTTGAGGCCATGGGCATCCAATTGTTTAGGTATCAGATGGCGTTTGGCTATCTCGATTTTTTCTTCGGTAGAATATCCGCTGAGCTCTATGATTTCCATCCGGTCCAGCAATGCCGGTTGGATATTTTGAATCGAATTGGCCGTCGCTATAAACAGGACTTTGGACAGATCGTATTCCAGTTCGAGGTAGTTATCATAGAAGGTAGAATTCTGTTCGGGATCGAGTACCTCCAATAAAGCTGAAGATGGATCACCACGAAAATCTTTACCCAGTTTGTCAATCTCGTCCAAAATAAATACGGGATTAGACGAGGTTGATTTTTTAATGGATTGTAAAATCCGGCCGGGTAGGGCGCCGATATAGGTTTTGCGATGGCCGCGGATTTCAGCCTCATCGTGCAAACCACCCAATGACATACGGATAAATTTTCGTTTTAAAGCTTTGGCTACGGATTTACCCAGGGAAGTTTTACCAACTCCCGGAGGGCCTACCAAACAAATGATGGGTGATTTCATATCGCCTTTCAATTTCAGGACAGCGAGGTGTTCAATTATCCTTTCCTTGACATCGTCCAGGCCAAAATGATCTTTGTCCAGGACTGCTTTTACTTTTTTAAGATCAAAATTGTCCTTGGTATATTCCTCCCAGGGCAGGTCGAGTAAAAATTCTACATAATTGAGTACCACCCCATATTCTGCCATTTGAGGATTGGATCTGCGCAATTTGCCCAACTCACGTTCAAAAGTATCTTTAGCAGATTTGGGCCATTTTTTTTCTGCTCCCCGGGTGGCTAATTTTTTTAGTTCATCTTCATGAGGATTTTGACCCAGTTCATCCTGAATGGTTTTGAGTTGTTGATTTAAAAAATAGTCCCTTTGTTGTTTTTCGATATCCCCTCTTACTTTGCTTTCAATCTGCTCTTTTAGTTCGAGCAATTGCAGGTCTTTGTGCATATACTCCAGGATAGCTTGCCCTTTTTTAGGCAAATCATTCATCTCCAGCAATTGTTGCCTTTGGGTAAGATTGACTCCCAGATTAGATGCAATAAAATTGAGTAAAAATCCATCGTCGTTGATATTGCGCAACATGGTAGCGGCTTCTCCAGGAATATGGGGAGATAGGTCGATAATTCGTTTAGCCAGATCTTTAATGGTGGCAACCAGGGCTTCAAATTCAAGTTTATGGGCGACCTGTTTATAAATCAAAGGGGTAACACTTGCTTTGAGAATAGGGGTTTCTGAAAGTTCATCCAATATCCTGACCCTTTTCCTGCCTTGTAAAATAGCTGTAGTTGTACCGTCCGGCATTTTCAGCACTTTTAGGATTCGCGCGATGGTCCCTATCCTGAAGAGATCCTGGAAATTGGGATCTTCATTGCCTTGTTCTTTCTGGGTGATGACTACAATGCGTTTGTCTTCTCTATAAGCCTGATTTACAGCCTGTATGGACTTGTCTCGACTAATGGTGATAGGTAATACAATGCCCGGAAACTGGACCGTATTTTTTAGTGGAAGTATTCCCAGGATCTCAGGATCATCTGTATCCCTCGAAGGCTCTTCCTCCTCCTCGGTGGTCATCAGCGGAAATTCAATCTCTTCCTGAACCGCAAAACGAAAACTATTTTGATCAAACATCTTCTTTACATTATTATTTAAACGTACGCCTACCCAATATGCTATCAAATTATATTCCCTGATTGACTTTCTGCCAAAACGACAGGATTACAAGGTCCTGAGTCTCAGATTTATGCCAAAAAAGGGGATAATGATAAAAATTCATTGAGGCCGGGGACCTAATCCTTTCCTATGAGCTAACCCTTTCAGTTTTTGTTATGGGCAAAATAGGCCATCATCATCACAGCACAGGCTGTTCCGTCCATGGTCGGTTCATTGGTAGCATAATCACCAATATCGTCGTGATACACAACATAATTGTTCTGAAAAGGAGCATAAGGATCGGGGTGAGTGAGGGTCAGCCCGAGTTGTTTTTGGTAAGTGGAATAATAGAGTGGCCCATCAACCAGGCCCCCCGGGACTTCCTTTTTAGTCATTGCCCAGGTGCTGGTATGGACATCTTTAGGATAAGGCCCGCTCGAAGGAATATTCATAAACATGCTCGTCCCCCAGGGATTCCTTCCAAACAGCCAGTCCCGCATAGCCAGCATATAGGAGTGAAATTGCCTGTCCCCAGTCATTTTTTCATACAACTGGATCTGTATGATCAGGTCCACCAATAAATTGTTTGAGCACCAGATAAACGGAACCCCATGTTGAAAGGCATTGTTTCCGGCCCGTATAAGCGTTTTTTTAATTCCGTTCCTGTAATATCCTGCTAGTCTGGTCTTGAATGCCGGATCCACTAATCCATATAGTGAATAATGAGCAATATTGAGAAAAGGATAAAACTGATAATGCGCAGACGTATCGGTTTGGATCCAGGATAGTTCACCGGTTTGAATAGCGTATGATTTGGCATCCGCGAGGTAATGTGACTTTTTTGTAGCACGGTATAATTCCGCTGCTGCCCATTCCATATCATCCGTCCAGGTATCTTCATTATAGCGGTAGGGGGCTCCGTAAGAATTTCCCTGCTGATAACCCGGTTGGTTCTTCGCCATGCGGTACAATTCTTCTGCTGCGACCAGGCATTTGGCGGCAAAAGCATCATCCAATTGATTAAATTTCCAAACCTGATAACCCAGGGTCAGGGCAGCTGCCGATCTTCCTGCCAGGTTAGCAATACCGGTGGCATCACTTTTATATTTGTTTAATCCCTGAGGTTTCCCGGTGGCATAATAAGCTACCCGGTAGGAATCAGGTCCCCAGCCGTAATCGCTGGGATCTTTAAACGGGTATTTCCATCCCCGGTGATCCCGGTCGTCAGCAACCTGGTGGATCAATTGATCCGAAGCAGGATGTAATTTCAAAATCCAATCCAGGCCCCATTTGGCCTCGTCCAATACATCCGGAATTTTATTGGATCCGGTTTGTCCCAGCGCATTAAACTTGTCTTCAAACGGGGATGGATATAATTGATACGCCATCAGCATGCGGGCTGTAGCATTGCTACCGGTGATCAGGTATTTAAGTTGATCGCCGGCATCGTGCCAACCCCCGGTAACATCTATGTAGGTCGAATCGGCCATCGGCCCTCCCATCACCCGTCCATCATGCTGGTGGCACACCTGGTCAAAAAAAGGATTGTATCCACACCGTTGCTGGCGCATAAATTCCAGTAATACATCAGGCAAAGATTGGTAAAGACCGGTGCCCAACTGCAAAGATGAATTTATTACCGTTTGATTGGCAACTTCTACCTTATAAGTGCCTGAAGTGGACAATTTTGAAAAATCAAGTTCATAATAGTTTTTAAAAGGGCCGTACCCTGGTGCTTTTGTCGCTGTAATCGGGCCGGTAAAAACCGGTTTACCGAAAGCATCCAGGACTTTAAAATCACCGGACAGGTCCTGGTCAGTAAATGCGATGGCTTTTTTGGAATCCGACAGTTGATAACCCACCAGATTAGTTCGGATATACACCTGGGCTGTTAATTGCAAGATCATCAAAACCAGGTTAAATGTTATAAGTAGAATTTGTTTCATCTTTCTAAAGTGAACCTTAAAGATAAAATTACTGGATGAAAAAATACCTTAAAGACCGAAGAAGTCAGCGATACCACTAACAAAGTGAATAAGCTTATTGACTAATTTTAGGACAAGGCAGGGGATTAAAAAAATACATCAACCCAATCGACAGCATTCCAAATCCATCGGTCTCTCTCCGATCCCCACGTTGCCGGCCAGGCTCTATATTAGGCAACAGGCTGCGGTTACTCAAAATGGCGGACAAAGGATCCCTTCCGGCCAATAGATCGGGTGTCGGGTAAACTGTACTGACATCGTCTACGTAATCCGTGTACAGGCTGCGTGCACTCAATTCAATATTCAGGCTCCAGGAAGGGCTAAGATCATATTTGAATCCCATGCCATACAATAAAGCAGGTTGGATAAGACTATATTCTTTACCGGAGGCTTGTCCTTCAGTACCCAGGGGTTGTAAGCGGACTACTTCGTCGTTGTACCGGGTTTTGGGATCAAACCGGTATACCGATGCACCAACAAAGAGATAAGGGGTAAAGAAGCGTTCTTTATCGCCGTGTTTATAAGGGAAAAAATTGAATTCAAATTGGGCACTGCCTTCATATACTCCAGAAAAGAAACTGAGATTACGGTTTTTTTCAAACGCATTGGTAGATACTGCATCATCCGCCGAAACACGAAAAGCGGTAAGTTTGGCCATGGCTGCTAATCTTTGATTGATATTGTACCGCATGGCCAGGCTGCCCAGAGGTCCTGGTTTATTGATTTTATAGGAAGTATTGAGATCGCCAAAAAAATGAGCAGCACCCAACCAGGGGCCTGCTTCAAATCCCCGTTGTGGCTGAGCACTTAGACTCAACGAAAGGAACACAAAAACACCTGACAACCAAGGATTAGACATAAAGGGGGCAAAGGTACGAATAGACCAATTAAACGATTCCCTCAGGTCATTGCGTATTCAAATGCAATGCCACCAATTGCTAATGTTTTCTTAAATCAACCTGGAATGGAGTTGAAACATTGAATAAATGAGGTCATCCATTCAAACTATCCTATTCACTTTCCCTGGGTTAAAATACCCATTTCAGAATAACCAGCCTCCATTTTTTTGTTTTAATGGCAGGATACTGCTGTGGAAAAACTAAAACTTACATTTGCCGGATACTGCCTTCGCATGGTTTTGTACAAAAGAGAATTTCTGCTCAATATCATTTTTCTGTTTTTGGCCAACCTGCTGATCAAACCGTATTACATTTTTTTTATCGAAAGGGAATTTCAAAATCAGGCAGGAACCTCGAATTGGGGAATGTATTTCACCCTGTTTTCATTATCGATGTTACCCCAGATTGTATTGGATCTGGGAATGGCTTCCTATGTCAACCGTCGGGTGGCCTCCCATCCCGGGGACGCTAAAGACATCTGGATACAAACGATTTGGTGGAGGCCTGTTTTGGCACTGTTATTTACGTTGATTTTTTTATTGCTCACTTTTCTGAGCGGGTATTTAAACCGGTACCCGGAAATTATTTTCTGGATTGCATTAAATCAAATCCTATTATCGGCTATATTGTTTTTCCGTGCCTATATATCCGGTTTGGGTTATTACCGGACCGATAGTTTATTCTCCGTAGCGGATAAGGTACTGTTCATCGTATTGATGTTTTTTTCCGGGAGGTTTTTTTCCATGGACCAGGTGAGCTCTTTTTTAATCCTTCAATGTATTTCACTAGCCATACCCTGCTTTGTCGGCCTGGTGTGGGTTATCCTCAAAACGAAATCTGCAGTACCCCGGGGAGAATTTTTATTCCCCTTTAAAATCCTGGAAGAATGCCTTCCATATGCAGGCATATTTATTTTGATGGTGTTGTTTTCCCGTATGGAACCGGTTTGGATTGACTTTCTGCGGGTGGATGGGGCCAGGCAATCGGGTATCTATGCTGCTGCTTATCGGTTATTGGATGCTGCTAATATGGTGGGTTTTTTGTTTGCCGGTTTATTGTTGCCCATGTTTTCCAATGCATTGGGCAGAAAAGATCAGCACCTGTACCAGTCCTTATTTGACCTGGCCTGGAAACTCATGACCGTATCAGCAGTGCTGATAGCCGTTCCGCTGGCTTTTTATCACCGGCATATCATGCAATGGTTATATCGGGATGCAGATGAAGATGTGTTGTCTATCCTGATGTTAAACCTTATCCCGCTAACAATAAATTATCTGCTGAGTACCTTGCTTACAGCAGCCAACCAGGCCAGGTCGATGAACAGGTTATTTATCTTTTCCATCGTGGTCAATGCCAGTGGTCATTTGCTATTTACCCCGACATATGGCGCTTTAGGGGCTGCCTGGACAGCCTTATTTACCCAAAGCTTTACTTCCGTAGTATTGGCAGGTTTTATTTTCCATCAGAAACTCATCGGCATCCATTGGCATCACCTTAGAGGACTGGTATTTAGTTTGGTTGTAACCGGAATGACCGGATGGGTTTTACAACAGGTTGGACTGCCTCCGTGGTATGAATTGATGATTTTTATACTCGTATCCGTGGCAATTTTCCTGTCCACCGGATTGATACCACTCCGATCGGTCTACCAATTGATAATCAGGCCTCACCCGGCTTGAATCCCCCAACAGTAGCATAGAAATTCATACTTTCGCTTTATGGAAGAACCAGAGCAAATTAAGGATGCCATCAGGATAGTCTGGGACAATAAAAAACCTATTCTGTCCTGGTCCATCGCGGTATTTGTAATTACTGCTGTAGGTTCCTTGTTTTTAAAAAATTATTATCAGGCGACCACTACATTTTATCCTGCCAGTCAGGATCTTTCCAAACCGGAATTGATTTTTGGTAATTCCCCCAAAGAGGCTGACTTTTATGGTACCGGACAGGACCTGGATCGATTGCTCACCATCTGTCAATCCAATGAAATTAAAGACCAGTTGATCGCTCGATTTGGATTGTACGCTCATTATAAAATTGATTCCCTAAAACCGCTTGCCCACCATAAAATCCGTAAAAAACTAAATGGATTGATGGAGGTCGTCAAAACCAAATATGAAGCGATCGACCTGAGCATTGAAGATCAGGATAGGACGATTGCCGCTCAAATGGCCAATGCTACCAGGGACCTGGTCAATCAATCTGCTAACCAACTGATCACAGATCGTCTGCATAAAGTCGCGACTTCATATCAAATCAGTATTAATGAAAAACAGCATTTACTTCAGACGCTCAATGACAGCCTGATGCAACTGCGAAAAAAATATCCGATCTACAATATCGATGCACAGACCGAGTCGCTTTCTACTATTGCAGCTCAAGTCGGAAACGATCTGGCCGGTGAATTGGCCCGTTATGAATCGCTGCGGAAAAACAATGCCCCAAAAGATACGCTAATGTACCTGCAGGCCAGGATTAGGGGATTGGAGACTCAATTAAAATCGATCACTAAATCGGTTCCGGGGACGGTTACTTTTAATCTGGAAAATTTTAATGAAGGTATGAGCCTGATCCATTCCCTTGACCTCACGATTGAACGATTGCAGATTCAGGTAAACGAAGACAGGATTCGCCATCAGAACACTGTTAATACGTCTCAATCCGGTGCGCCATCACTCATTACCATCGCCCAGGCCGAAGTACCTATCTATAAATCACGACCCGTTAGATCTATGCTGGTCCTGGCAGCTACCCTATTTGCATTGCTTTCCCTGAGTTTGTATTATTTGTTGAAACCGTATTGGAAATAGGGCGGTATGGATGATACCAGGATAATGGCTCTGACAGAAAGGCAATATTTTCCTTTTCTGGTATTACTGTCATCGGTTTTAGGTATACTATTTCAAAATTATTTTTTCTTTCTGCTTCCCCTGGTTGTTTTGTTTGCCGGCATCACGGTATACCGGTTGCACTGGATATTTTATATTTTATTATTCAGCATTCCTTTCAGTAAAGAATTGGATTTACCGGGAGGTTTTTCCACTGATTTTCCGGATGAACCAATCATGTGGTGGCTGTTTTGTTTTGGTATAGTTTACGTGCTGACTAACCGTTCAGAGGATATAAAAAATTGGATGAAACATCCGTTGACCTGGGCTATTCTGATTCATTGGGTCTGGATTTTTTACACCAGCATAGTGAGTCAGGATATGCTTGCCTCCATGAAATTCTGGCTGGCCAAGACCTGGTATTTGGTGGTGTTTTATTTATTGGCTTTTTTGTTTTTAAAAACATATAAACGTTTGTTGGCTTTTAGTGTGATATCGATTTTGGCGGCTGTGATCACCGTCTTCCTGGTAGAATTCAGACACGCTGCTTCAGGCTTTGCATTTGATCAAATCAATACGGTGGTGAGGCCATTTTACAGAAACCATGTCAACTATGCCTGTTTATTGGTGTGTCTCCTGCCGTATTCCTGGCCGGTATGGCATTATTTGAAACGAGATAAACTTAAAAGGGCACTCTGGGCAGGGGCCATTTTTATTATGTTGTGCGGAATTTTTTTATCCTATACCCGTGCTGCATACCTTGCCATATTCGGGGTGGTGTTGATTTACCCTCTGTTGAAATGGAGATTGGTGCATGCAGCAGCAGTTGCTGTACCGGTAGTGGTGCTATTCGGATTTTTCTATTTCATTTCTCATAACCGATACCTTGAACTGGCTCCGGATTACAATAAGGCGATCACACACTACGAGTTTGGATCTTTGCTGGAGGCGACTCCGCAGGGTAAGGACATCTCCACGATGGAAAGAGTGTACCGCTGGGTAGCCGGGGCGAATATGGTTGGCGACCGTTATCTGGTGGGCTTTGGCCCGGCGGGTTTCTACAGTGCCTATAAGCCGTATACTTTAAATCAGTTTTCTACGTATGTCAGTGACAACCCAGAACGAAGTACCATACATAATTATTTTTTAATGACTGCGGTGGAGCAGGGAATTCCCGGGCTAGTGTTTTTTCTAATCCTGGTTTATTTTTTTTATCTGGAAGCTCAGCGGAGTTTTCAATCGCCGGACCCTGTTCGCCGACGCTGGGGACTTGCGGCGATCGGGTCTTTCAGCAGTATTTTGATTTTATTGTTTTTTAATGATATGATCGAAACGGATAAAGTCGGCAGTTACTTTTTTATAAATATTGCTATATTGGTACGATTGAACCATATGCGCACGCCATAATAAACTCAAATTAAAATCAATGGCCATTGAAAGAGTTTTTGAATTTATAGATTACCAGCTTAAACACTATCCCCAGGAACGGGCCTTTGGTGCCAGGCTTGATGGTAATTGGCAATTTTACAGTATCCAACAGATCATAGACCTTGCCAGGCAGTTGGCCCAGGGATTGATGCACGCAGGTTATCAACGCGGTGACAATCTTGCCATCATATCCTATAAAAATCAACCGGAATGGATCATCATCGATCTGGCTATGCAGTATGCCGGCCTGGTATCCATACCACTTTATCCAACCATCAGTCCCGGAGAATATGAATACATTATGCTCGAAGCTGAATGCAAAGCAGCTTTTATAGGTAAAGGGGACCTTGCGCAAAAAGTCGGGGCTGTCAGATCCGCTCTTCCCCAACTCGGCCCTTTGATTGGAATCGATAATGGTGTCGGGGACTTTCATTGGAAAGACTTGCTTCGAACTGACCGGTCGGCCGAATTGGATCAAAGCATAGCCCAGGTAAAACCGGAAGACCTGGTGACTATTATCTATACCAGCGGTACCACAGGTAAGCCCAAGGGCGTAATGTTGTCCCATTTAAATCTGGCCAGTTGTATCCGTGAATTAAAAGGAATACTGCCGGTCACTTCCGGGGAACGGGCGCTTAGTTTTTTACCGATATGCCATATTTTCGAACGGGCTGCTACCTATGCTTTTATTTTTTTTGGATTGAGCGTATACCAAACCGGTACAGATAACCTGGGAGGAGACGATGGGGACCTGAAATCAGTAAGCCCTCATTTTTTTACCAGCGTTCCGAGGTTGTTGGAAAAAGTCTATGAGAAAATTTATAATAAAGGACTTGATCTGAAAGGAATTAAACGTAAATTATTTTTCTGGGCCCTGGGGTTGACCAAGGAATACGAATTTGATTATCATCCCACGGGATTGAAAGCCCTGCAATGGAAAATTGCTGACAAACTCATTTTCTCCAAGTGGAGAGCAGCTTTGGGAGGTCAGGTGAGGGGGATAGTCACGGGATCCGCACCCTGCCCCACCACCATCATCAGGGTATTTTCGGCCGCCGGAATTCCGGTAAGGGAAGCCTACGGTCTCACTGAAGCATCTCCCGGTATCAGCATCAGCTTATTTGAACCTTATAAAGCGATTATTGGGGCTGTTGGGCCTTTAATACCCAATGTGGAAGTAAAGATTGACAACAGTGATGGTATATACAAAGAAGGGGAAGGTGAAATATTAGCGGCAGGTCCAAATATCATGCAGGGCTATTACAAACAACCGCAATGGACAGCTGACACGTTAAAGACCACAGATGGTAAAACGTGGCTTTGTACCGGTGATGTCGGTACCTTTGTTACCGGCAGGGATGGCACCCGCTTTTTAAAAATTACAGATCGCAAAAAAGAATTATTTAAAACCTCCGGGGGAAAATACGTCGCCCCTGCCCCCATAGAAAATAAGGTCAAAGAGGATTTTATGATCGACAATATCATGCTGGTCGGTGACGGATATAAATTTGTCAGCGCCCTAATCGTACCGGCTGAAGATAGCCTCAAAAATTGGTGCCGGGAGAATGAGATAGATTGTACTAATCTGGCCCAGATGATCACCCTACCTCAGGTCCAAAACCTATACAGTCAACTTATCGATAAATATAATCCCTTGTTTGGCCATATTGAACAGATCAAAAAATTTGAACTGGTTCCGGAAGTATGGGTACCTATAAAACCGGATGGCAGTGAAGGTGAACTTACCCCTACCTTAAAATTAAAACGCCGGTTGATCAAAGCGAAATACAAGGACTTGATTGATGGGATTTATAAGGAGTGAGAAGGGAGCTACGAGCAGTGAGAAGCGAGCTGTGGACCACGAGCTGTGGGCTACTCGCTTCTCGCTTCTCGCTACTCGCTACTCGCTACTCGCTACTCGCTTCTCGCTTCTCGCTTCTCGCTACTACCTGATGGGTTCCAATATGAACGCGGCATCCTGCCCGATATAAAACCCTCTGCCGCCAGCTATTTTCAGGACGGGGAGTGTAAACTCGATTTTACCGTTCTGTGCAGTTACTTCTGCTTCGTGCACAAACGCACCTCTCCAGGTATGATAAATCCGCAATTTATAGTTTATTGGGGTGTTGTTATTCCTGGGAATGTTTTTAAGCTTAATGGATACGGATGCCCCGGTGACATCAGATTCAGGATTTACTACCCAGCCATAGATAAGCTGGTCACTGCTCATGGCATAGCTGTTTTTACCCCCTGTGATGCTGTCGATTGGCATTAAATTACTGAGTTTAGCAAAAGGGATTTCCCGGGCAAACCGGGAAATATTACGGATTTGATTGGTGATAATATTGTCATTTAAATATCCCGAATGGGCCCACCAGAAAGGAGTCATTGCTGTTCCTTTAGCCAGGGTCACCCAAAGTGCATTATGGTACATCGCCTGGTATCCCGGCATACTGGGTTCATAAAAAGTATGATCCCAGCCGGTTTCACCTATGATCGCTGGTTTATCATATCCTTTCCAAAGGCGTTCAATCTGATGGGCATAATTAGAATAACTCAGAGTCAATGGATGGATTTCACTACTGTCAATATAGCCAGATCTGATGATTGGAAATCCCTGGGCTTCATAGATCTCTCTGGAGGCCAGATCGAAAGTTTGATATCCCTCATGCCAGAATTCACCAATACCACCACTCCGCGTCCCAGTAGTCAGGTGTCCATACGGATCATTGGCCTTAAAATAATCGTGGACTTTCCTGCCCCATTGTGCTGCACCCAGGCTGTCGCCACTCGTCCAACCATCCGTTCCGTTCACTTCATCGATGATAAACCACAATAACAGTGAATTGCTGTATCCCCAACGAGCAATAAAATACCGGTACAATTGTTCCTGGTATTTCCAGGCTTCTTCACTGCGGTAAAAGTCTTTCGCAGCAGTGATTTGTTTATATGGATTGGTATTCCACCGGATGTTTCCACCACCCCACACTGTTTCAGAGAGATAGGAATGAAACCAGATATTCAAGCTGAGTTGAATATCCCTTTCTTCACAGAGATTCAGTACTTCATCCAATCTGCCTGCGATGGCCTGATCGTAACGGCCCAGTCCAGTACCATGGGTCTCCAGTGGAGTGATGAAGGTACTGATGAAATTGACACCCAGTTGTTTGAGTTCATCGAGGGATTCCGGCATGATTCTTCCCTGATTGTAGGCTGCATAACTATCGTTGTACCAAAGTCCAACGCCGAAAAAATCATCTCCATTGGCATATTGAAGGAATCGTTTATTACCGGCAATTTTTACAGGGCCTTTCAGTTTGCTGGGTATTACGAAAAAACTGGTTTTTAAACTGTCGTTGGTCCCGGTCTTATCTTTGATTTTAACGTGACAATTCCAGGTGCCGGTTTCATTGGGTGAAAAACGGGTCATCCAAACCGCCTGCCAGCTGTTGTAGTTGTAAAATCCGGGAATAGTCCAGCTCTTACCGGATGGAGCAGTATAGGTAACGAGCAGGTCGATCTGCGAAGGGTCAAACGGATTAATAAAGTCTGCCTTGATATCCAGACTAAGTTCATACTTTTCATAACGGCCCAGGGTATCGTGGTTGGCGCGGGAAAATAATACCCGCGGGAGTGAAAAACCTGAACTTTGGAGTATAAAGAGATAAATAATTACTAATAACAAACGTTGGATTAATGGTGATGACTTCATAATTAGCTTTTAAATGGAACTGATTTAAATAATCAATTAAATGTACCTTGAATCTTCTATTTTTGAAAATAACAACTGCACATTAAACGAATAATGAAATATTTGATCATAATAGTATTGGTTTGTACTGCCGGTTTAGCCTTTAAGATATCCGGAAAAAAACCCAAAGAGGGTACCAAACTATTTACGCTGCTCCATCCGGACTATACCCAGGTAAGGTTTAATAATGTGATTAAGGATACTAAAGAAGCAAATATCACCATCTACTCCAACTATTATGGGGGCGCCGGTGTCGGCATTGCCGATATCAACAACGATGGTTTGCAGGATCTTTTTTTTGCGGGTAATCTGGTTGGAGACAAATTGTACCTCAACAAAGGCAATCTTCAATTTGAGGACATTACCAAACAAGCGGGTATCATCGACAATGGCGGCTGGTCTTCCGGAGTTTTGATGGCGGATATCAATAAGGATGGATTTATTGACATCTACATCACCCGAGAATTATATGATGACCGGCCCGACCTCAGGAAAAATCAATTGTATATCAATAACGGCAACAATACATTTACTGAAAAAGCCGAACAGTACGGTATTGCCGATACTGCCCGCACCCGCCACGCCACTTTTCTGGATTACGATAAAGATGGTGACCTGGATTTATTATTGCTCAATCAACCCCCCAATCCCGGAGATTATTCGCGGTTTTACGGAGCGGATCTTTCAAAAGAAGAATACGGGATAAAATTGATGGAAAACAAAGGCGAACGTTTTATCGATATCACTGAAAAAGCAGGTTTGAAAAAAACAGGATTTCCCAATAGTGTCAGTGCCAGCGATCTCAACGGCGATGGCTGGACAGACTTGTTTATTAGCAATGATTTTTGGATAGCGGACTGGATGTTTATCAACAACGGTGATGGTACGTTTACCAATAAGATCTATGACAATTTCCGTCATATCTCCTATTTCAGTATGGGCGTCGACGCGGCCGACATCAACAATGACGGGTTGCTCGACCTGAGTGTGGTGGATATGGTGGCGGAGGATAATTTCCGCCTCAAAGCGAATATGAGCGGCATGAACCCGGATGCATTCTGGAAAGTAGTACGCGATAGCGGCCACTATCAGTATATGTTCAATATGCTGCATATCAATAGCGGTGAGGCTCAATTCAGCGATCTGGCTCAACGGGCAGGGGTTGCTTCAACGGACTGGAGCTGGTCTTCTTTATTTGCCGATTTTGACAACGATGGCTGGAAAGATTTATTTATCACCAATGGACTGATGAGGGATATCCGGAATAAAGACGCCCATAAAACTTTTTCCCATTACATTGAATCGGCCCTGGCTGATTATGTGAAAAAGCATCCCAACCTGACAGAGGAGGTTTCTGTTTGGGATATTGTGGATATTGGAAAAGCGTTGGCGCTGACCCCTTCGGTGAAGCTGAGCAACTATATTTTCCAAAATAATGGCAACCTGACTTTTACCAAAAAAATGGAGGAATGGGGGATGTCCGAAAAAACCTTTTCAAATGGAGCATCCTATGCTGACCTGGACAACGATGGGGACCTCGACCTGGTCGTCAACAATATCAATGATCCGGCTTCGATCTATAGAAATAATGCCAACTCTCAAAATCATTATTTGAGGATTTTACCGGTGGCCGATCAGAAAAACATAGTGGCTATGGGCACTAAGATCTGGATCGAAACTACGACCGGCAATCAATTTTTTGAATTGACCGGTGTACGGGGTATGTATTCTACCAGTGAACATTTTGCCCACTTCGGTCTCGGTCAGGAAACCAAAGTACAAAAAGTGAAAATTCAATGGCCAGATGGTAAAGAAAATATTTTAACCGATATAAAGGGAGACCAGATTATAAAAATATTATATAGCACTGCAACGTTGCCTGAGGTCAAAGCCAAACCCGCCACAACCCCGTTATTTAGCTTGGTGAACGATGAAATCCAGTTCCGGTATAAACATAAAGAAAATGTTTTTGATGATTATAAAAACCAGGTATTATTACCTCATAAAATGTCTGCTTTCGGACCGCATATCAGTATAGGGGATATCAACAACGATGGTTTGGATGACTTGTTTATTGGTGGAGCTGCCGGTGAAAAAGGAGTTGTTTTTTGTCAAAAAGCAGATGGTCTTTTTGAAGAAGTGATCAATGAGTGTTTTACCAGGGACAAAATCCATGAAGACCTGGGTTCTGCTTTTTTTGACGCAGACCTTGACGGAGATCTGGACTTATATGTGGTGAGCGGCGGCAACGAATTTATGCCTAAATCCAAATCCTACCAGGACCGGATCTATCTCAATGACGGTAAAGGACGGTTTACAAAAGGAGAAGGAATTTTGCCGGAACTAAATTTCAGCGGGTCCAAGGTACGCCCTTATGATTTTGACCAGGACGGTGATATCGACCTCTTTGTGGCCGGCCGGCATCTATCCTGGGCTTATCCCACCCCTGCGAGCAGTGTATTATTGCGAAATGATCAGGGTAGATTTGTCAATGTAACCTCTTCCCTGGCGAAAGATCTGGACCGGATCGGGATGATAAACGATGCGTCGTGGGCAGATATCAATGGCGATAAAAAAATAGACTTAATCCTCGCCGGGGAGTGGACACCCATCATCATATTACTCAATAAAGGGGACCATTTTGAACGAAATAAAGATGACTATACTTTAAATTCCAGTTTGGGTTGGTGGTTCAGTCTCAAGACTGCGGACATGGACAGAGATGGAGACCAGGATATCATTGCCGGCAACCTGGGCCTAAATTATAAATACAAAGCCAGTGAAGAAGAACCGTTTGAAGTTTATTATTATGATTTTGATGATAGCGGATCTAAAGATGTGGTCCTGACGTATTACAATTTTGGGGTTAAATTTCCGTTGAGAGGCCGACAGTGCTCGTCTCAGCAGGTGCCGGCGATATTGGATAAATTTCCAACCTACACGATGTTTGCTTCATCGGACGTGAATCAGATCTATGGTAAAGACAAATTGCAAAATGCCGAACATTATGAGGCGACTACTTTTGCCAGCACCTATTTTGAGAATTTAGGCAATGGTTCTTTTAAAATTTTCCCCTTACCCAAGGAGGCCCAGTATTCATCGGTAAATGATATGGTGATTGATGATTTTAACGGGGATACCATCCCCGATATTCTGATTGCAGGCAATCTTTTTCAATCCGAAGTAGAAACCACTCGTAACGATGCTGGTTTCGGACTCCTGATGTTGGGTGATGGTAAATCAAATTTTAAATTGGTAGATCGAAAAAAATCAGGTGTTTTTCTGCCCTATGATGTAAAATCCCTTGCTGTCCTGGAAAGCCCCAAAGGACGCCTTGTATTTGCCGGATGTAATGATGACGAGGTAAAGGTCTATCGTTTTAACCCCACAGAAGGTAAGGGCAAATAAGGGATTCTCGGCTTTTTTTGATGCTCAATTAACCCTTGTAATGTTAGTTTCCGACTGCGAAACAAATAGCTGAAAACCAAGACTTAATTGATATTTTTCATTGAATAACCGTACGGTATTATCCTTTTGTTGTATTATTTAATCCTTTTCAAATGAAAAGTAAATAATTTCTTAAGATTGATCTACATTAGCCGTTTATAAGCGTTTTCTAGGAGAGAAAACAAGCTCATTATTTGTAGATTGTTAAAAAACTAATATTTGTATTGTTATGGTTAAAAAAACTTTACTGATCCTGCTCGTATTTTGCGGGTGGCAAGCAATTGCCCAACGCACGATCACGGGTAAAGTGACCAACGGAGAGGACAGCGAGCCTCTAATCGGTGTCACTGTTCTCGTTCAGGGAACTACACAAGGTACTGTTACTGATTTTGAGGGAAATTATTCCCTTAGTAATGTGCCTGATTTTGCAACATTGCGATTTACTTACACTGGATTTGAAGAAAAAGCGGTTACCATTGGGAGCCAATCCATCATTGATGTGGTAATGTCCGCGGGGGTTACACTCAGCGAGGTGGTGGTTACTTCTCTTGGGATCAGCCGTCAGAAAAAAGCGCTCGGTTACTCCGTGACTGAGGTAAGTGGAGACAACTTCACCCAGGCCCGCGAAAATAACATAGCCAATGCACTTGCCGGTCGGGTAGCCGGGGTCAACGTGAGCAAAATAGCTTCCGGACCTGGTGGTTCTTCACGGGTAATTATCCGGGGTAACAAATCGCTGGCAGGTAACAACCAGCCGCTTTATGTTATTGACGGAGTTCCTATGGACAATTCAGGATTTGGCCAGGCCGGACTTTGGGGAGGCGCCGATGAAGGTGACGGTATGTCCAGTGTCAATCCGGACGATATCGAATCCATCACCGTATTAAAAGGTGCCAATGCGGCCGCTCTTTATGGTGCCCGCGCAGCTAACGGTGTCATCAACATCATCACTAAAAGGGGGACCAAAAGGAAAGGTATTGGTATAGAATTCAATTCTAACTACGTTTTTGAAACCTTAAATGATCTCTCTGACCTGCAACAATCCTACGGTGCCGGTGGTTTTGTTGGAGCATTACCCAATGGAGTACCAACCAAACCAACTACCGTGCAGGAAGCAGGCAACTGGGGCAATCGAGCCTGGGGCCCAAAATTTGACGGCAGTTCTGTCATTCAATTTGACGGTGTTGCAAGACCTTATTCTCAAACTCAGAATAAGTTTGAAGCATTTTATCAAACCGGAGCCTCCTTTACCAATAGCCTTGCTTTTACCGGTGGCAATGAGACCCAATCTTTCCGTATCGGGGTTTCTGATCTCAGAGGTACTACGATATTACCCAATTCCGGATTTGATCGGACCAACGTATCGCTGGCCGCCAATTCAAAATTTGGTAAAAAAATAACGCTGGACGCAAAAGTCCTCTATTCACTCGAAAAAAATACAAACAGGCCGACGCTGTCTGATTCTCCCGGCAATGCTATTCAAAGCGTTTGGAAAGTTGCAGGAAATCAAGACATTACCGCCTTAAGAGGGGATCCTAATAAAATTGGTGCTATCGCTCCCGGGGCAATCCCCCCAGCGATGTTAGCATACTGGGGCAGGGTTCCTGGAGAAGAAATGCAGGTAAATCCGGTCAATGATCAGTGGAGTTCCGGAGCTTATTGGGCTGCACATCAGTTTATCAACTCTGACAAAAGAGACCGGGTAAATGCCTCCGGAAGGTTAAAGTATGATATTACTCCCTATCTTTTTATTGAAGGCCAGATCGGTTTAGACAAATATGCACGTCGCGGTAAAGGGTTAACGCCCCAAGGTACAGGGTTTAACAGGGGTGGAAACATCAACGAAGGTATTGACCGTATCCAGGAAATCAATGCTTCCTATACTGTTGGTTTTAATAAAACTTTCGGTGATATCTCTGTAAACGTATTCGGGGGTGGTAATAAAATGATCAGGGAATCTGAAAACATCAACGTCAACAGCAACGGGTTCAACGTACCCTTCTTTGCCGCTATCAACAACGGGGTTCAAAGAACCTTTGGTTATGGTTTTAATACATTGGGCATCAATTCATTATTAGGGCAGGCTGAAATTGGTTATAAAGGGTATTTATACCTTACCGGAAGCGCCCGTAATGATTGGTTTTCTGTATTGAATCCTGAAAACAACAGTATCCTTTATCCTTCAGCTCAATTAAGTTTTGTTTTGTCTGACGCTTTCAGGAATTTACCTTCCTTGTTCAGCTATGTCAAATTAAGGGCTGGTTGGGCCCAGGTAGGAAATGCCACCGTAGGTGCTTATAACACCAGCGTTACCTATGGTTTGAACAGCAATTCCCACGTGGGTACTACTTTAGGAGGTTTTGCTTTTGCGATAGGACAAGGAGGAACTATCCCGAATCCTAATTTGCTGCCGTTAACTTCGACAGAAATCGAGTTTGGCGCTGATATTCGTCTTTTCAAAAACAGAGTTTCCTTGGATCTTACTTATTATTCTCAAAAGACAACTAACGATATTCTGAATGCTACAATTTCTTATTCTGCAGGATTTAATGCTACCGCTGTAAACCTCGGAAAACTTCAAAACAGAGGTATAGAAGCTTTAATCGGAGTTACCCCGGTTCAGGGCAAAGTAACCTGGGATGTATCGCTCAACCTGGCAAAGAACAACAATAAAGTGGTTTCCCTCATCGCAGGTTCCAAAGAATTGGTACTCGAAGAGCCCAGAACCCGAAACGTGTTTATCAAACATATCGTGGGTTATCCTTATGGTATGATTACCGGAAGGGTACAGAGAACAGATGCTAGTGGCAACCTGGTATTTGATGCATCCGGCAGCCCCATAGGTAATCCCAATTACCAAATTATAGGTAATGGAGTTGCCGATTTAACCGGTGGTTTAAATAATTCCTTAACCTGGAACAATTTCAACGTATCAGCGCTTATTGATTTCAAATTTGGAGGTGATATATTTTCCGGTACCAATATGCGATTGACCCAATGGGGATTTCATCAACAGACCTTGATTGGCCGCGCCGGAGAAGCTCCTTTAGCCATCAAAGGCGTAGTACAAACCGGAACCAATGCCAGTGGCCCGATTTATGAGCCCATCCAAAAGACCCTGACTCCTCAGGAAGCTGAGCGGTATTGGTCTACTACGGGAAGTGAACAAAACGGAAAGACGGATCATTATCTGTATGATGCTTCATTTGCAAAACTTCGACAGGTTACCATTGGGTATTCATTTCCTAAAAGCTTAATCAGCAAAACTCCATTCGAGACGCTTACACTTTCATTTGTAGGAAGGAACCTGGCTATTCTGCACAAAAATGTAGAAAATGTCGATCCTGAATCCTCTTATACCGTGAACAATTCACAGGGATTGGATTATTTCGGATTCCCATCTACCCGCAGTTATGGTTTTAATTTAAAAGTAGGGTTCTAACAACTTTAAATCACACAAGAAATGAAAAAAATATTATTTATAGCTATTGCAAGTCTTTTGTTTGTCAAGTGCAATACAGATGAACTGCAAGATCTGAATATCAATCCGCAGGCCGTTAATGAGATCGATCTCAATTTCTTATTCTCCGCGGCTTTATTGGCGGTTGCCTCTCAAGGATCATCCGGTGACAACCGGTATACCGATTGGCGCACCAATATAGGTATGATGTCATTTGCCATTCAACACTTTGGTTCTGCCGGTGGAATTTCACCTGGCGATAAATACACGGACAACGGAGAAACTCGTGCTTGTATCTTCGAGTTTTCTTATCGCGACCAGTTAAAAAATATCGCAGAGGTATTAAAACAAACCGGTGATGGTGGTTACGACGCAGGTAATAAAAAGAATACGCGCAATGCTGCCCGTATCCTTAAGGCCTGGACCTATGCCCGGTTAGTTGATTTTTATGGTAATGTACCTTATTCTGAAGCCAACAAAGGCACAAGCGGCTTGTTTTTCCCAAAATACGATGACGGCAAAACCATCTATACCGACGTGTTGAAAGAATTGGACGAAGCTGCTGCTGCCCTGAGTGCATCAGATAAAGATCAGGCCAGTTTTGCTAAAGCCGACTTCGTGTACAAAGGCGATGTGACTAAGTGGAAAAAATTTGCTTATTCCGTCATGCTCAGAATGGCCATGAGGGCATCTGATGCAGACGCAGCATTGGCGACTACTTATGTTACCAAAGCGGTTGCAGGTGGTGTGATGACCAGCAATACGGACAATTTCGTGGTACCCATGTCTATTGGCCCCAGCGAATGGACCAATCAGAATGGAATTTCCCGCGCTTTTTATCCTGGTGACGGTGGACAACCTGCAATTCTGGGACAAACGCTGATTAACTTCCTGAAAGGGACAGACAAAACGACCGTTGTCGATGACGATCCAAGGTTGATGATTATCAGCGGAGGTATCGCTAACTGGAATGCAACGTCCTATACTGTAGTAGAAGGCGATCCATTAAAACAAAAAGGAGTTCCTCACGGTGTAGACAAAGCTGATATTGATGCCCTGGAAGGTAAGAATGTAAATTTCGATGCCGAATACAGCAAAATCAATTTTAAACTGATGCAGGATGACGAACCCTATATGATTATGAATGCAGGGGAAGTAGAACTATTGCTGGCCGAAGCTAAATTGAAGAATATCGGAGCCGGTGGTATCTCCGGTACCGATAAATCGCATTATGATGCAGGCGTAAAACTCGCTATGCAGATGTATACCGTTTACGATGCTACTTTAACTGTTTCCGATGCAGCAGTAGCTACTTACCTTTCCACTTATCAATACAATGTTCATAAACCAGCTATCCAGATGATCGCAGATCAGCTTTGGGTAAGTAAGTTTTTGAACTGGTTTGATGCTTGGTCAGATTGGAGAAGATTGGATTTCCCGGTATTAAAAGCGGCTAATCACCCAAGCAATATTACAGGTGGTACCATTCCGGTTAGGTTACCCTATCCAACGAGTGAGACTGCAAGTAATCCCAATTTAAAAACGGGAGGTGTGACCCCAGACGAGTATACCACTAAAGTATGGTGGGATAAGAAATAAAGTAAAGTTTTTTAAGACTAATTCTAAGGCCCTCATTATGTTGAATAATGGGGGCTTTTTTTATTGGGGTAATGGAAAGCTCAATTTTTATTGGTTTTTGTTAGATATCCAATAATTCCACGCATTATCCTGTAATTTTCACCAGTCATCCAGATTTATAAATTAACTAATTCATTTCATATCTTAGGAGGAATTAATAAACCAGGGTATGAGAATTTCGGTATTCCCTATTTTAATCTTTGCGCTGATTGCGATGCATCTTTTCATAGGCGCCTGTGCCGAAGGACCCGAAAAAACAAATGGATTACAGGCTCTGGAGATTTTGCCCAGGCCGGACAATTTTTCAGAAGATTCAACAGCTGCATTTGATATTTATCACCGTACTGAGATCTATGCCTATTTTTACAAATTAGACAGCGCTCTGCTTTTATCCCTGGAGTCAGTGGATCGTTTTTCAAAATTAACCCGCTTCACTCGGGACTCGCTGACCTGGACTTATCTCATCGATGCTTATTTCAACGTCGGATACATTTACGGGATTCAAAACAAGTGTGATAGCTCTATACTCTTTCTTCAAAAATCGCTGGATCTGAGTAGACAAATTTTCACAGAAGAACATTTGATTGCCACAAAATGTATGATTAAACTTGCCAATTGCTACAAATCTTCTGGAAACTACAATTTGGCCAAGGAATATTATTTAAAATCATACGAGATCAGGGTAAAGACGCTTGACTCTTTAAACAACTTTTTAATTAATGGAAACGGGGTAATGGGGGCTTATTATTACTCCATTGGAGATTTTGATAAGGCTAAAATTTTTGGAGCAAGGGCCAATGCTCTTATAACGCGGATTTATGAACATTTTTATGTTAAAAACCCCGATATGCCAGATGCTCAGTTTTACAAACAATTTCTAAATTATCATGTCCGCCCACCCGCAGTAAAAAATCTCATGTTAAGCAACATTCCCAGGCATTATATTTATTCAACCACCCAAACCGCTGCCTGTTTTTTAGAAAATGACGAACCGGAAAAGGCAATGTATCTAATCGGTCTGGGGGATAGCCTGATTAAAAAACATGAACCAAACAATATACGTTTATGGTCTGATCTACTCATTGTAAAGGCGTCCATTTATCTATATAACCAACAAACTGATCTGGCAGCTGCTCTGGTCGATAGTTTTAAAATTATTCTAAAAAGCGCTGATTTTAATTTAAATAAAATGCATTTGTCCTATAATATTGCAGATTATTACAGCAAAACCCAGAATTACAAACTATCATTAAACACGATTAATACCGTTTTGTCTGAAGGCAATAAATTGGATCCTGCTGACTTATTTGTGTTTTCTGAAATTAAGGCAAGACAGTTATACTTAAGCCGTAATTATCAAGAGTGTATAGATTTTTGCCAGGAATTCCTAAAATCCAAATTTAATATTCATTTAAATGACTCTATCGAACCTAGCCTCATTGCCTGGGACAAATTGACTGTACAGGAAATTATAAGAATACAGGATTATGTCCGGCCTAGTTTGCAAAGCCTGGTTGCCCAGGCCAAAACTTCCGGATCATTGGAACAATTGAGAATGGGGTATCGCTTGTTGCAAATTTTTGAAACTTCTTTGCATTATCTGCAAGGTAGCGTTTACAACATGCAATCGAAATCAATCCGCCTCAAAATGCTTTATCCGTTTTATGAAGATGCATTAGAATTATGTTACTTATTATATGAAAAAACAGGTCAGGACCAATATGCCAACGAAGTATTCCGGTTATCTGATTTGGTCAAATCCTTTCAAATCAAGGAGATCCTGAACCAACAAAATATGAATGCCTCAGGCTCTGAAAACCCCCAAGAAGAAAAAACTGAAGAATTACAAGCAGAGATTGCTGCCATCCGCGATCAAATCCTGGAATCAAACAGGCTTAATAATCCGGATTCATTGAGATTGTTTAACCTCACTAAATCCATATCTGAACTTACTGGACAATTAGCCTTGCAAAACGAGTTAAAGCCTGACCAAGAATATTCAGTTAATAATCCATTCCAATACAAGGAATTTCCAATGCAAAAACTCATTTCGTATATGAAATCAGAGAATGCAGATTTATTGGACTATTTCATCGGAAAAGATCAAATGTATATTCTCTTGATCAATAGCAAAGGATTTAAATTGTTCCGTGAAAATCTTTCTCCGGACTCGAAATTAATGGCTGAAAAATTCATCCATACCATAAAAAACCATTCTTTAAAAATGGAAGGGGATTCATTGCCTGCGTTGGCTGTTCAGCTTTATAATATCCTACTACGCCCAGTACAGGAGTCTCTGCTGAACCCAAATCTCATTGTGGTTCCTGATGCCTGGATTTCTTATTTACCTTTTGAATATTTGGTCACCGCCAAAAAAAGCAATTCCTCGTCGTTCACTACTCGAACTATATGGTACGAATATGCCAGTACCCTACCCCTTAGCAAAAGACTAAATAACCCGACAGAAACAGATTATGCTGGTTTTGCACCAGAATATAATGATCAGGAGATCATTCATCAAAGAGGTCTGGATTCCTTGATCACGTATCCCATATATTCAGCCAATCGGAACTCTATAGGGTCATTATTGTTTAATAAACCGGAAGTAAAGGAGGCTTCCCGGTTGTTAAATGGCGACGCTTATTCTGGCAATCTCGTAAACAAAGAATTGTTTATCAAAGAGAGTTCTAAAGCGCGGATTCTGCATCTGGCTATGCATGCATTGACCGATGATAAACATCCCGAATATTCCCAACTCGTATTTAAAAACGAGAACAACGCAGAAACCAGCACATCCATGTATGCCTATGAACTGGCCAGGATGAAATTAAATGCCGATCTTTCCGTTTTAAGCGCCTGCAATAGCGGATCCGGCAAATTCCAAAAAGGTGAAGGCGTGCTTTCCCTTGCCAGGGCTTTTAAAGCCTCGGGCTGCCCCAATATCGTCATGTCCCTCTGGCCGGCTAATGATGCCAGCACTAAAGATATTGTCGTTGGTTTTTTTAAACACCTCAAAGCCGGGTTGGGGAAGGCAGATGCCCTGAGGCAATCCAAACAGGATTACCTCGATACAGCCTCCGACGAATTAAAGCACCCTTATTATTGGGCCGGACTGGTATTGATAGGGAACAATGAACCCATGAAGTTTGGATCCACTCAATTACCATTGATCCTCCTTTTTTTCATCCCCTTGCTTGTTGCCGGCCTAATCTATCGGCGAACGAAAAAACGGAGTTTATAATTTGTTCATTAATTCCCTGCTCTTCTGGTACCAGCGGCTATCCTGTCCGATAAGCTTTAAATTGGCTTTGGCATTTTCCTTGTCCTCCATCCGGAGGTATGCCAGGGCTGTATACCAATAAATTTCAGACTGATTGTAATCCCTGATACTTTGAAACATAAAAATAGCCTCCCTGGGCTGACCTGTCATCAGGTACAAGAAAGCGATTTGAAATCGAATCCTTTCCGTACCGGAATAAACCATTTCTGATTCCAGGACTTCTATGGCTTCCTTCAGATTTCCGTTCATATAAAATTCATCCGCCTTTATCAGGATGGAATCTTCGGGTTTTCGACGGATCGAATCGTCACTACCTGACCTGCTTGGGCTGAGATCAGGGCTCAAAGCAACCGGTTGCTGCATGTAGGCCATGTACAATTCTTCCGGTGTAGCCGGAGACTTTGTAGAATTAAACAATAAAAGGATGGCAAGCAGAACTGTAATCCCTGCGGCCAGGGCTATCCAAAATATAAATCCGCGTCGATTGAAGTGCTTAGCATCGCTGGTCGATTGAAGCTCGGACCGGATGGTTTCCAGCTTTTTTCTAAACCCCTTCTGCCCCGAATTTAAGGTATGGTACAGGATTTTATTAAAATAAAAAATTTCTTCCGACTCGGAGTTCTGTCTTCTAATGGCCTCATACCGGATTAGCTCGTCCGGTTCCATTTTTCCGGAAACATATCGTTCAGCTTCTTCATCCAATTCTTCCGTGGTCATTCTGGATATTTTAATTCATTGTAAAGAGGGTCTTCTTTCACCAGCCTGAATAAACGCTGTTTGCATTCAAACTTTTTTTTCCGGGCAAACACTTCACTGATATTCAGGATCCCGGCTATTTCTTTCATACTGCGGCATTCTTCGACAAACCATTTTAATATATTTCGGCATTCCAAGCCCAGTAAGTCTATTTTCATGCGGAACAGCTTTATCCGGTCGACCTCCGCCAGGGATTCAGACAGGTCCAGCGTATCCTTTTGTACCACAAGCTCATCATTTGTTACCGGGCTTTCCCATTTTTTTTCCTCTTTTTTTTGGACCATTGAAATAAACAGACCTGGGTCAGATAGGTTTTAAAAGCAGCACGTTCCAGTTTCAAACCTGTAGCGTGTAGTTGGTTATAAATGGCTTCCAGGGCATCCATAAAAACATCTTCTGCATCCTCTTCCAGTCCACCCTGCCGGACAATCAGGGATTTCACCGAAGGAAGACAACCAGCAAAAATCTTTTTTATAACAGCATCATCACCGTGGCGGATGCCATCGAGAATATGTTCATTTTCAGCTTGAGCTTCCTTATTCAATTTGCGGGTGTAATCACTAAATT
>JAWXBI010000298.1:0-4528 GCA_034439915.1 Saprospiraceae bacterium | reverse complement strand
GGATAATTCTTATTTTATTTTTTTAACCACCCGATGGATAATTCTTATTTTATTTTTTTAACCACCCGATGGATAATTCTTATTTTATTTTTTTAACCACCTATCTAAAAAATCGAGATAAGTTTGCCATAACCTGACCTGGCTGGTGGCACTATAAGCCACCCCATGGTGACCCGGTGGATAGATTCTCAATTCAACATCTTTGCCGGCATCGGTAGCGGCCCGAATAAACTGGAAAGTATTGATCACATGCACATTATCATCTTCCAGGGCATGGGCAATCAACAATGGATCCTTCAGATTTTGAACGAAATTCATAGGAGCATGGTCCTGGTATTTTTGTTCATTTTCGGGAAGTATACCCATATAGCGCTCCGCATAAATATTGTCGTAAAGTTTTTGTTGGGTGACCGGAGCACCGGCTATTCCCAATTTAAAAGTGCCGGGATGTTTGGTCAAGGTATAACACGTTGTAAACCCTCCATAACTGTGTCCCTGAATGGCCATGCGAGACCTGTCCAACCAGTTATGCTTTTTGGCCAGGGCGTCGGCAGTGGCCACAAAATCTTCCGTCTCCAGTTTTCCCAGTTGTTCGTAAACTCCTTCCATAAAATCGCGGCCATATCCACTACTGCCCCGGTTATTGACAGCTGCTATGGCGTATCCATTTTGTGCCAGGTATTGTTCATAGGGATTGGCGCCCCAACTGTTATATACGCTCTGTGAACTGGGGCCACCGTACACCGAAAGTACCAGCGGATATTTTTGAGTAGAATCAATACCAATTGGTTTGATCAGGTATACATCGAGTTTCCTTCCATCAGCGGTAGTTATTATTTCGAGGGTCTTTGGGGCATACACCTGGGTTTTTATAAATTCTTTTACGGATTCATTGGCTTGCCAAAGCTTGTTCAACTGTCCATTGACATTCCTTATTTCAACTTGTTTTGGAGTGGTCGTGTTGGACCAGGTATCTATAAAATATTGTCCACCCGGTGCAAACTGGATAATATGCCTTCCCGCTGTTTCCGTTATTTTCCGTTTTGAGCTACCATTCAATCCAATAACATAAAGATGCCGTTCCAGCCCGGATGCTTCCGTGCTGGTATAATACAATAATCCATTTTTAATATCCAGCGATTCAACCGTCATGACATCCCACAATCCCTCGGTCACCTGGCCCAACAATTTCCCGGTGTAATCATACCTGTAAACATGCTGGTAACCGTTCCGATCGGAGATCCAATAAAATTCATTGACCTGTGGCGGAAAGAAAAAATGATGCAGGATGCCGGAAAAAAAATTATAGACATCCATCCATCCTTTGGAGTCTTCCGTCATGATATTCGTGGCTGTTCCTGTTTTGGCATCCACCATAAACAGGTCGAGCACCCTTTGTTTTCGATCCAATCGCACGATCGCCAGGGTATTGGGTTTTGAAGTCCAGTAAATCCTGGGGATAAATCCTCCATTCATTGGTACGGAAGCCCACGTAGTTTTTGCTTTTCTGATTTCTACGATTCCAATTTTGACCAAAGGTACCGGATCACCCACCCTGGGATAAGGGATTTTTTTATATTCCGGGTGCATACCGCTCAGATCGGAGTAGGAATAAAATGGAATTGCCGTTTCATCTACATGCCAAAAGGCAATTGATTTACTGTCGGGGTTCCATTCCCACGCCCTGACAAGCCCAAACTCCTCCTCGTAAACCCAGCCAAACCGGCCATTATAAATTGCGGTGGTCCCATCCTTGGTCAGTTGTTTTTCTTTTTTAGTTGCCAGATCCAAGACAAACAAATTGCCATTTCTTTCATAAGCCACTGATTTGCCGTCGGGCGAAACCTGAGCAGTGTAAGCATCCCGGGCGACCAGTCGCAATGATTTGTCCTTTAATGAATATAAATAATAATCGGCATTGCCACTGTTGCGCCATACTTGCCTGAAATTGGTAGTAAACAGCAAATAATTAAAATCAGCGGTCCATTCAAATGCATTGTAGTTGAATGCATCTTCTTTACCGGGAAACTTTAATGCACTGCCATCAAAGACTTCTTCGTCCAATGCTGTGGATGGGTTATAGGTGTTTATTTTCCCGGCAGAACGGATATAGGAGAATTGATTTCCGTCTCTGATCCAATTGACACTCTGCGGACCACCCTGGCCATTTAGCCTTCCTGCCTTCGCTAAAACATCCATAAACGAAGAATACCGGCTCTGAGCGAATGTCAGGGGTATTACAAAAATCACCCAAAATCCAATCCAAACCGCCATTCCGGTCTTCTTTTTATTCATTCTTGTCATAGTTCAAAAGTACAAACAATCGTATGCCTTTCAATCTAAAATAAGTATCATTGCGAGGCAGAATTGGCCGATAATCAACTACATATTATTGCTTTAGAAATCCCTTATCCGCCGTTAAGAGGAAATGTGATTGGCATTTATCATAGAATAAAATCCTTGTATGAAGCAGGCGTTTCCATCACCCTGCATACCTATTATAAAAAACTTAATTTTCCGGAAGAGCTGACAAAATATTGCAAATCCGTCTATTTATATCCCCGCAAACCGATATGGCGTCCGGTCAACCTGAGATTACCTTTGTTTGTGCAAAGCCGGAGAGACGGGGCCTTGTTGGAAAGATTATTAGCGGATTCCGCTCCCATATGGTTTGAGGGTTTGCATACGTTATTTCATTTTGAGGATCTGCTCCTGAGTGGCAGAAAAAAGTACATCCGGATGCATAATGTGGAATCCACTTATTATAATCATCTTGCCCGCTCTTCACCTTCCCAGGTGAAAAAAATATATTATCAGTGGGAATCAATCCGGTGCAAATGGCTCGAGAATAAAATATTGAGTCAGGCCGACGGGCTTTTCACCATTTCCCGGGAAGAAACAGATTTATTGAATAATTCAGGGATCAATGCCAAGTGGTTGCCTCCCTTTCATCCCCATACCGAGGTCCTGAATTTAACCGGAACAGGAGATTATGCTATTTATCACGGCGACCTCCGTATTAAGGAAAATGAAGATGCCGCAATTTTTTTAATCAACCAGGTTTTCGATACCATGGTTTTTTCCCTTGTTATTGCCGGGCATTCTCCTTCAAGACGGCTGATCAAACGAATTCATAGCGCCCCAAATGTTGCACTGATCCACTCTCCTTCATTTGAAAAAATGAACCAGCTTATCCAGGCGGCTCACATCGTACTGCTGCCCTTCACCCAAACTACCGGTTATAAAATGAAGATGATTGATTCCCTGGCACTAGGCAGACATATTATTACCAGCCAGATTATGCAGGTCCACCGGGAATGGAATGGATTGGTCCACTTTGCGGATGGGGTAAACCAATGGAGGCAATTGGTAAAGGATTTAAAAAGGGCTCCCTTTACTGAATCCGATGGCCAAGCCCGTAAAAATTTGTTTGACACCCTTTTAAATAACCGGATAAATACTCAACAAATTATTGACATGGTCTTTCCTACCCAGACCTAGTTTCAATTAAAGCTTGTTACAGCGGACAAATTAAACTTAACATAGCACTAGTGTAAAGTTAAGCTTATTGTGACGGACAAATATCCCGTCGAGTAGCTAAGCTTCGTAGTAACGTTGTGTTGTTACAACCCCAATCCGATTTTTTCGTCGCTCGCTTTGCTCGTTGTGGTCTTCGTGTCGTTTTGTGAAATACGACAAATTAGAATTAACGAATATCCCGGGATCGGATATCACAGGAGGTAGTGAAAGAGTATATGGAGAAAAGGATCGACCCATCGCTTCGCTCTCTGTGGGAAATTGGACAAATTAAACTTAACATAGCACTAGGTTGTTTTTTCCTTACCAGCCAGATAGAGGGCATTGACACGCTGGTCAAATGTCTGAGCGATGACATCCGACCATTTTACCCTGCTGTAAAACTCCATAATATCTTCAGAGTGGATGGCGCGTTTCCCTTCCAGGATATTGACAAAGGCAAACGTTGCCCAAAGCAGGGCTTTAGGTTTCACTTTTTGCTCGTCCCACATGATCATTTCTACCGTCACATTCTGGTGATCGTAGTTGATCACATGAGTCTGGATAGTTACAACTTCATTGACCATGACCTGGCGGAGATAAGCAATCTGATTGCGGGTCACCATCCAACCGGCCCCATTTTCCATCGCAAACTTATAGATATCCAAACCATAATGCTCCCGCAACTGATCTTCCCGGGCGTTTACAAAATAATCGAGGTAACGCGATTGGTTGAGGTGCTGGAATGGATCACAATCCTGGAAACGAACGATCAATTTACTTTCCGGATGAACCTGATATTTGGGTAAGTTGGCTAATGTTTTTGTATCCATAGCATAAAAATAAAACTTTGTGTGCAATGACTTTGTAGATTTGTTTTCATGGACCCTGTTTCAAATCCCTGGACTACCTTGTCGAAAGCTACGGTTTACGAAAATGCCTGGATTTTAGTGGAAGAACACCAGGTGATCAATCCGGGTGGGGTGCCCGGCATTTATGGAAAAATCCATTT
>JAWXBI010000297.1:0-7061 GCA_034439915.1 Saprospiraceae bacterium | reverse complement strand
CATTAATTTCATCAACTGATACGCCGCTTCCGCTAAATTGGTTCCCGGCCCAAATACTGCCAATACCCCTTGCCTAAACAAAGTTTGTCTATCGGTCTCAGGGATAATACCACCTACCACCACAGCAATATCCAACCTGCCTGCTTTTTTAAGTTGTTCAATCAGTTCAGGAACCAATAACTGATGCCCTCCGGATAAGCTGGACACTCCGATAAAATGTACATCATTTTCAACAGCATGCCTGGCCGCTTCCGCCGGAGTTTGAAACAAAGGACCGATATCCACATCAAATCCAATATCTGCAAACCCGGTTGCAATGATTTTAGCCCCCCGGTCATGTCCATCCTGACCCAGCTTGGCTACCAATATTCTAGGGCGCCTGCCAAATCGGCGCTCAAAAGCAAGTACGGCCTGAGTGGCTTTGTTAAAAAATTTGTTTTTCATACTGTGCGAGGAGTATATTTTAGAAAGCCCGCTCACCGGGGCCTGATAACGTCCAAATACCTGTTCTATAGCAGCGGAAATTTCACCCAGGGTTGCCCTCTCTCTGGCGGCGTGAATTGCAGCTTCCAGTATATTGGAAGAATCAGATTTGCAGGATTGGCTTATTTTTTTAAGGGCCATTTTCACCCGGGTAGGATTTCTTGCATTTTTTACCTGTTTCAACCTGGATAATTGGGTTTCCAACACGGCATCGTTATCTACTTTTAAAACGGGAATTTTTTCCTCCTTTTCCGGCGTAAAAAAGTTGATCCCTATTAATTTATCTTCACCACTGTCTATCCTGGCTTGTTTTAATATGGAGGCTTCTTCAATAAGCTTTTTCGGATAACCCTGTTGAATGGCTTTGGTCATCCCTCCAAGTTTAAAAATCTCATCCATGATTATCCGGCTTTTACTTATAAGTTCATCCGTGAGGGTATTCAGATATACAACCCCACCCATCGGATCAATCCAGTCGGTAAGTCCTGCATTTTTTTGTAAAAAAAGCTGGGTCTCCCTCGCTATCGCCGCTGTTTCAGGGGTAGGAAGGGACATGGCTTCATCCAGCGAGTTGGTATGCAGGGACTGCGTCCCTCCCCAAACACCAGCTAAAGCTTCCAGGCTGGTCCTGGCGATGTTGTTATAGGCATCCTGACGGGTAAGCGACCAACCAGAAGTTTGACAATGCGTCCTGAGCATCTGTGACTTGGGGGATTTCCCACCCGCTTTAATTACTAACTCAGCCCACAACATCCTGGCCGCTCTGAGTTTTGCAATTTCAAGATAAAAATCCATACCGATTCCAAAAAAATAGGAAATCCGGGGTGCAAACTCGTCGATATTCAATCCAGCCTTTATGCCATAGTTTAAATATTCAAACCCGTCGGCTAACGTAAAGGCTAATTCCAGGTGGGCCGGTGCACCAGCTTCAAGCATATGATATCCGCTGACACTGATTGAATTGAACCTCGGCATATGCTCCATCGAATAATTGAATATATCTGTCACCAATCGCATAGAAGCCACTGGTGGATAGATGTAAGTGTTTCGCACCAAAAATTCTTTCAGGATATCATTCTGAATCGTTCCGGTCAATTGGGCTGGTTTTACCCCTTGTTCTTCAGCGGTAACGATGTAAAAAGCCAGGATAGGAATGACCGCACCATTCATCGTCATAGAGACCGACATTTTATCCAAAGGAATGTCCCGAAAAAGTATTTTCATGTCTTCTACCGTATCGATGGCTACCCCTGCTTTGCCTACATCGCCTCGCACTCTTTCATGATCCGAGTCATATCCCCGGTGGGTGGCAAGATCAAAGGCAACACTCAAAGCCATTTGCCCTGCTGCCAGATTATTTTTATAAAAAGCATTGCTTTCCTCGGCGGTGGAAAACCCTGCGTATTGACGTATCGTCCAGGGCTGGGATACATACATGGATGCATATGGGCCGCCTTTGAATGGGACTATTCCGGAATCAAATGGAAGCAGGGTACCAGGTCCCGGATTTAAAATTTCCGCTGGCCCTTCGAGCGGCCTTTTATCAAATTTAATCCTCCTGGGTTTCATGAGCTCTCGGCAATTTTAATTGGATTGACATGATTAAAATAAATATAAACCAGGACGACAGATACCCAAACAGAAGTATAAAATAAATATGGATATGGGATCAATACTAAATGATAAAAGATCAACAAGGTAAATTTTAATCCTGCCAAAAGATATAACGGGCCTGACCATCTGCGATAAAAATAAAATATCAGGACCGCCAGAACGATCAAAGACACCAGCATAATGCGGTAGATCCAATGATCATCGAGGCCTTGCAACCAGGGAACAAAACCGAGCCCTTGTGACATGACTTCCTGATATTTAGCCGGGTTAGACTCCAGGTTTTTTAAATATTGACCAGGTAATCCAATAAATTGAAGCAAACTGGACCAGGCTCCTCCTAAGGTGATTAAGACTAAACCTGTTATGGTCGCACTTAAAAAGATTGACCTGAAGTTTTTAGCCGATTCATAAAAATAAATACAGGCCATCAGGGAGCTTGCAAAAAAAACGATGCTATATCGGCTGAGCAGACAACAAGCCAATAATACACCGATCCCAAGGTAAGAACGCAAATACAACGCCAGGGCAAAAAGCATATAATAACCATAAACCACCCCTTCTTCGGACCATACCATCGTTTCATTCCGGTTATAGAGAATAAAATCGAACCAAAGGCCAATCGGAATCCAAACCAATAAAGACCTTTTATTTCCCCGTATCAACGTAAATAAAAAGATCAGGCTGGATAGGATGAACAAAGTTGTTATCCACCTCAGGTCTATATTTAATGCCAGGGCAGGCACAAAAGGGAGCCACAAACCGGGCAGATAGACAGGCATTACACCTCCCCAGATTTCCGGTATGACCTCGTAAACAGGCTGAGAATGAATAAACCGATCTGCCATCACCCGGATCACCGGCAACATGTCTGCATGTGTATAATCCAATGGATTTAATTTGAATAGATAGTTAAGACGTATGCCGACCCAGACGATTAATGAACACAACAAAAGGTAAAAAACACCTTGGTGCAGTTGTGGGGCACGAGGTACGGGAGCAGAAGTCCTGAACAAGATCCCTCCCCCAATGACTATCCCAGAAAAAAAATGAATCCACCGGCAGGCATTTATGCCGAGGGTCTCTATCCAAAAGGTAGATGACAATACCTCTCCCATTAAGGCCACAAAAAGCAGGAGTTGAATCCAAACGGAAGAAACCGGGGTGAATTTGCCCATGTTGAACGGGAGATATATTTATTTAATCAATTGAAAATGATTTGTTTAGATAAATTCTTGACAAAGATGTCAAACCTTATTTATATTTCATTAGCTTATTTTAAGGTTTTTTTAAATAGTCCCCAGTCATTTAAAGTTACCTTTGCTTCGCTCCGGTGGCCTATTAATATTTGTTAAATAAAATGTTATCGCATAGCCTGAGCCCAATAAATGTCAGATTTATTGTGTTTCTTAGCTTCATTAACCGACAAATAACCTCATGCAATTACGCCAACTGTCAGTACTGATTGCCTTTACCTGCCTCCCTCTAACGTTCGCGTTCGCGTATACGGCAGAAAAATCACCCAGTCCCGAAATAGCCAAGGCCATTTATAAAGATCTGTTTATTGAATTGACCGATAAGGAATTGGAATCAAGGATACTTTCTGTTACCAATCTCCTCGAACCCAAATTCACTTCTGAAGTAAAAAGTTTTTTAAGGGTATATCTGACTTCCAGGCCGGAATGGACGGAGATTCTGTTAGGCCGGACAGCAATCTATTTTCCTATTTTCGAAAGAAAAATAGAAGAAAAAGGGTTGCCCAACGATCTGAAATTTGTCAGTATCATCGAATCTGCCCTACGCACGGGTGCACGTAGCCGCGTTGGTGCCCAGGGTTTATGGCAATTTATGCCGGGTACAGCGAAGATGAACCAATTGGTGATTGACAAAAATGTGGATGAACGGGAAGACCCATACCGGTCTACTGACGCTGCTCTGGAATATCTTTCTGAATTATACGACAGATATAAAGATTGGGCTTTAGCTATTGCCGCTTATAACAGTGGTCCAGGCCGGGTTAATCAGGCGATTGCGATTTCCGGCACCCGGAATTTTTGGAAGCTAAGAAATTATCTTCCAAAAGAAACCCGGAACTATGTGCCTGCCTTTTTAGCTGCAGCGTATTTGATGAAGTATTATTCCGAGTATTACCTTACCCCGGCAATGCCCCGTTTGGATTTTCAGATCACCCGGTCTGTCAAAATCTACAATGAGATCAGTTTTACAAAAATCTCCGATCTAACCGGCATGTCCCTGGAAGACATCCGGTTTCTGAATACTTCGTTCCGCAATGACCGGATCCCTGAAAATAAAAAAGGCTACACCCTTATGCTACCTGCCAGGACTATGCCCCACCTGGAATTTTTTCTTAATAACCTGGATAAAAAAGAATCACCAAAACCTGAGCCTTTAAAATTTGAACCCTTCGACAGCAGTATGATTGACCAATTGTATTATGACCATGTCCTCTACGATGCCCAGCCGGGGGAACATCTCCATGACATTGCCGAATTGTTTAATGTCGATAAATACAATATCCGTTATTGGAACAATATGAGTTCGGATGAAATAACGGTCAATAACCCCTTATTGGTGCATTACATTAAAAATGACAATAGTATTTTAGTTACTGGAAAGTTGAGGAAATTTTCCAAACGGCAGAAGTTCCACATCATAAAAATGCATTCTTCCGTAAAGCCAGTCGCGATAAACCTGCCCAAAGGTTTTAAATCATATTATAATAAAATTGCACTGCCAGAAAGTCCATTGGTCAATCTGGACCTCTCTGATCATTACCGTCTCCGCAGGGGTGAAAGTATCCAGGATGCAATTCGCAAAATACCTGATCTTTCCCTGGAGGAAATGAGAGCTATACCTTTAGGCGCCAAAACCGCCTCAGGACTGGTTATTCCACTGCGCAAATCATAATAAATAAATCCGGGATTTACCTAACATCACGTCTCCGGCGGAGACTATCTGTTTATTTATTATTCAAAATAACGATCTATTTTCAAGCGGTCAGTAATCACCATTATAAATGGGTATTAAAGCTGCGCTTGAACCGATGAATTGAAAGCCAATTTTTTTTTATTCACAACGCATTAACAATTGTTTTAATATGTTTCACTATTAAACATATACTACTGATATTGAATAACTTATGATTCAATTTAGAAACTATTTGAATTCGATTAACAGACATTGGCATAAAGTTGGCCTCAGATCTACTAAATAAAACATTGACATGAAAATTTATCCAAAAACCTGAAAAACCAAAGTAATGAATCTGAGAATGACAAAAAACGTATTGATCCTCCTTATGTACACTTATGCGTTACCTGCATCCGAAGTCGATAAATCCCGTTTGGTTTCTTACATCGAACAGTATAAATATATCGCCATCGATGAGATGCTCCGAACCAAAATTCCAGCCAGTATAAAACTTGCACAGGCCATCCTCGAATCTCAAGCCGGATCCAGCACGCTGGCGATTAAGGCCAACAACCACTTCGGAATAAAATGTGGTGACCGTTGGAGTGGTAAATCGTATTATTTAAAAGATGACGATTACGACAAACAAGGTAACCATATCCGTTCCTGCTTCCGAGTTTACCAGGATGCAACCGAAAGTTTTAAAGCTCACAGCAGTTTCATTACAGGCGAAGGCAGGACTGCCAACCGGTATGCGTCCCTGTTTTCTCTGTCGAGTGAAGATTATAAAAGCTGGGCTCATGGCCTCCAAAAAGCTGGATATGCCACCAATCCGATGTACAGCCGCCGTCTTATCAGTCTGATTGAAGACTATCGGTTATACACCTATGATATCAGTGGCAAGCCATCTGCACCGGAAGCGCCGAAAGGTTTTTTCGCGGGAAATGAGGATTCTCCTTTTCAAAAAGTCAACGGTTTAAAAAGTGTTTATGTAGATCATATGGCCAGCCCGGCAGAAATCGCTATGGATTTTAATCTTCCGGTCGAACTTATCATGAAATACAATGAAATTTTAAAAGAAGAAGATGCCCCGATCAATACCCCCATGAACATATTTTTAGAAAAGAAGAAAAAAAAGAACTCAAATTATAAATCGTTTCACGTGGTACAATCCGGTGAAACCCTGGAATCCATTTCACAGTTATATGGTATTCAGGCAAAGTATTTATACCGAAGAAATCGTATTCAGGAAGGGAGCCAACCAACAGTTGGCTCCAAAATATATTTATCCCGAAAATCCAAATTTGCACCAAACCTAAACACACCAGTTCTCACACCCACTTTCCCTGCAGAACAAAATCCACAAATCGTCGTTCCGGCAAATTCTTTGCCCGTTCACGAACCCCTCCCATTAGAAAATGAAAATAAAACGATCCAATATATCAGAACACTTGAACAACCCATCAACGGCAAAGAAAAAGAACCGGAATATTATACTGTACAGGAAAAAGACACTTTATTCGGTATAGCGAGGAAATTTAATGTAACGGTAGCCAGCCTTAAAGAACTCAACCAACTGCAATCAGATGCCATTCAGATAGGACAACAAATGCTCATTAAATAGGGCCTGCTTAATAAGTCAGCAAAACCGGGGTATTGGTTTTTTTGTGGTTAATAAAATCATTGAACAAACAGGATAGCTATCCTATGGGATTCTGGTTGTAAACAAATCCCAAATAGTTCGATATAGAAAACAGGGTACCTCCCCGGCTAATTTAACCAGGTTCAGTACCATAATAATGGTGGCAATCCAAAATTCGCTGGTATGTTGGAGTCTTGCCTTTTATTCGGTTCATTCCGTGTGCTGTTTTGGCTTGTCCAAATTTACCTTCGATTGGATTTCTTGGTCCTGGACTTATGTGATTGGGCACTGCCTGAGGTCTTCCGAGTGGCTTGGCAATGAGCTGGATTTGTAGCTCCTTGAGCATAGCTCTGTTAGCTCTGGTACAATCTATCTTATCTACGAGAACTTCTTT
>JAWXBI010000296.1:0-35223 GCA_034439915.1 Saprospiraceae bacterium | reverse complement strand
CGCTCCTTTAATATATCTGCATGCATTTGCCCTCGCTTTGGCAGGCAGTTGAAAGGTGACTAAATCGGAGGTGATTATCTGATTAAATTGATTGATAAGTTGAAGGGTATAGAAGGCTGTATACCCATCCAAAGCGACCACCATTGCTCCCTGGTCCCGATGATCATTTAGTGGGAAACCCAGGTTGACCGCTTCCGCCCAGGTGCCTTTGTTAGTTTTTTGGGAGAAAAACAAGTCCTGTGATCCAAATCCAGGTTTGCCTTCTGACCTGAAATAAAGGGTGACCCCATCGGCATGGAGACAAGGACTAAATTCATCCCCTGATGTGTTTATCCCCGGTCCGGCATTGACGGGTTTGGACCATCCTGAAAGAAGTTTATTGGATTTCCAGATATCATAGCCACCGGATCCACCGGGACGGTCGGAAACAAAAAAAAGGATGCGGCCATTGGCACTCAGACTGGGTTGGCTTTCCCATGATCTTGAATTTATAGCAGTCCCTATGTTCCTTGGGTTGGACCATTTATCCCTGATGAATTCTGAAATGTACAGGTCACAACCGCCATAGGAATCTTCCCAATCACATCCCGTGAAAACAATAGTTTTGCCATCTGCACTGATTACATGTGCGCCTTCATTTTTTGGCGAATTTTTTGGCCAGGATAAAGGAGGAGACCATATCCCGGCATTCCATCGGCTGATCATTAAGTCTTCCTGATTGTTTGTCCTGCGCGTAAATACCAGGGTTGTGCCGGCTGCATCCAATGAAGGAAGATACTCCGGGGCAGGTGTATTAATGGAAGCATTTAAGGGCGCAAATTGAATGGAGCTGCTATCCTGCAGGTTAGCCAGTGAAAAGGTGGTTTTTGCAAGGTATGACCGGGCTTTCAATCGGGTCAGGGTGTCCTTGGTATTTAGGGCAAGGTAATCGGTAAAATGAACTGATGCCTGAGCATACATCCCATGGTTTAATTCGAGTTGGCCCAGCGAAAATAAGATAGAGGGTTTGCCGATAGTGACCGCATGGGTTGCCCGTTGCAGGGTCTCCATGGCTTTAATCATATTTCCCTGATTAAAATAGAACTGATACAATTCCAGGTAGGCATCACGATATCCGGGATCCAGAGCAATAGCCGATTCAAAGCTTTTTACCGCCTGGTAAGTTTTTTTTTTATTCATCAAGTCCTGCCCATCTTTAAACAGTTTTACTGCTTTGGGATTGGTTTGTCCGCAGGCCAGGTTAAATACCAGTACAAAAGGCATCAACCGTCTGAAAACCATGGCAACCTGATGAAAAAAATTCCGGTTTAATAAAATCATGGCCGTTGAGCTATGCATTAAGACGCAGTCAATATAAACGGCATTCAGGCTTTGGGCTGCAACATTTTTTTTGCTTCCTTGTTTCCCAGGGTAGCTGCTTCTTTAACATCGGCCATAAATCCGTTTTTACCGGCTAATTTTTTAGCCAGTCCACGTTGCAGCAATATGTCAGCTTTGGAGAATTTAGCGGCCTTGGGTTCTTCTTCCAGCGCGGCAAGGGCAGCATTAAATCGTTGAGCAGCTTCATCAAATTGTTCCTGCTCCATCAGGATTTTACCATAGATATAGTTGGCATCCCTTTTTTTGAGATAACTTATGTCTTTAGGGTCAAATTTCCGGTCGCAAAAAAGTTTAAGTTCAAAAGAGGCCTCTTTGTATTGTTTCAAAGTATATTGGAGCTCCCCTTTCTGGAAACGAGCCTGCCAATGAACCATTTGTAAAGCCAATGATTTTTGAATGGTCAATGCAAGGTCCAAAAGGGCGAGGTCTATTTTATTTTCGTATAGGTATACCTGAGCACGGCCAAAATAAGCGAGGGCATTGTTTTCATCAAACTGGATGCTTTTATTAAAATCGGACATGGCATCCCTATAATTCTTCAGGGTAAAATTGACATAGCCCCTTCGTTCATAGGCCTGGCTATGCTTTTCATATTTCAGGATTGCAAGGTCAAGGGCCTGGATAGCTTCTTTTTCTTTGCCTTTGGTGCCGATCAGTTTACGCCCTTTGAGATATTCCTGAACCGCTACTTTGTCACTTTGGGGTTCGATCATTTTATGGCGCAATATTTTACCGGAATCAATCAGCCAGGCACCGAGGGAACCTGCTGAAGCAAACTGGGCTATATATTCCAACAAATTGAGTGTATTGGTAAAGGTTTTTTCGGTAGATTGGGTTACCAGCCGGGGAATATCGATATACCCCTGATCCATAAAAAAAATCTGTTCTGGTTTAAACATAATTTCGTTGCGGTAATATTGTTCAGATCTGATCTGATACATCTGAAGGGATTTCTCAATATTTTTACCGGCACCAAATTCTAATCGGCCCTGGAAGATGGATTTATAAAAAATCGGGTTATTTAGTGTTGCAATCATACCAGTAACTTGAACTTGTGGTTTGCGTTTTGATTACCCGCCTTCTTGACTTTTTATTCGAAAATTCAGTCAACCAAGTGTCTATAAATTAAAGTTTATTTATATACGTGTGAATCGGCTACGCTTATCCATACATAACCCATAAAGTTAAGGAAATTCCGGCTATCAGGCCCTAATTTTATTTAATATTCCCCTGGATTGTGGTTGGATGCTGATCGATCATGCTTCCAGCCAAACCTGGGTGCCTTCTGTACAGTTTTTACAGATCTCTATTTCTTTTCGTCCTTTTAATAGTTTAGTCCGGAAGTACTTATAAGACTCCCCTTTCCATATGGATTTAAAACCCTCCAATTTTAAATCCCCCATTCTTTCCGTAGCATCTTTATCAAAACAACAGGGTACTACCATACCATTCCAGGTGATGACACAAGCATGCCACATTTTCCAGCAATGGTTAAGCATTTTATTCTTCAATCGATACCTGCCAGACGGCAATATTTTGTATCGGCTATATTTTTCATTTTTCGGTATCAGCGGATTACCATTTTCGTATTCATAGACCTGGGCTGTTTTGAGTCTTACCTCATCTGCCCCCAGTTCTTTCGCCAGCCGGTAGATTTCAGGGATTTGATGCTCATTGGGTCCAACTACCAGATATTGGATTATGATATGAGGATGTTGGACACCAGCTTGTTGACGGGCCTGGACCAGCTGACGGGTACCGGCAAGCACCTTATCAAGGGAGCCTTCTTTACGGTATTGTTGGTAGATATCCTGGGTAGTCCCGTCGATGGAAATAATTAATCTGCTCAGCCCGGATTCTATTGTTTTTTGAGCATTTTCAGGAGTAAGGAAATGTCCATTAGTCGAGGTGGTTGTATAGATACCCTTGTTTTCCGCATAAGACACCATTTCTAAAAATTCCGGATTGATATAGGGTTCTCCCTGAAAATAAAATAAAAGATTACACAGATAAGGGCTTACCTGATCGATAGAAGTACGGAAAAAATCGAATTTCAGATTACCGGTAGGCCTCGAAAATGACCTTAATCCGCTGGGACATTCAGGGCACCTCAAGTTACAGGCCGTAGTAGGTTCGAAAGATAAACTGATTGGCATGCCCCAGTGAAATGGACGTCCGGACACCCGGGCCAGAAAATAGGAACTGTACACTAAAAAGAGGTTGGCCAGTTTCTTCAAACTCAAATGACCAAACATTCTTTTCCAATCCTGTAGCGGTATCGTGGGCATGCAGACCTCAAAGATAGCCGACTATTCACCCACAATCAGTAAATCGCTATTTTCGCCTTTCTTTTTGACCCTCTGTCTATTATGAAATTTTTGGTTGTTGGTTTAGGTAATCCTGGAAGCGAGTATACCCTGACCCGTCACAATGTGGGTTTTCAGCTCCTGGATTATTTGTGTACCAGGGTGAATGCACCATGGGGTCCTGATCGTTTCGGTCTTCGCACCGACATTAAAATCAAAGGAAGGAATTTGGTCCTGATCAAGCCGGACACGTATATGAACCTTAGCGGAAAAGCGGTTTTATTCTGGATGAATAAACTCAAATTGTATCCCGAACAGGTTTTAGTCATTCTGGATGAACTTCACCTGCCTTTTGGCAAAATGAGATTGCGGAAAGATGGCAGTGACGGCGGACATAATGGGTTGAAAAGTATAGAAGAGCACCTGCAATCGCGGGCTTATCCCAGGCTAAGGATTGGAATAGGTAAAGACTTTCCAAAAGGAAAACAATCTGAGTACGTGTTAGGTAATTGGACTAAAGATGAGCTCAAAGAATTGGAAAAAGTCTTTGATCGGGGAGCAGAAGGTATCCTCGAATTTGCCCTGGCAGGAATTGATCGCGCAATGAATAAAGTGAATTAACCTGCTGCTTTTTTGTTCTGCTGGTGTTTAAGATAGGTGAATACCATGGGTAACAGCGAAATGAAAATTATTCCCAGGACGACCAGTTCAAAATTAGCTTTAACCCAGGGCAGGGCACCGAAAAAATATCCTGCCAAGGTGGCCACGACTACCCATAAAACAGCGCCCGCAATACAATATTTTATGTATTTACTGTAGGTCATGCGAGCAACCCCGGCAACAAAGGGAGCAAACGTCCTGACAATGGGTACAAAACGAGCCATGATAATCGTCCGTGGACCATATTTTTCATAAAAGCTATGGGTGCGGTCAATGTATTCCTGTTTGATGGTAAAGACCCCAAATAATTTTGCCCCCGCCCCTTTTTTAGCCAGATATTTTCCAATAAAGTAGTTGGTATTGTCTCCCAATAATGCAGCGATGATCAGCAGGGGAATGATGTAACCTATTTTTAATCCATATACCGGATTTGCAGCCAGTGCACCCGCCGCAAACAAAAGGGAATCTCCGGGCAACAATGGAGTCACCACCAGTCCCGTTTCACAAAAAATGATCAGAAATAAAATGAGATAAATCAACAAGCCATATTGACTGATAAAAGTCTCCAGGTGCTGGTCAATATGAAAGATAAAATCAAAGATCTCCATAGCGGCATAAAGGTAACAATTAAACTCCCATGAAATTATTTTACGTCAGTTTCAAAGAGCCTTGATTCTATAAGAATTTGACTATTTTTAAAACTTCATACCAATTAATAAATCGAAATGATATACGGACTCCTCGCTTTTTTTGCCTTGCTGGCGGTCATCGTGATTCCCCAATTTAAACAACACCCCAAAGGCCTCGCCGTCTTGTTTGGGACAGAAATGTGGGAGCGTTTCAGCTATTATGGCGGAAGGTCGATGATGATCTTATATATGACTGCTTCCGTAACCGGGCAAAACCCCGGCCTCAATCTCAGCGTAGGCGAAGCGGGGGCGTTGTATGCCATGTATGTTGCGGGGGTATACATTACCAACCTTCCCGGTGGATGGGTGGCCGACAAAATCCTCGGAGCCAGAAATTCCGTTTTTTGGGGTGGTGTCATCATTGCCGCCGGCAACATACTCATCGGTTTAAATACGGGAGAAATGGGATTTTACGCTGCCCTCGTTTTGAATTGTTTAGGGACTGGATTATTAAAACCAAATGTATCCACTATGGTTGGATCACTTTACGCTCCTGGTGATATCCGGAGGGACAGTGCATTTTCCATTTATTATATGGGGATCAACCTGGGGGCATTTATAGCTCCATTGGTCGCAGGTTCGGTGGGTGAAAAAATAGATTGGAATTATGGTTTTTTAATCGTGGGTGCCGGGATGATATTGGGGCTCATACTATTTAAGTGGGGTGCCCGGTACCTGGGCGACGCCGGGTTAAAAGTTGATGCAGGCAATGAATCTTCTGCCAGCTCATTTCAATTGATAAAAAAACCGTTGATCTTTACTGTGCTGGCTGTCGTTTTAATGGCCGTCATCCACTTGAAGGGTCTATATATATTTAACCTTACAAGATTGTCTGATCTTATGGGTTATATTTTATTATTTGTTCCTTTTATTTATTTTTTCTTTTTGTTTAAAAATGGCGGGTATACCAAACCGGAAGTTAAAAGGATCATTGCCATCATTATATTTTACCTGGCGGCTGCTTTATTTTGGGGCGCTTTTGAACAAGCTGGCAGTACCCTGACTTTATTTGCAGATCGCAATACCGATAATTCGTTGTTTGGATATAATTTTCCAACGACCTGGTGGCAATCCATTAATTCCATGTGGATTTTGTTGTTATCCCCTGTTTTTGCAATACTTTGGATTAAACTCAAGAAAGCAGATAAAGAGCCTTCTACGCCGTTCAAATTTGCTCTCGGTCTTTTGTTTGTAGGTCTGGGTTTCCTGATCCTGGTACCTGCTGCTCAAATGATTACTTCAGATTCAGTACGCGTTGGGGTTATCTGGCTTACCATGACCTATTTCTTACATACGGTGGGCGAATTGTTTCTTTCCCCGGTCGGCCTGAGTGCAATGACCAAACTGGCACCACCGCGAATTGTCGGTCAAATGATGGGGATTTGGTTTATGGGAGCTGCCCTGGGCAATTGGATCGGCGGTCGTGTTGGTGGTATGTTTGAATCTTATCCGTTGCCGAAAATCTTTTTTTACGTTTTTGTTACCAGTGCTGTTTCCGCAATCATCATGTTTGCACTCACCCCATGGATAAAACGATTAATGGGTGAAGTAAAATAATGACTTCCCGCTTTAATTATGTGCTGATTAATCTTTATTGATTATGGATAAAAAACCATTCAGTCCTTATGTGCCTTCATCCACTATAATGCCTGAATTTACCTGGAGGGCAATCCTTTTGGGTTCACTGTTTGGGGTGATTTTCGGTGCCGCCACGGTATACCTGGGATTAAAAGCCGGATTGACGGTATCGGCCTCAATTCCTATAGCGGTCCTGGCCATTTCAATTGGCCGCCGATTGTTCAATACCACCATCCTCGAAAATAATATTATTCAGACCACGGGCTCGGCGGGAGAAGCTATTGCGGGAGGGGTAGCTTTTACGTTGCCTGCTTTTTTATTTTTATCTGCAAACGGAGATGGTGAGGTATCCTCTGCTTCTTACTTTAATTATATGACCATACTGACCCTGTCGATGGTGGGTGGTATGTTGGGTACCTTATTGATGATCCCCCTGAGGAGGCCACTGATCATCAAGGAACACGATAACCTCCCCTACCCTGAAGGCACGGCTTGTGCGGCCGTGTTGATCGCAGGAGAAAAAGGAGGAGATTTTGCCCGCACGGCTTTCCTTGGATTGGGTATTGCCGCGGTATATGCTTTTCTTCAAAAAATAATTCATTTTATAGCAGAGACACCAACGTACGTCACCGAAGCCAAAAACAGATTCTTTCCAGCTGCCACAATTAATGCAGATGTAACCCCGGAATATTTAGGAGTAGGATATATTATCGGGCCGCGGATTGCGGGTGTTCTGGTTGCCGGTGGAGTATTAGCCTGGCTGGCTTTGAATCCATTATTGGCCACCGTAGTTGCACCTGAAACCATTGCCTTGCAACTCGTCAAACTAGGGTATCTGGCTGACATCACCCTTGCTGGTGGACCAGGTAATTGGGATCCCGAATTAAAAGAGTTTGCAAGTCCTGAAATCGCTTTGTACCGGGCTTATATTCGGCAAATCGGTGCCGGTGCTGTGACTGCCGGTGGTCTGCTGACTCTAATAAAAACCATACCCACGATCATCTCGTCGTTTAAAAACAGTTTTGCCACTATCCAATTAGGCCAGGGAGGCACTATCGAAGAACCCAACCGGACAGACAGGGATCTGAATAATAAAGTCGTCTGGATTGGTAGCCTGGTATTGGTCTTCATCATAGCTATTATGCCAGGTATCCCCGGCGAAGGCCTGCTCTCCAAATTGATGATAGGGATTCTTATCCTGATCTTCGGAGTGTTGTTTGTGACGGTATCCAGCCGGATTACCGGATTGATCGGCACCAGTTCTAACCCAATCAGTGGCATGACGATTGCTACCCTGATGGGTACGGCATTGATTTTTATTGCTCTGGGGTGGACAGGTAAAGCTTATGAACCGATGGCATTGGTGGTAGGTTCTATTATTTGTATTGCAGCAGCGAATGCCGGCAATACTTCCCAGGACCTCAAAACGGGTTATTTATTAGGCGCTACGCCCCGGTATCAACAAATTGCGCTTTTCATCGGGACGATTGTTTCATCTATAGTTATTGGATTTACTATTCGTTACCTGGATCAGGATACAGAAGTATTGCGAACAGGACTGGCCCATGCCATCGGATCAGACAAATACCCTGCACCTCAGGCAACATTATTGGCTACGTTGATCAAAGGGCTTTTATCGTTCAACCTGGATTGGCAGTTTGTTTTGGTTGGGGCTTTTATGGCAGTTACGGTGGAATTGTGTGGGGCCAATGCACTCTCCTTTGCGGTTGGACTTTACCTTCCTTTAAGTACCACCCTGCCCATTTTTATAGGAGGTATGGTCAAGGGATGGGTTGACTGGAGGACTAAAAAAGACACTATTGTAATTGCCGAAGATGAAGAGTTGAGCAAAGGCAAATTATTTGCTACCGGCCTGGTTGCCGGGGGAGCCCTTGCGGGTGTGATCATTGCTATTTTATCGGTAAAATATCTGGATGCACTTGAAAAATGGAGCTTAGGGACCAGGATGCAATCCATACTAGGGACAGCAGGTTATAATTTATTGGGAGCAATATGTTTCGGCATGCTGGCTTTAATCCTGATCCGGATAGCCCGACAGGGTAAACAATAATTTGCCGTACATGCTCATGCCAATAAACCGCAGATTTCCTTCCAAATTATTAATTGCAGGTGAATTTACCGTTCTGACCGGTGGTGATGCTTTGGCGATTCCATTTGATTTGTATTCCGGGATTTGGAAGAAGTCTGATTATCCGGATACTTCCCTGCTTTCTTTTGGCACCTATCTCGAGAATGTCGAATTTATTGAAGCCGAAAGATTAATCCATGACATCCATAAGGGCTGGCACTTTGAATCCGATATTCCCGTAGGCTATGGATTGGGCAGTTCAGGGGCTTTGACTGCAGCAGTCTATTCTCATTACCACCACTCCCATGAAATAGATCCTGTTATCATTCAAGCCCAACTCGCATTGATGGAGCATCATTTTCATGGCACCAGTTCGGGGTTTGATCCGTTAATCTCCTATAAAAATCAAAGCTTTGCCTTGTTGAATAAAAAACTAACTGAGGTGAATCCAATTTCTCACCCCGGTCCTTCAGGGCATGGATTGTTATATTTATTGGATTCCGGAACTTTAAGGGGAGGTATCAATTCCATTCAATGGTTTTATAAAGAAATGGAAAAACAAATTTTCAAAGAAAAATTAAATGTATTATCGGAAATCAATCATTCCCTGATCGGTGCCTGGATGGAAGACCGTATACATGATTTACCGGAATTGTTCCATTCCGTATCCATCCTGCAATTTGAGTACTTCCAGCCCTTGATTCCACCTGCAATCATGTCCTGGTGGGCGCGTGGCCTGGATACCCATCAATATTATATCAAACTATGTGGAAAAGGAGGAGGCGGTTATTATTTGGTATGGATGAATGAGCCGGTCACCGATACTATTACAGGATTAACGAAGGTAAAGGTGATTTGACCGTCGATTTTTGCATGGTCAGCAGAAATGCCGGAGGTATATTAAACGGGACAAAGCGGACAGCGACCTGGCCAAATATCTTTTCATACATTTTTTTTGCCAATAAGGAATAATGGACCTGGACAAATTTAGCCATCGGCGCCATATGATCAAAGGCTGCCTGAATGATTTGAGTGGCAACATGTTCCGGCAGGATCACAAAGGGGATCGCGGAAATCACATGATCCAATTGTTCGATATGAAGCGATTTTAAAATTTCACCCAGATGTACCGCATCCTGATCTACCACGATTAACCGTTTATCCTCTATTTTTCTTAATGCTTCACAAAAGACCGGATTGATTTCAAAAGCAATGAGTGTAGCATCCGGCGGCATTTTTTTTAATATATAATGTGTGATCACTCCGTCGCCTGCGCCTAATTCCAATACTACCTGACCGCTGGAAAATTCGATTTGCTTTAAGATCTCTTTGCACAGAAAGGAGGAGCTCCTGGTAATGGTGCCCACGGTCATAATGTTCTTAAGACCCTGGTCTAAAAAAATTTTTGTCTTTTTCATTCGTTTAATGGTTATTCACTGCGGTAGATAAATTGTAGGAGGTCCGGATATTTTTCACTCCACCTGGACATCATTGCCTGTGGGATCCGTTGATTAGAATAATAGGGAATAATCAATGCATCTTCATAACCTGCAGTGATCCATGATTTCCGGGCTGCATTGGCCAGCACAAAATTTGGATATACGCCGGTCATTAATTCGTATTTACCGGTGTTATTATTTTTTTCAATAAAGGTCTGCATCAATTGGTCCACTTCAAAATTTGCTGCATTGGTGGAAGATAATAACATTATTTTGTAGTTGAGTTCAGCTTCTTCTGAAATAAATCCGGCCCGGTCACCGACACTCATCGTTCCATTTACGATTACCGAATCTTTATAAAACTTCTGAGATTCTTCGGAGCGGGGCTCCGGATAAAATATGGAAAACTCTATCCGGCGATTCAAACTTTGTGCAGCCGGGTTGGGTTTGCCGTCGGCATGTTCCAGGGCAACGGGAAAACCGGATCCATAGCCTTTTACTTGTATCCTCGATGGTTTAATGCCCTGTTGAATAAAATACTCCTTGATCGCTTCTGCTCTTTTGATGGAAAACAAAATGTCCATGGATACCGTCCTTGCACTGCGGTCAGTAAATACTTCAATAATAATGTTATGGGTTGGAAAACTTTTAAGTATGCTAACCACCTCATCCATCTTTTTAACCATCGATGGCAATTTTAATTGTTCATCGCTGACATAATATAATACCGGTACCTGGACTAGCTCCTGGACTTCACCGGAATGATTACCGGAGGCCGGCCCACCAGCCAATTTTGAAGCCTTGTATTCCGGTACATCTGCAAAAAATTCAGGCCTGGATCGTTCTGCCTGAGGGGCTGGTGATTGTTTAAAATATGCGAAATAAATATCGTAGCCACCTGCTCCGGTTTTGCGGGTAGAGGCAAACAAGCCTCCCAGTTTATTTTTATTTAACCTGAAGTAGCGATCATCTCCCCCGGAATTAATGGGCATACCAAAATTGATCGGATCGGACCAGGTTTGTTTCTGGTCATCATAACGGGCAGAAAAAATATCGTAGCCACCGATACTATGCAGATTATTGCTACTGAAAAACAAGGTACGCCCGTCCCCTGCGAGCGAAGGGCTTACTTCATCATATGGAGTATTTATTTTGAATCCGAGGTTGGTCAGGGGTTTCCAGACTTTATCCACCCGTTTGGTATAATACAAGTCATACCCACCTAAACCGCCAGGGCGATTGCTGGCGACAATGACCGATGAATCCGTAAAGTAAAATAATTCGTCGCTGCTGTATAAGAATGGAATATCAATTAAAACAGCGTCCTGGATTTCAAGGGACTCTATTTTAAACGTATCCACGTAAAATTTTAATTGGCTCAGGGAAGGTCCTCTTTTAAAAAAGACAATCCTTCCATTTTCACTGAAGTCGGATAAAATCTCATGACTTTTGGTATTCAGGTTGGGATTTAATGCCGCGATTTCTGACCATTCTCCGTTATACAGGCTGCTGGCATACATATCATAAGGGATTTCAAAATCCGGGGAATAATTGGCATACAATCCCGCGGATTCACGGTCCGAACTAAAATAAAACCGGGAATCCAGATTGATACTCGGAATAGGCATGATTTCATTCCAGCTTGTATTGACTTCATTGCCTGCCCCCTCAATCAATGCCCCATTGGTTTCAGAATACAAACTAATGGCCTGGCCACATCTTTTTATTTCATCTATGGTCTGCGTATGCGCGGCGCTGCCTGCTTCTACCAGATTGAGATATTGTTTAAAATGAATAGCAGCTTGCGGAAAATTATTTTTTGCCTGTGCCAGTTTTCCCGCTAAAAAAAAAGAATAACTAGTTTCCGTTCTGGCCATTCCCATTAAACGATGGACAATCGCCGTGGCCGAATCCAGGTTGTTGGTTTCATAATCTGAGATAGCCCGTTTTAATAAAATCAGATGGTCCTGGGGATATCGCGCACTGATCTGCAGATACAACGGTGCCGCCCGGAAGTATTGTTTCGATTTAAAAAATCCATCAGCCTGTTTTATCATCAACTCCATGGATTGTCCGTACAAAAAAACAGTCCAAACCATCAAACAGGGGACAAATAAAAATCTGGTTATTCCTTTCCTCATTACTCAGGGGGTTTGTTGGGTGTCGAAAGATTCTAAAAGATCAGCTACTCTTCTAAGGAAACTTCCACCCAAATAACCATCAATTACCCGGTGATCATAGGACATGGACATAAACATAAAATGCCGGATGGCTATTACATCGCCGTGAACGGTTTCGAGCACGGCTGGTTTTTTCTTGATAGCACCAGTTGCCAGTATAGCTACCTGGGGCTGGTTGATTATAGGTGTGCCCATCAGACTTCCAAAGGAACCTACGTTGGTGAGGGTAAATGTTCCACCACTGACTTCATCCGCTTTTAATTGATTTTCCCTCGCCCTCCTGGCCAGATCATTGATCGCCAGGGTCAAACCAACCAGACTAAGCCGGTCAGCTTGTTTGATCACCGGAACAATCAGATTGCCTGAAGGAAGTGCGGTAGCAATTCCGATATTAATATCTTTCTTTTTAATGATTTTATAGCCCTCTACTGAAGAATTGATCAATGGGAATTGTTTGATGGCCTGCACCACCGCTTCAATAAAGATTGGAGTAAACGTGATATTTTGATCGTATTTGGATTGAAAAGCATTTTTTATTTTATTCCTCCATAAAACAATTTCGGTGACGTCCACTTCGACAAATGAGGTCACATGAGGGGCTATGTTTTTGCTGTTGACCATGTGGTCTGCAATCAACCGTCGCATGCGGTCCATTTCAATGATTTCATGTTCACCCGAAGCCGTGGTCCCGGATATAATAGCCCCCTGGCGGGGCGAGTGGACCTGATCCGGTTCACCCAGTACCGGATGGGATTTTTTCTTTTCTACATAATTTAAGATGTCGGCTTTGGTGACCCGACCTGCTGATCCTGAACCTGCCAGCTGATCGAGTTCAGTCAATGCTATATTCTCTTCTTTAGCGATTGTCCTGACCAAAGGAGAATAAAAACGCTCCGGCCTGTTGTGGGCTGATTCCTTCCCGGGTTCTGAATGGTCTGGCTCAGCCGGCAAATAGGGGACGGTTGCAGCAGCATTTAATATTTCCGTTTCAAGAGGACTGGTGTCTTTCTCCAATAATGGGAGTGCGATTTCCGGATGACCATTAGATGACAAAGAGGGTTTCACCGGTTCTATCGAGACCCCGTTAAGGATTTGAATTTTTGCAATGACCGTACCAACCGGCACAATGTCGTTTTCCTGAAATAAAATTTTAGTAATTTTTCCCTGAACAGGCGAAGGGATTTCAGAATCTACTTTATCTGTTGCAATTTCGAGTATGGGCTGATCGAGTTTCACTTCATCCCCTTCTCTGAATAACCATTTGAGAATAGTGGCTTCCGTGATACTTTCACCCATTTTAGGCATGATAAGATCATGTTCCATCGGTTCAAAGGTACGAATTATTCATCCATCAATATCCCATAGAGCATAATCAGGGCCATGGTGGACGATGCCCGGATATTCAGCAGCCGGTCCCTTCTCAATTGTAGCTTTTTGGTCTTGAGTTTACCGGATTTCAGAGCGACACAAATCCAAACCGTTCCAACCGGTTTGTCAACCGATCCACCATCGGGACCTGCAATGCCCGTTACTGCCACGGCTACCTCTGTATTGAGGGCATCCAGTGCACCCAGAGCCATCTCTTTTACCGTTTCCTCACTGACAGCTCCAAAACTATCCAGGGTGGTCTGATTTACACCAAGATATTTGACTTTGAGCTGATTATGGTAGGCTATGATACTTCCTTTAAAATAGTCGGAAGCTCCTGCATTGGAAGTCACCTGATGGGCTATATGGCCTCCCGTACAACTTTCTGCAGTTCCCATCATCCACCCTTTCCTGGTCAGTATTTGGGCAATTGCTTTTTCCAGGGTGAGGTCACCTTCACCTACTCGATATTTGCCCAGTCTGTCCCGGATTTGATTGATGATAGCTGTCCAATGGTCATAGTCCTCTTTAGAATTACTATCCAGGTCCACCCGGATCCTGACTTTATATAGATCCGGAAGGAAGGCAAAACCGATGTTAGCTGATGCTTTCCGGGTAATATCTTTTATGAGGTCTTCCAGGAAGGTCTCCCCTTCGCCGACCGTATAAAAAGTATGACTAAATCGGGTAGGCCCTGAATTGACCGACCTCAACAGGGATTTTACATGTGGGTCAAAAATTGCTTTCATCTCAAAAGGCACACCAGGCATGGCGATGAAATGTTTGCCCTGATACAAAAAATGCATTCCGGGGGCTGTACCCGCGGTATTGGGTATTACATCCACGCCTTCCGGTAATCTGGCTTGTTCGAGATGGGAATCACTGGGTGACCGGCCCAGTTGATTGAATAAAATTTCAATTTTTGCATAGGTCGGGGCATGAAATATCCGTGGGATTTTCATGAATTGGGCAAAAGCTTCACTGGTGAGGTCATCCGCTGTGGGCCCCAGACCTCCGGTAGTCAATATGATATCGCCTTTGTCGGAAGCCTGTTGCAGGGCTTGAACAATTGCCTGAATATCATCCGACACGGACCACTTTTCTATGACCGGTATTCCTTCTGCCAATAATTCCTGGGCAAGCCAGGCTGCATTGGTATCCACTACCTGTCCATTCAGGACTTCATTGCCAATGGTAATTAAAATCGCTTTCATGGGAGCAAGATGGAGATTTGATCCAAATCAAATAAGCGGGTTTCGCCATTCTCCATTTGTAATTTGATTTCACCGGAGGGGACCACCTCTACTATCCTGGCTGGGTAGGTTTGATCCTTGGTCCCAGGCTTTATCATTACCGGGTGGGTTATGCCATACAAGTACTGATGATACGCTTTTGTAATCTGCTCTAAAGTCCCGGAAGACAATTGTTGGTAGTAGATGTTTAAAAAGGACATCAGTTTGTGAATGATCTCATTTATATCAAAGGATTTTCCAGTCAGGCCAATCAGGGAGATGGCCTGGGGGAGGGATGGATCAAAGCAAAGTTGATTTACATTGATTCCGATGCCAAGTATACTGGATTCCCAGAGTTGGCCTTTCCATTGATTGGAGATTAGAATACCGGATATTTTTTTATTGAGAATAATTATATCATTGGGCCATTTGATCAGGACAGGTTGACCGGTAAGATCCTCAATAAGGGCCCGGATGGCTAAAGCCGTGACCTGGCTAAGGGCAAAAGGAGGTGGGACCGTTTCCCATGAATGTTTGATGATCAGGCTGCCGGTAAAATTTTCAGCAGGGTTACTTTGCCAGGTTTTGCCCAATCTTCCCCGTCCCTGGGACTGATTTCTTGCCATGACCAGGGTACCATTGGCCACTGTGGAATCTTTAAGCAATTGGGCTGCAAAAAGCTGTGTAGAATCGACCTGATCTAGCAGGATTTTTACTTTCCCCATCAAACCAGGTTGATATGCCTCAATTTTCATACTTTTGTATGACAAATAAACATATATTTTCAAAAGAAAATAAAACTATCGCTTGGCAAAAGGAAAAAAAGCTCCCGCACTCAAGGCACCCAAAGATCCCCTCAACGAATTGATCATAGAGACTATCCTGGAGAAGAAAGGTCACCATATTAACTTTATGGACCTCAGGGACCTGGATGGCCCTGCAGATTATTTTATTGTATGCGAGGCAGACAATATTACGCTGACCAAAGCATTGGCTGACCATATTTACCGGACTGTCAAGTCCAAATTGGGCCGGGCCCCAAACCATACCGAAGGCGAATCGCAGGCTAAATGGATCCTCATCGACTATTTTACCACGATAGTCCACATCTTTTACAAGGACACCCGCAAGTATTATGAAATAGATCAGTTGTGGAGTGATGCCAAAACCGTGGAATTCCACCAGGTTTAGCTAATATTTAACCGGAACACAGAATCAATTGCCTCCATAAAATGTTTATGAAATAACCCGTAATTTTGGAAAGCAGACATGGAAGATAAAAATAAAAAGAACCTCAAGAAATTCAATTTTAATATCTATTGGATTTATGGCCTCATCGTCGTCTTTATATTAATCATGCAGATGATGCTGAGCCAAAACAAACAAACTGAGATTGATTTTGGCCGTTTTCAACAAATGGTCAAATCAGGCGATATTAAGAAAATAGAGGTAATCAATAAAGAAAAAGCCTACGTATACCTCAAAAATGAAAGTGTCACCAAATACCCTGATGCCCCTAAAAATACCGTCAACAGTGAATATCCCCACTTTGAGTTTACGGTAGGTTCCGTGGAGTCTCTGGAAAACCAGGTATACGAGCTCAACAAAGAGCTGCCTGAAGCCAGCCGTATCTATATCACCCACACCAAACGTACCGACTGGTTGACCCCCATCCTGGGATGGATCATTCCTTTCTTTCTGATCATTGCAATCTGGATGTTTATCATGCGCCGGGTTGGTGGCGGTGGCGGTGGCGGACCTGCCGGGCAAATATTTAATATAGGCAAGTCAAAGGCCACATTATTTGAAAAAGATTCTACACCTACGGTCACTTTTGCTGATGTAGCCGGTCTCAATGAAGCAAAAGAGGAAGTCATGGAGGTGGTTGATTTTTTAAAAAACCCGAAAAAATATACTGCTCTGGGCGGCAAAATTCCCAAAGGGGTTTTATTAGTTGGACCTCCTGGCACCGGAAAAACCTTATTGGCGAAAGCGGTAGCCGGAGAAGCCGGAGTGCCTTTCTTTTCCATCAGCGGATCCGATTTTGTTGAGATGTTTGTCGGAGTCGGTGCTTCCAGGGTCAGGGATTTGTTCCGCCAGGCCCGCGAAAAAGCGCCCTGTATTATTTTCATTGATGAAATTGATGCCATCGGACGAGCCCGTGGTAAAAACAACTGGCAGGGAGGTAATGACGAAAGGGAAAGTACTCTCAATCAATTGCTGGTGGAAATGGACGGTTTCCCTACCGACAAAGCTGTGATCCTGATGGCAGCCACAAATAGGCCTGATGTATTGGACAACGCCTTACTCCGGCCAGGAAGGTTTGACCGTCAAATTGGGATAGATGCCCCCGACCTCAAAGGAAGAGAAGCTATTTTCAACGTCCATTTGAAGAATATTAAATTAAAATTCGATGTGGATCCCGTAATACTGGCTGAAATGACACCCGGTTTTGCAGGAGCTGATATCGCCAATATTTGTAATGAGGCTGCCTTGATTGCCGCGCGACGCAATAAAACAGCAGTAGACATGGATGACTTTAATTATGCCCTGGATCGAGTAATTGGAGGATTGGAAAAGAAAAATAAAATCATCTCCCCGGAAGAACGCGAAATCATCGCCTTTCATGAATCAGGTCATGCGGTTTGCGGTTGGTTGCTCGAATTCGCATCCCCACTCGTAAAAGTGACCATAGTTCCCCGTGGGATTGGCACCTTAGGGTATGCACAATACCTGCCCAAAGAAGAATATATTACCCGGACTGAGGCTTTGCTGGATCGTATGTGTATGACATTCGGCGGGAGGGCAGCGGAGTCTATTGTATTTAATAAGGTTTCTACTGGTGCCCAAAGCGATCTGGACCAGGCCACTAAAATGGCTTACAGCATGATCACTGTGTTTGGGATGAATGAAAAAGTAGGCAATGTATCTTTTTATGGGATGAGCCAGGACAATTTTCAAAAGCCATATTCAGATGAAACGGCAAGGCTGATCGATGACGAAGTACGCAAATTGGTCGAATCCCAGTTTGAAAGAGCTAAACAAGTCCTGCGGGACAACCGGGATAAACTCAATCTGATCGCCAATACCTTACTTGAAAAAGAAGTATTGGTTAAGTCTGACGTTGAAAAACTAATAGGTCCAAGGCCATTTCCTGACAAACCAACCCACCCTATCCAGGTGTATGGTGAAAATGGTGTATCCTAACCCTAATGCAGGGTTGATATTAAATCAGGTATTGTACTCAACCGGTAGTTTGAAAGAAAGGCTTATCTGCAATGGTGGATAAGCCTTTTTGATTCTTATCCCCGACCGTGTTTATCTAACGTTAAATCTGATTCTGGCGACGTCAAAAAATTATTCTACTATCCCTTTGACCCAGATCATAAACCCGCTAAAAATCAGGAAGGTCAAGGCCGTATACAATATAAGCGGCCTGTGCATGTCGTCACTGGTAAAATAACCAAGCCATAAAATCAGTGACACAAAGCCGAAATACAGACCAATCACAAAATTCAGTTCATCCAGTCTTTTTATTAGTTTGTCCATCATCAGAAAAATAGGATATTGAGTAATACGGTTATGGTCAACAGGATAATACCCAGCGTTACCGGATTGGAATACCAGGGTCCTTTGGCAAAGGATTCTTTAGGGGTCAATGAATAAACCAATCCTCTTAATTCTGCTTCCGGTTTGGGATTGGTCATCAAACTGACTATTAGGGTAGTTACGAAGTTGGCAATAAAAGCCATGGAGGCTATAATAAACGCCTGACCCATACCGCTTTTAATCTCCGCCAAGGGATAGATCCAGGCGCCTTTGCCTTCAGCCAGGGTCAATCCATGGGTGAGTGCAGCAGCACAGGTACCTGCTACCAGTCCCCAGAAAGCCCCGTGTCCGGTGGTCCTTTTCCAAAACATACCCAATAAAAAGGTCGCGAATAAAGGTCCGTTGACAAAACTGAAAACCAATTGAAGAAAATCGTTGATGTTATTAAAACTTTTGGCGATATAAGCGGTAGCAATGGAGGCCAGAATACCGACCACCGTAGTCAGCTTCCCGACTTTTAAATAATGTTTGTCGGATTTGTTTTTAGCAAAATAAGCTTGATATATATCATAGGTAAATACGGAATTGAATGCCGTCACATTACCCGCCATTCCGCTCATAAAGGATGCCATCAATGCAGTGATGCCCAAACCAAGCAGTCCGCTTGGATAATAGTGGGCGATCATAGAAGGCAGGACCATAGTATAATCCAATCCCCCATTGGCATCGGTGGGAATCGAGTATCCCTTGGAGGCCAGGGCCGGGGTCATCAGAGTAATGGCGATCAATCCGGGAAGGATCACAATTAAAGGCATGAGCATTTTGGGCAGTGCCGCTACAATCGGGGTTTGTCTTGCAGCCTGCATATCCTTGGCAATCATAGCTCTTTGAACTACTAAAAAATCGGTGCACCAATAACCAAACGACATTACAAACCCCAGACCAAAAATCAGTGACATAAAATGGATACCCATGGGATTGGCATCCGCTGTGCCCATATACTTCCAGGCATGGGTCAGTTCGGGGGCGAGATTTTCTTTGATAACAGACCAGCCCCCCACATCGTGCAGGGCAACGATGACCAGAGGAGACAATCCCAGGACGATAAGGAAAAACTGAAGCACTTCATTGTAGACCGCGGATGTCAATCCTCCATAAAAAATATAAGCCATCACAATACCCGCTGCTACAACAATGGAGAGATCAAAATCCCAATGCAGAATGATTTCCAGCAATTTGGCCAGGGCATAAAGCGAAATGCCCGATGAAAATACGGTCATGACAGCAAAGGAGATGGCGTTGAGCCCCCTCGTTTTTTCATCAAATCGAAGCGATAAGTATTCAGGGACACTGCGGGCCTTGCTTCCATAATAAAACGGCATCATAAAAACCCCCAGGAAAACCATGGCGAAGATGGCTCCTATCCAATAAAAGTGCACGGTCATCACCCCGTATTTAGCCCCGGAAGCCACCATGCCCAGAACTTCCTGGGCACCCAGATTGGCTGAGATGAAGGCAAGACTGGTAATCCATAATGGAATTCGGGTGGATTGACGAAGAAAATCGTTGCTGGATTTGATCTTCCTTTTGATGATAAACCCGACACCGATTACAAATAAAAAATAAACCAGGATGATCAGGTAATCGAAAACAGATAAAGTCATGGCTTTGGTAAGGTCTTAGCCACACAAGATAATTTTTATTCGGAGTATTTATTTCATCGGGTTCGATTATACAGGATATCCTTGTGACTCAGGCCATGCGCAGTTGTTGTGGCCAGGTTAATAAACTCCATTACCATTTTTTCCGGTTTTCTTTCTTGGATGCATTCAACTTTTTTTGGGTCAGCCTGGATTCAATGCTGGATCGGGATGGTTTGGTTTTGTATCGTTTTTTAGGTGGCGCCAGGATGGATTCAATGAGTTGATAGAGTTTTAATAAAACCAACTCTTTATTTTTACCCTGAGATCGACTGGTGGAACACTGCAGGTAAAGTTCACCCGCTTCATTGATTTTGTTGGCAAACCGGTTATGTAAACGTTCCTTTTGTTCTACGGAAAGCAGCGGAGCGGACCCAATATCAAAATACAATTGGACTTTGCTTTCTGTTTTGTTTATATGTTGCCCACCCGGTCCACTGCTCCTCGATGTTTCAAACCGGCAGACGGATAAAAATTGTTGAAAATCAATTCTCATTCAAACGGGTAAAATTAAGAAAAGTGAAGAAAAGAAGGGTGATTGTAAAACCGGAACAGGAATAATTGAAATAAACGTGCAGACTATAACAAATCGATACTGAATTCACCCAATTCGACCTGGATAACAGCGGGAGCCTGGTTAAACGCTGAGGTATATTCCGGAACCAAACGGCTGACAAAAGAATCCGTCAGATTTTTGTCGATTAAACATAACACACAACCTCCAAATCCCCCACCCATAATCCGGGCACCTGCCACTTTATTTTCTCGTGCCTTTGAAACAATAAAATCCGCTTCGGGACAGGACACCTCGTAATCGTCTTTGAGGCTATAATGGGTGTCGTACATATAAGATCCTGCTGTAAGCCAATCATTCGATAGGACACTTTCCGAAAATAACCTGATCCGTTTGTGTTCAGAAATGGCATGACGAGCCCTTTTCATTTCCACATCGGTGAGTACAGGGATTTCATCCAGTTCGTCCAGATTAAAATCCCGGTAACTGCCGGATTTGGAATAAAACGATTTAAGAGATTCCAGCGCATGTTCCCCTTCCCTTCTCCGTCGTGCGTAACCTCCTTCATTCAACTGATGAAAAACCCTGGTATTGATCAAGACCCATTCATACTCCTGCATGTCGACGTGGATATATTGAAAGGAAAGGCTGTTGCAATCGAGTAAAAGAAAAGCGTTTTTCTTTCCATACAAACAAGCATATTGGTCCATCAGTCCGCAAGGTGTTCCTAATCGGTGTTCAATGGTTTGTGCCAGATAGGCAATTTTTTGTGTAGGTAATGACCATTGATTCAATTGATTCAGGCAACTTACAAAACCACACAACAATGCCGCGGATGAGGACAGGCCGGCACCCAGGGGGATGTTGGAGTCCACCCACAAATTGAAAGGAATCGTCTGATAACCGGATTCCTTTAAAATCTGCAAAGCATAATTAAAATATTTTGCCCAGGTGGGTGGTGATGCATCCGGTTTGGCTAATGAGTAACGTTCATTAAATAGCTGCGAAAAAATACAACTCGGTCCCTGACTTTTGCCGATGATCAAATCGGTATACCGGTTAATTGCTGCCGGCATGACATACCCCCCATAATAATCAATGTGTTCTCCTATGAGGTTGATGCGGCCAGGGGCGCGGATATGCCAAACAGGCTGTGATTCAAACTGTTGAATAAATTGATTGATTTTCGTGTTGGAGGCCAAGGAATGATTTTTTTTTACTGCATGAAAAGAGTTTATTGAACAGAAACCAGGCATTACTCCATCCGGACAAGGTCTATTTTAATATTTATTCCGAATGGCAAGGGAAAGCGGCCAGAAGATACCAAGTGCCATCTTGGTTGATAGATGGTCCCTGAGTTCAACCAAACCATTTTCCGGGATTTAGACATGTTGTCCCTTTAACTGAATCACGTTTAAAAAAGTATATAAAATTTGCGATTAAATTTGCGAAATAGGTCAAAGACATCTGCGGTCCTCTTGAAGAAATAATAGTAAATATCTGTATATTTGCCCCTCCAACAAAAGGTCGGGTGGCCGAGCGGTCAGGCAGAGGTCTGCAAAACCTTCTACAGCGGTTCGATTCCGCTTCCGACCTCAGGTAATTAACCCTTGATTGTTTCCCAATCAGGGGTTTTTTTATTTCCGGATTTAAGCCGGAGATAGCCCTTCCGGAAAAATAATCAGCTCTGATAACCATTTGATGTTAAATTAAACTAAGCCCTTCAATTTTATGGATAGAATTTGAACCGGCTGTCATTTTACCCGGCAAAATCTTTTTTCCCACAATAATTTAACGCAATACGGGTAATTAATTGCGATCTCGATACATTATCTGGTATTAACCACTAAATAATTCTGATTATGGCGACTAAATCTTCTTTAAAAAAGGCTATCATCGTAGCCCCGGCCAGACCCAAGTTCCAATATGCAGTAAAGTTTATTTGTAAAAGCAGTATCCCCGGCACTTCTCTGGAGGATAAGGCCTTTCTCCCCGGCAACTATCAAACCATCATCAACATCCACAATCCCTGGACCAAACCGGTAAAATTCAGGAAAAAATTAGCCTGGGCAATTGAAATAGGCAGGTATTTCCCGGGAGAACTCAAAGGTGACGGAGTTGCCACCATTACATGCCAGCAAGTCACGGACTTTGGGCTTCATCTGATCCATGGCTTTGAAGGTTTTTTAGTGATAGAAAGTGATATCAGCCTGGATGTCACAGCAGTTTATATGGCCGGTGACAAAACGGTGGCCAGTATCGATGTCTCACAAATTAAAGAACGGAGACTAAGGTAATCCGATAATTCCCATTCGACGTTTAAGGTTTTTTTTTGGAGCCTGGTGGTTACACCCGGCTCTTTTTGTTTTATCAATATTTAATTTTACCCATGCTTATTATTAAAACGGTCAGTGGGCTCCGTTGGTGGATCCGGCAAGAAAGGGAAAAAAAACATTCGGTTGGTTTTGTACCGACCATGGGAGCCTTACACCAGGGGCATATCTCGCTCATAAAAACCTCCCGGCTTACAAATGATATAACAGTTAGCAGCATCTTTGTCAATCCTGCCCAGTTTAATGACCCCAAAGACCTGGCTAATTATCCCAGAACTTACGATGAAGATGTCTGGATGCTGGCTGAGGCAGGTACAGATATTTTATTTTATCCCGACGAAAAAGAAATTTACCCACCCGACTTTAAACCCATCGTGGTCGACCTTCAGGGTTTAGATCTGGTCATGGAGGGTCAACACCGGCCGGGTCATTTTAATGGGGTAGTCAACGTTGTATACCGGTTGTTGGATATTGTAAAGCCTGACCGTTTATATATGGGACAAAAGGATTTTCAACAATTTACAGTGATCAGCCAAATGATCCAGGTGCTCAATTTACCAGTCCGTCTGATCGTATGTCCTATTGTCCGGGAAAAAAATGGATTGGCAATGAGTTCAAGAAATAAAAGGTTGAGCCCCGAAGGTCGCCAACGCGCTGCGTTGATTTACGAGGTTTTGATCAACGGCAAACAAAGGATACCGATTTATACACCCGGGGAAATTGAATCCTATTGCCTTGAACTGCTTCATGCTCCTGGGTTTAAACCTGAGTATTTTTCGATTGTGGACAGCCTGACTTTAAATCCTGTAACTAGTTGGCATCAGAGTTCCAGACCTGTGGCCTGTGTCGCCGTGTGGCTGGAAGGAATCAGACTGATTGACAATGAATATTATAATCAATCCGCCTAAAAAAGTTGCTTTTAATAAAAGGATGTCAATTAAACAAAACAGGACAAAATGCAAAAGGACAAGCCAAAGCCTGTCCTTTTAAACATCAAAAATGAGGTTTGGATTTTATTTTCGGATTGAAATTTTTTGGATTTCGGTACCCTGATTTGATTTTAGTTTGACCAGATAGTTTCCGGACACCATGTGCTCCAATTGGATTCGGTGATCCGGGTTGGAGGAATTGACATTATTTTGCTGGTACCAGGTCCTGCCGGCCATATCCACCATTTCGATATCGAACCTGATATCTTTATCGGGGGCAGTCCAGTTTATCTGGACAAAATCCGTGGCAGGATTTGGATAAGCAGTCAAAGACCATAACAATTTATTTTCAATTCCACGGGTCTCCAGGGACACCAGGGAATTAGCTGGTTCCTCTGCCGGTATACCGGATTCAAACAATTCTCCTGTGAATAAACTGGTGACATAAAATTTATCTCCACTAGCATTCAGAGTTATCCCCGATCCAGGGCCATAGCCGGTGGCTACGGTATCTATAATTTTACCATTTCTGATTTTGATGACCTGACCCGAGCCAAACGCAAATCCACCAGCCAGCGAGAAGGTACCAAACTGAGCGACATAAATATTTTTGAATTTATCCATAGCAATATCTGTCAGCAAGGTAAGTCCTAAAAGATAGGGTGATACATTACCACTGCGGTCGACGTGATAAATTCCGGCCTTGCCACCAAGAAAAGGAAAGCCGGTCAACGTAGTCACGAGAAACCCACCGTATTTTGGGATAGCAACGATACCTGTAGGCACGGGATCCACCATTGGAGGTCCTACCGGAATAGGGTTGGCAAAAGGAGAAAACTTTGCAAATACGGACATATTTTTTCCATTTCTGCTGACCCTGATAATGGAATTGGAGCCGGCATCAGCTACAAACCATACCCCATCCTCATCCTGCACTGCAGAGAAAGGATCTGAATCCTGGTTGTCCGAAGCATTAAATGAAAAGGTGCCCACATCGATTAGCTGCACCGCATCGGCTAGGGTCAGTGGGGCACTGGTACCGGGCACAAATCCGGCAAGGTCAAAGATGACCATATTCCCAAAAATTCCTCCCAGGATTGGAGCACAGCCCACGATGATTACTGCCATTTTACCAAACTTCATTGGAATGGCTTTCCAAGGGCCTACAATATCCCCGGCAACCGGGTTAAACATGGAAGGGAGGTCCATGATTACAACATGTTTTTTATTGGATTTAGTGACCACTACACTAGCCCCATCCGTCGCTCCTGTCCCGGATTCAGCTACCCATTTGTTGCCCCATTCATCGGCAGTCACTCCAATCGGACTGTTTAATTCCTGAGCAATACTTTTTAACTGGGCATACCCATGCACCTGTATACACAAGGCTAAACAAACAAAAATTAATTTTTTTTCATATAGATATATTTTATAGAATTAACAAATTGCCAGATTAATGGAGAAAACGAAGTGGCATTAAATGCAGTATTGCGACACGATAAAACTACTATATATATTTATAATATGAAAGTAGTACCGTCCGAAAAATGTCCTAAAAATTTGTTCACTATTTCAGGCCAGGTAAAACCTTGATACGATACTTTTCAGGTTGCGAATTAATTTCTTCTTCTCCCCAAACTTAATAAAGTGGTTTTACCAAATACACTGTATTTCCTGGATCAATACTTAACTTTGCACCAATGTTACTTCAGATTTTTAAATCCAAAATTCACCGCGCGACCGTGACGGAAGCCAATCTAAACTATGTCGGAAGCATAACGCTGGATGCGGACCTGATGGATGCGGCACAGATTTATCCAGGTGAAAAACTTCAAATCGTCAATGTCAATAATGGAGAGCGCCTCGAAACTTATGCAATCCAGGGAACGCGGGGTTCAGGTTCAATCTGCCTCAATGGAGCAGCGGCCCGCAAGGCGGAAGTTGGTGATATCGTCATCATTATCTCTTATGCCCTGATGAGTCCGGAGGAAGCTTTGTTATACACCCCGGTCAATATTTACCCTGACGAATCTAACCGATTGACTCACAGCTAGATGAATAAGGCCAGGATTTTCACTTATTTAAGGTTTGTTCTTTTCTTGTCCCTCGGCGCCTTTCTATTTTATTATGTCTTCAGCAGCCAGCAGGAAGTATACCGGGAACAGTGTATGCAAAATCCGGAAAAAGCGGGAAATTGTTCGTTATGGGCAAAACTAATTGAAGACATACAAAAACTCGACCGGGTATTAATCGCCCTGGTCATGCTCGGCTTTGTGATCAGCAATGGTATGCGGGCCCGGAGATGGGTAATCATGCTCAAACCCCTTGGCATCCATGCAGGATTTTGGGAAACGTTTTGGGCGGTTCACCTGGGCTATTTTGCCAATCTTGCCTTGCCGCGAATGGGCGAAATTGCCCGTGCAGGAGCCCTGTCACGCAGGCTACAATCCCCGCTGGAAAAAATCCTGGGAACGATAATCAGCGACCGATTACTTGACCTGATCGTATTATTTCTGATTACCTGTCTGGGCTTTTTTTTACAAACCAGGGTTTTGTATGAATTCCTCAGTCAAAAAGCCAATATTTCGTTGTGGCATTTACTGATCCTGGGTTTTGCCGGACTGGCTGGAATCGGGTTTATTATTTTTTTATTCCGTACCGATTTATTTTACAGCCCGGTCATTGAAAAAATCAAATCAAAACTCAGCGGTTTTAAAGATGGGATCGTCAGTGTACTCAAGAGTGATCACCCGGTCGAAATCATTCTGTTGTCATTCGGAATATGGTTTTTATATTATTCTATGACCATCCTGGGCTTAAAAGCATTCGCCCCTACGGCGGGTATCAACTTGGTACAAGGACTCATAGTCTTCATTATTGGCGGGCTCAGTATGATCATTCCTACACCCGGGGGAATAGGACCCTATCATTTTCTGACGATGAGTGCCCTCGGAATCTACGGTATCCAATCCATAGATGGTTTTTCTTATGCCAATCTCAGTTTTATTGTAGTCCAGGTCATCACCATTTCGGTATTTGGTTTCATCGGAATGTTGGTTTTGTCCAAAAAAAAGAAAACAATTTGATGCGGTGAAATACGCTTACCATCAAAAAATATTGACTATCCAGGACCTTCTGACCAGGGCTGACGATTGGAAGAATCAGGAGGCTGTCATTGTATTTACTAATGGTTGTTTCGATATCCTCCACCTGGGACATGTGGATTACCTTCAGCAGGCAGCCAGTCTTGGTGATTTTCTGGTGGTTGGCCTCAATAGCCAGGCCTCGGTCAGTCGCCTTAAAGGTCCCAACAGGCCCATTCAGGACGAAAAAAGCAGGGCGGCCGTATTAGCGTCACTGGCCAGTGTGGATGCCGTTTGTATTTTTGAAGAAGACAGTCCTGAACGTCTGATACATCAATTATCTCCGGATATCCTGGTCAAAGGCGGGGACTGGAAACCAGAGGATATTTTGGGTTCAGATTGGGTCACTTCGCAGGGGGGTAAGGTGATGTCAATACCGTTTGTTGAAGGTTATTCCACGACCCGGCTAGAACAAAAAATTAGAGACCAACGATGACCATACAATCCATAGCATCTATTCTTGAATCCTGGGCTCCGCTGGAGTTTGCAGAAAATTACGACAATGTAGGCTTGATTACCGGGGACCGCCATGCAGCCGTTACGGGAGTATTAATATGTCTGGACAGTACAGAATACGTGGTCAGAGAAGCCCTTGACCTGGGATGCAATATGATCATTGCCCACCACCCTATTTTATTTAAAGGCCTAAAAAAAATAACGGGCGACAATTATGTCGAACGCACCATCATCCAGGCCATCCGCAACGAAATAGCGATATATGCACTGCATACTAACTTGGACAATATAATCAGTGGGGTCAATTCAAAGATCGGACAACTCCTTGGGCTTCAAAATGTTCAAATTCTGCAGCCTCGTCCCGGATCCCGCCATGAAGAAAACATCACCGGGGCCGGGTTAATAGGTCATCTGCCAAATCCGATTTCAGGTATAGAATTTCTTCAACGGACGAAGGAACAATTACAGTTGTCTTTTATCAAACATACGGGTATACCGGACCAGCCGATTTCAACTGTTGCAGTATGCGGGGGTGCAGGAAGTTTTTTAATCCCTCTCGCATTACAATCCGGAGCGAACGCCTTCCTGACGGCAGATTTAAAATACCACGAATATTTTGATGCCGAAGGCAGGCTCTTATTGCTGGATGTGGGCCATTATGAAAGCGAGCGGTTTACCATTAATCTCGTGGAGGAATTCTTGAAACCAAAGGTCAATGGAACCCCGATTTATAAAACCAGGCTAAGTACCAACCCGGTGTATTATTTTGTATAATTTTGCCTGAAAATTGCTACCTTTGCGACGCTTTTTCAAAAGCTAAAATAGTTTTTTCACATCTAAAATATTGATATCCAATGATAAAGCCAGATGTTCCTGTTGCTGTGCAATTAAAGAAATTATATGAATTACAACAGATCGATTCTCAGATCAACGAGTTTGAGGTGCTCAAAGGCGAGCTCCCTGTTGAAGTGAGCGACCTGGAAGATGAACTGACCGGGCTCGATACCCGTTCCAAAAAGCTGGAAGAAAGTATAAAGAACGTAGAGAAGGAAGTAGCCAAGTTTCAATCCGGGATCAAGGATTCAAAAAACCTGATCGGCAAATACGAAAAACAACTGGATACCGTCAAAAACAACCGCGAATATGATGCCCTCATGAAAGAAATCGAACTTCAGAAACTGGAGATCGAATTGTTTCAGAAAAAAATCAAAGACACGGAGACCTCATCGACCTCCAAGGATGAAGCTTTAAAGTCAACCTCAGAAAAAATCAAACAGAAAAACAAGGACCTTGAACTTAAAAAAGTTGAATTGGATGAGGTCGTTGCCAAGACCGTAGAGGATGTTGCCAAACTTACCAAAAAATCGGACAAGGCAAAAAAAGATATTGACGACCGCTTATTGGTTGCTTACGAACGGATCAAAAAAAACTACCGAAACTCACTGGCTGTGGTCACGGTTCGCCGGGATTCCTGTGGCGGATGTTACAATAAAATACCCCCTCAGACCCAAATGGAAATCAGTCAGCATAAAAAAGTATTGGTTTGTGAACATTGTGGTCGGATACTCGTGGACGAAAGTATTTCCTTAGTAGAAGCCTGATAGACAGACTGCACAACATCCTGCATTTTGGTATAATATTGATTTGCCTGACTGGCATTTCCGGCAAGGGGAACTCATTTAAATCCCCTTACTCACCTTATGGTCAAGACCCATCGAATCATGTAGCCCCTCTGGCAACCTTTGATTGGAGCGAAGAGATCATCCTCGCCTACCATGACATAATAGATCTTAAACTCCTTAAAGCAGAAACGCGGCTGGAACAACTCCATATCACCCAACCGGATAACCTGGCAGTCGATTTTATAGAAGACTACATTGACTTTTTCAGATTATACATCGGTGAAGAAAAAGAGTTATTGGATAAACTCAAATCCTCCGAAACCCGGCGGTTGGATAGAATCACGATCCTTGGGGATAAAACCTCTCCATACACCCGATATGCCCTTGCCGAAATCAACCTGCATTGGGGCTTGGTCTATCTTAAATTTGGTTCTTATGTTCCCTCGTTTCAGCGTATCCGGCGAGCTTATAAATTACTGGAGGAAAACCAGAAGTTATACCCTGAATTTGTACCGAATCTCAAAAGCCTGGGTATCATCCATGCGATGCTGAGTACCATACCAGACGAGCTCAAATGGATCGTAAAAGCGCTCGGAGGCATCAGCGGCACCATCAGCCAGGGACGGCAGGAATTGCATCGGGTCTTTGAATATGCTCAAAACCATCCTTTTTTATTTACCGAGGAGACTACAGTGATGTATGGATTGGTCATGGCATATTTTGATAATGACATCGATTCAGCCTGGAGCCTGATGCGATCCAGCAAGATCAATCCGGGACAGAGCCCGCTGGCCAGTTTCGTTTTCGCAAACCTTGCCATCCAGAGAGGATTCAATGATGAGGCAATTGTTATCCTTTCTCAAAAGCCGGAGGGAAAAGAATATTTTCAAATTTATTTTCTGGACTATATGCTGGGGTTGGCCAAACTTCATCGACTGGATCCGGATGCACCTCTGTATCTGAAAAAATACATTCACCATTTTAAAGGAAGACACTATATCAAAGAATGTTACCAGAAGCTGGCCTGGCATGAATTGATGCAGGGAAACAGCGCAGGGTACCGCTCCAATATGGAAAATATACAACGATTTGGTGAAGCCGTGGTCGATGAAGACCAGCAGGCCCTTAAAGAATCCAGGCTCGCTGCACTGCCTGACCCGGTGTTGTTAAAAGTGAGGTTATTATTTGATGGTGGTTACCTGGAGCGGGCTCAGGCTCTGCTTAAGGAAAATTATTCCAGGTTGATGTCCGATGACCATTTAAAGTTAGAAACCGCTTACCGCAGTGCCCGGATCTACCATGGTCTCAAGGGTTATGCCCCGGCCATCCATGATTATTTGCAGGTTTTGGACCTGGGTAAAACCAGTGCTGCTTATTATACCTGTGCCTCCGCTTTAAATATTGGATTGATTTATGAAACCCTGCAATATCCTTTACTGGCCAGAAAATATTATGACCAATGCCTTGCCTTATCTCCGGATACCTACCGGAACAGCCTGCATCAAAAAGCCAAAGCAGGCTTAAACCGATTGGAGAAAAAATAATCCGCTGAACTGCTGTAATGATCCGAATCTTGTATAGTTTCAATCATGATTTTTCATTTAAAAGGAACAAAAAGAAAGGTTGGAATTGGGGTGTTTCTTCTTTCCATTTTGACCGGGATCTATTTAATTGGTCCGGCCCCTTCCAGGCCAATTTACACGGATGATTTGCCCCAATTGCCTTCAGAACCAGTAAAAATAGAGGAATGGGTTGCCGACAAAGAAGCGGGGTTTTCCATAAAACCAGATAATGAGGCCCGCATTGTCTGGTTTTATGATTCCAATAAAACCAAAACACCTTATTCTCTGGTCTACCTGCACGGATTTTCATCCTCCCAGGAGGATGGCGATCCCATTCACACGCAATTAGCTCAACGATATGGTATGAACCTGTACTTGTCCAGGATAGCAGATCACGGACTGGTGTCTGACAATTCGTTGCTGGATTTTACGGCTTCCGCTGCCTGGGAAGACGCCAAAGGAGCCCTGGCAATAGGTTCAATAATCGGAGAAAAGGTAATAGTACTGTCTACATCGACCGGTGGTACGTTGTCGTTGATGTTGAGTTCCCGTTTCCCTGACATTGCGGGGCAAATTTTAATGTCTCCCAATATTGCCATCAAGGATCCCCTGGCATGGATGCTCAATAACCACTGGGGGTTGAATATTGCTAAAAAAGTGCTGGGAGGGGATTACCGCGTGATACCTGACACGACGGCCTTATATTCAAAATACTGGAACGGACGATACCGGGTCGAAGCTCTTCCTCAACTGGAAGAATTAATAGAGACCACGATGAAACCATCTGTGTTTCACAAGATCCACCAGCCTACCCTGTTGTTGTATTATTATAAAGATGAAGTTTATCAGGATCAGGTCGTGCGTGTGGAAAAGATGCTGGAGATGTTTGATCAACTGGGTACGGAAGATTCTAAAAAGAAAAAAGTTGCGGTGCCCAATGCGGGCAATCATGCCATCGGGTCATATGTCAAATCGCATAATCTTTTGACAGTTGAAAAAGAGGTGAATCATTTTTGTGATTCTATTCTGGGTCTGAAACCTATTGTTCAATAACCCAATAAACTGCTATCATTATGAGCACTCCGCCTAAGGCTCCTTCTCCAACCCACTTGTTTGAAGAGCAAGATCCGAAAGTACTCAAACAGAGTATAATCCGCCATTCCAAAGCAAAAATCGCCTTTATTGACCTGTTGCAACATCATATCCGTTTCTCCCTCGATATTGTTGAACATGGCACCACCGTCCGGCTTGGTCCCCCGGAAAAACCCGGCGCCCGCTTTGTCATTCAGATCAATCAACCCGGATTTTATCAGGAAGTTTTGAGTTATGGAAATCTCGGGTTGGGCGAATCGTTTATGCGGGATGGCTTTGTTATGCTTGAAGGCAAACTGGAGAATTTTATTGAAGCTTTACTGGCCAGCGATCTGGAAACCAAGTTAAAAAACGATTGGAAAATGGCCCTCAAGGTTTTACCCTTCCGTTTAAAAGGTCGCATCCAGGGCCAGATGGTGAGTGTGCGACATCATTATGATACCAGCATAGATTTATTTTATGCATTTTTAGATAAATCACTTACTTATTCCTGCGGTTATGCAGTCCAGGAAAACGATAGCCTGGAACAGCTTCAAATCAATAAATTTCACCGGATATGCAGTAAGCTGCGGTTGAAAGAAAACGAAACCTTACTGGATATAGGTTCTGGCTATGGAGGTATGTTGATTTATGCCGCTGAGCATTTTGGAATACAGGGCGTGGGGGTAACCAATAGCAAAAATCATTTTGAAACCGGCAATCGACTAATTGCCCAGAAAGGGTTGGGTGAACGGATCAGCATCCTTTTAGGCGACTTCAAAGAGGTGGAAGGGCAGTTTGACAAATTAGTGAGTATAGGCATGCTGGAACACCTGCCCCGCAATCAATACGACCCTTATTTTAAGACCATCCATCGCTTGTTGAAAGAAGATGGATTGGGTTTGGTCCATTGTGTAGGGGCAAACGCAGCTACCAACCGCCATGATTATTTTATTCAAAAATATATTTTTCCCATGTCGGGTCAGCCCAGGTTGTCAGAGTTGACCGGAAAACTCGAAAAAAATTCATTGGCCTTACTGGATGTAGAAAATATGATTCGCCATTATGGATATACGGCCCAGCATTGGCTCAACAATTTCAAGAACAACCGTGGAACGCTGACCCGATACCCGAAAGAATTTCTCAACTGCTTTGAATATTACCTGGCTTGTTGTGTGGCCGCGGCAAAGGCTTCGGATGCAGCGCTCTATCAAGTCTTGTTTATGAAAAATCACACAACACCTATTCCGCTCAAGCGAGTATGAACATTTAAATTTATGCACCTAAATCATAATCTTTGGCGCTCTGGTTACACTCCATGATATGGGCGCACGACAAATTGCACATATTGCCAAAGCCCGACCGAATAATCCCGATGTAGCTCGGGACAGTCGCACGAAACTAACCTTAGTGCAATCTGTCGTGTGCCCCCATGATTTATCCTTTAAAGAATCAATTAGTTTTATTTCTAATTGGCGTTAATTTTACTCAGCGTATTACTAAATGGAACAAAAACCAATTTTATTCTCTTTTCTATTCCAATTTCTTTGTTCTGTCATATCCTCAGCCCAAAGTACCACCCTGGTACTTACTGATTCCACTACTTATCTTCCGGTGATAGGAGGAGAAGTTTACCTCTTTGAAGACAAAACCGGCCACCTTGGCCTGGATGAAATTTTACTGCGTGATTCTTTATTTACTTTAAGCCCCCAACCTGTACCCAATTACGGGGTGACCAAATCTGCTATATGGACAAGGATGGATATCAGGGTGTCCACCTCCCACGAATTTTTGTTGGGCCTGGGGTTTCCCAACATCGACACCGTGACTTTGTATTATCCGGAGGACGGACAGTACAAGTCGAAAAAGAACGGTTGGAGTTTTCCAAATTCCCTGCGGGATGTCAAAGCAGCTGACCTGATCTTCACCTTGCTCGTAGAAAAACAGGACACCGTATTGCGGTATTACCTGAGGTCGGTTGGCCGCATCGTAATTTTGCCCATTTCCATCGGAATTCCCGAAGCGATTCGGGATATACAGCACCGCAACACCCAATATTATTTGTTTTACCTCGGATTGGTAGCCATGCTGTTTTTTTACAATTTTGGTATTTACATCATCTCCCGGGAAAAAGAATACCTCTATTACTCGAGTTGGGTATTTTTTGCAACCTTATTTTTTATGATATCCAAGGGGTATTCCACCCTGATGATCCCGGAGCGGTTTAACGGTCTACTCATGCATACCAATATCGTTTCTTCCCTGGGAGGCATCAGTATTGTATTATTTGTGGTGGCCACGCTGCGTTTAAAAGAATATTTACCAAAAATCGTTAAATGGTTTAACATCCTGCTTGGTCTTTACGTGGTCATCATCCTCTATTCGCTATTTCATCGCTTTCAGGCCGCATCCAACTTATCCCAATTGGTGTTGATACTTACGGTAGTCCTGGGGTTAATTGCCGGAGTGTCGATGAACCGCAAAGGCCATTCCTTTGCACAATATTATACCTATGGTTTTATTGTTACGCTGGTGTCGATGAGTGTATTCATCCTTATTTTTCAAAATGTATTTACGTTTGATGTATATACCAGTAATTCTATTGTGGTGGGCAGTGGCATAGAGATGATCTTATTTTCATTTGGCCTGGGTGCCAAGATCAAAGCTATTAATTCAGAAAAGCAGGCTGCCCAGGAAACGGCTATCCGCGCTTTAAAGGAAACAGAACAACTCATCAATCAACAGAATATCCTCCTGGAAACCAAGGTGGAAGCCCGCACCTATGAGTTAAAAACAGAGATGAAAAAATCGGATGACCTGTTGCTGAATATCCTGCCCGCTGATATTGCGGAAGAACTCAAAGAAAACGGGATCAGTGAAGCCAGGAATTACGGTGAGGTCTCTGTACTCTTTACGGATTTTGTCAATTTTACGGGCATCAGCGAAAAACTGACCCCAAAAGAACTGGTCAGCGAATTGCATATCTGCTTTAAAGCTATGGATGAAATCATTGAACGCCATGGCATGGAAAAAATAAAAACCATTGGCGATGCTTACCTCGCAGTATGCGGATTACCCAAGCCCTGCCCTACCCATGCACAAAACACGGTGAAAGCAGCGAAAGAGATCCTTAGGGTTGTAAACGCGAGAAAAAAGGAAGGAGGCATGTTTGAAATCCGGATTGGCATCAATAGTGGTCCGGTAGTAGCGGGGATCGTTGGCATAAAAAAATTCGCCTACGATATCTGGGGCGATACCGTCAATACGGCTGCTCGAATGGAACAGGCCAGTCATCCGGGAAAAATCAATATCAGCGGATCTACGTATGAACTGATCAAAGATTTTTATGCATGCAGCTATCGGGGAAAACTGGAGGCGAAAAATAAAGGGCAGATCGATATGTATTTTATCGATTGATTGATT